>JADJHP010000003.1:0-300000 GCA_016707525.1 Ignavibacteriota bacterium
GTCGCCCCCGCTCTGCAAGCAACGCAAGGAACTTTGATGCCGCGGGATGAGCGGCGATGCCTGCCACCGGCTCGACATCCATGCGGACCTCCAGCGTTCTCACCCTGGCTGCGTACGCCGACCGGATCGCATCCTGCAGTTCAACAACGGCATGTTCATCGTCCACGATGCCCGTGAGAATGATGGTGACCATATCGGTCGGCGACCATTCCCCTGCGATGCGATCGATGTCCGCTGTGCGGCCGTCCAGGCGACGGCACACCGGTATTCGCGGTATTCTCCGGCTGATGGGGGGCGATCCTGCGCATCGTTGCCGCCTGAGCACCAGGTCTCCACCAGGGCACGCCCCGTGGCCTGCGTTCCCCTTTCCTCCAGACGCGTGCGGAGCCGGGATGCGATCATGATCCCGCCCTCGCGCTTGTCGCGCGCTCCGTGAAGATGTCCGAGAGCTGCGCTAGCTCACTCAAGCGCGCGAACATCGGAGGGGTCGATGAGTGCATTGTCTTCTTCCTCCGGGGTATCGCCAGTGAACGCCATGCCGGCAACGGTCCCGTGCATGACCGCGACCCGTGAAGGTGCAACGCGCGGTGGGAGCTGCAATGAAGAGGATCCAGATATCCCGGGCGGAAGTGGAAGAGAACGAATTCCGTATCCGCGAGCGTGATGATCTCGAACGGCAGCACGCTCGCGAGGCGCACGCGTGCCCCGAAGCTCAGGGCATTGAGGGTGTTCGCACCGCGCCCCAGCTCTTCGTGGTTGCCGGGGAGGACGAGCACATCCATCCCGGCCGGCAGACCATCGGCCCAGCGCGCAAGATCACCCCGGAGCTGATAGGCATCGGTAAAAGTATCGAACACATCGCCTGCGAAAACGATCGCCGCGGCTTGTTCGCGGATGGCAATGGAACCGATCTCTGCGAGGACGGCCAGCGAGTACTCTTTCGCTTCGACCGCGAGATGGAGGTCTGCAGTATGGATGAAACGCACGGGAGAACCCCTGCTTTGATATCACTGGATGGAAGCCACAGACCGGCCCGGGAGGGCCGTTGCTCAGGCATACAGGTGGTAATATAATGACTTCCGGCGAGAGTATCCGTCTCATCGGGTGATACAATTTCGGGGCGACTCGGTGCGCGATGCCACGGGCGTAGGGGCGCGGGATGACGGCATCTACGCAGCAGGGGCGCAGCTTGCTGCCCCTACATCCATCACGGGGTCGTGGCCTTCCCCTGCATCCATCACGGGGTCATCGGCCATCCCCCCCTACGTCCATCACGGAAACGTGGACCATTGCGCCGACTCGCTTTGCCATGAGAGGCCGGTTCACCACATCCCGTCCTGCACCGTGGACTTGTCGGCAGGGATCTTGACGATCACGCTGTCCGGGGTCTCCACGCTCGCATCGTCCTGCTGATGCTTGAATCCGTGCGCATCATCGATCGCTTTCACGCCCTTCACCCCCATCAGTTCATCCGGGGCGCCAATATCCCCTTCCCTCTCATCATAGGTGCGAACCACGGCAGTCCGTGTTCAGCATACTCCCTGGCGGTCACCGGGGTCGCCGGCGGTTGCTCTCCCGTGATCTGACGGTACATCATGCTGTTCACGATATGCACGTACACCCGCCCGGAATTCCCCTCATCCCATGTATCGATGCCATAGCTGTCCGGATAGATCTTCTGGGTCAGTTTGCCCCCGGCGGCGATCCCCATCTCGGCGTTCGCATGCGGCGCAGACATGCAGCACGCCATCTCCCTCGTGTACATCCGACGTACCGGCTCCGAGTCCGGGAACCTCCCCGGCCTGGGATCGTAGGCGATGATCTGGATCCCGCCGAATTCCTCCTCGCCCGTGATCTGGCCTTCCACGTGTATCCCATCCCGAGCGGCATGGCAACGAACTGGCGGACGATCCCTTTCCCGGCATTGATGCCATCCAGCCACGGCTGATCGGGAACGACGAGATAATCCTCCTTCCGTCGTTCAAGTTTCTCATTCCACGGCTTGCCCGATATCGCGTTGATCTTCCCGATCCCGATCTTCACCGCGTTCGGGCGCCAGTCCGCTCCGCCGAACGACATCCAGAGCGCTTCCCGCTGGTACATGGGAATGAACACGCCGCCATGTTCGCGCCACGAAGCGGGAACGCGGTGGCGTAGTCCGCACACGCCGGACCGGAAAGCTGCCGAGGCCAGGTGGAAGCGGATACGTTCGTCCATCTTCGGGAATACGGAGTGTGCGCTGAAAGGAAACCGAGAAATGCCGCCCGATGCGGATGCTGTCGTGATCGACCTTGACCTGTAACATGAAGACCCTCCGTGTGTGTGTGAGACTGCTTCTCTGTCTCATACTACACGGAGGGTCAATCTGGCGTGCTATGCCAGTGATCTCAATAGCGCAAGAGAATCGCCGGGCAGGCCCGAGCAGAAGCGTGTGAATGCATCTTCCATTGCAGCAAATGCGGCAAGCGTACGCAACTCGGCGCCTACGGACTCCGGCGCAGGGGCTGATGCGGAAGGCGCGTACGGTGGACGCAGTTCGTTGATCTCGAGACACATCTGCGAACTTTCGTCCACGCTGAGCTCGCGGGGTGCCGACATCTTTGCCACGGTAAGTCTCGCGTCCCCATCCCTCTTCGTCGCCTTCCGACTTGCTTTGCGCTGGATCTTCCGGAACAGATCCCACCCCTTCGCCGGAGACAGCCCCATCCTCCGCGCGGCTTCGGACACTGCACGAGTGTCCATCTCGTCCAGCACGGACTGCAGAACGAGCAGGAATTCCTTCTCTTCCGACGATAGTTCAGCCATGATCCCTTTGAGCTGCGCCTGCTGGTGCGTGATATCATCACGTGCATCCGGACGCGCCGGGTCCTCCATACCGTCGGCACCCTCAAGAGGATCCAATGGCTTCCGGTCGCGCCAGTAATTCTTCACCCGGTTCTCCAGCGATGTCTGGGCCAGGGCTGCAAAACTCCCCCGCGATGCATCGAAATGCCGCAGGGCGGCTTCCACAGACGACCCGACAAGGTCCTGGGCATCCGTGAGGACGATCCCCCGGCGGAGACAATACCGCATCAGCTCATCGAAGAGCTCTTTGAACCTTTCGATCTGACCCTCGGACATATTGCCCTTTATCCTGTCGGGGGGGGGGGGGGGCCGGGGGGGGGGGGGGGGCCCCGGGGGGGGGGGGGGGGGGCGGGGGGGGCCGGCCGGGGGGGGGGGGGGGGGGGGGGGGGGGGGGGGGGGGGGGGGGGGGGGGGGGGGGGGGGGGCCGCGGCGTCGGCTCCGGTTCACACGGAAGATAGTGGATTTTGGCATTGCACCCAACTCTCTTCAATACCTCGTCGTATCTCCTTTCCTTGCTTCTCCGATTCTCTTTCCCTAGGTTATTGGTCACCCAGGCGGCATCATATCCTGCCGCACGTCACACGACCCTTCCCCGTGAGGTGTATTCCGTTATGCCGATCGCACGCAATACGTCAGCGCTCCTGCTCATCGCCTTCGTTCTGTCCCGGGCGGGTGCCGTGGCAGGCAATTCGACTCATCCAGCACTCGCCCTCGTCGAGCAGGGGAAGCCGACCTCGGTCATCGTTATCCCGACAGCCCCCTCGCCCCACGAGCTCAAGGCGGCCACGGAACTCCAGTCGTACATAAAGAAGATGTCCGGTGCACTCCTGCCGGTCGTCGCCGATGCCGCACCCGAGCGCACCAACGAGATCCTCCTCGGCCACACCAAACGCTCCGCCCGCCTCCTCCCCGGCCTCAACGCCTCCCGGCTCGAAGAGGATGGCTTCCGGATGGCGGTGCGCGGTTCGAAGCTCATCATCTACGGCGGCTCCCGGAAAGGAACGCTCTATGGCGTCTACACCCTGCTCGAAGATCTCCTCGGATGCAGGATGTACAGCCCGGCGGTCACGATCGTGCCGGAACGTGCCACCATCACGGTCCCGCCCATGGATACCACGATCGTCCCGTTCTTCCGGTTCCGGCAGGTCCACTACCTGAACGGGTTCGACCGGGCCTACAGCGATTGGCACAAACTCCACTCGGGCGACGACCAGCGCGAGGAATGGGGCATGTGGGTCCATACCTTCGAACCCCTCGTCCCCTCCACCCTGCACTTCGCAACGCATCCGGAGTATTTCACACTCCAGGGCGGACGGCGCCTCGCCACCGCACAGCTCTGCCTGTCGAATCCCGATGTCTTCAACGTCCTGACCACCGCCCTGCGTGAACGGATGGCCCGCCAGCCCCTCGCTCACACGTGGTCGGTATCCCAGAACGACAATCTGAATGAGTGCCGGTGCGACAGCTGCACGGCGCTCAACGCACGCTACGGCGGCAGCTCGGGCACGATGGTCGCGTTCGTGAACCGTGTGGCCCGCGCATTCCCGGACCATACCATCTCCACGCTCGCCTACAATTATACACGCAGCGCGCCGACGAACATCCGTCCGGATCCGAACGTGAACATCATGCTCTGCTCCATCGAATGCAACAGGAGCAAGCCCATCGGCACCGATCCGGAGAACGCATCCTTCAAGAAGGACATCGAAGATTGGGGGAAACTCACCGGCAACATCATGATGTGGGATTACGTCGTGCAGTTCCGGAACCTGCTCGACCCGTTTCCCAACCTCCGCGTCCTCCAGCCGAACATCCAGCTCTTTGCGAAGAACAACATCCGTCAGATGTTCCAGCAGGGCGCCGGACACAACGTGGCGGAATTCAGCGACCTGCGTACGTATCTCATCGCCAAGCTGCTCTGGAACCCGGACTGTGACATCAATGCCGTGCTGAATGATTTCCTTGCCGGGTATTACGGCCCCGCGGCACCGCACATCCGCCGGTACATCGACACAATGCATGATGCGCTCGAACGCTCGGGCAAGGGGCTGGGTATCTACGGCTATCCGTTCGACGCGATCAACTCCTACCTGACCCCGGAACTGCTCCGCACCTACTCCACCCAATTCGACGACGCTGAAGCGGCGGTGAAGGAGACGCCCGCCTACCTCGAACGCGTGCGCATCGCGCGCCTGCCGGTGGAGTTCGCGATCCTCGACATCTCGCTCCATGATGCCTCTCCGGAGCTCTCCTACTTCGACCGGAAGGATGGTACGATCGTGCCACGGGCCGCGATGCGTGAACGGCTGGAACGATTCGTCCTGCTGGCGAACCATGCGGGCATCCGGCGCCTCGACGAGATGGGGCGCCCGCCGGATGAGTACCGTCAGGCGGTCGAAGCGCATATGCGTGTCAGTGTCGATGGCAACCTTGCCTACGGCAAGCCCGTGACGCTCCTGACGAAGCACAGCGAGAAGTACCCCGTGGGCGGGGCACGTGCGCTGACGGACGGCATTCATGGCGCAGGCGACTATCACTGCAACTGGCTGGGGTTCGAGGCCGAACATGTGGAGGCCGTGATCGACCTCGGGGCACCGACAACCTTCTCCTCGGTGGCCACGACGTTCTATCAGGAGATCTATTCGTGGACCTGGTTGACGCACAACGTGTCCATCGCCGTGTCCAACGACGGCAAAGAGTATACTCCCGCCGGAAGCATCACCTGCGTTGTCCCCGAAACCGAAGGCGGCGTTGTCCGGAAGGAATTCCGGATCGAGGGCCCACCGCGCACGGGACGGTACATCCGGCTGACCGCCCCATCACGCCTCACCTGCCCCGGGTGGCACATCGGTGCAGGAAAGCCCTGCTGGCTCTTCATTGACGAGATCGTCGTTCGTTGAAAGGACAACCCATGCTTCGTGTTCGTATCCGTTTCCTCGCCCTGTCTCTCGTCGTCTGCACCTCGTTTGCCCTGTCGCATGCGGGCAGCGCAGACCCGCTCCCCGGTTATGCATCCACGGTGTCGGGTGCCACGATCACCTACCCGTCACCCGTCTCTACGATGCGCAATGCGCTCATCGCCCGTGCGACCGACGGGCTGAGTCCCATTGTCTGGAAGACCGGACCAGCGCCTGCAGGGGGCGTGACATTCATCTGGCTGGCAGGATTCGGCTGCAACCTCGGGTCACAGACATTCACGCTCGCCGTGAACGGCAAGGATGCCGCCAACTTCACCACCGCGCCCACGGAAGGATGGCACACCGAGGGCCCGGGCGGGATCCGTCTGGAGTTCAGCCTGGTGCTCGTCGACCGGAACAAGGACCGTTTTGGTCTGATGCGCCTCACCCTTCCCGCCGGTTCGTATGAACCGGGCAAGCCGGTTGAATGCCGCATCACCGGCGAAGCCGCCAAAGAGCACCGCATGGGTGATGACGTTCACGCACCCGGTCGCCAACGGCGTCACTGTCGAGAGCCTCCCCATCCTGAAGAAGAGCAACGGCAAGGTGATGCAGCCTCTGGATCTCGAGATCCTGAACATCGGTGCTGCCACGGAAGGCACGATACGGATCGACGACAAAGCGGCGGAGAGGATCCCGATCCCGTTCGGGGTGACCCGCCACCCTGTGCTGATCACGCCCGTCGCCTCACCCACACCCATGACCGTGACGCTCGGCATGGGGAACACAACGAGTACCGCACACGTCACCGTGAACCCTGTCCGCCGCTGGACCATGTACCTGGTGCAGCATTCGCACACGGATATCGGCTACACCCGTCCGCAGACGGAGATCCTTGCCGAACATCTCCGGTACATCGATTTTGCGCTGGACCTGTGCGATCAGACCGACGGATATCCGGATGATGCACAGTTCCGGTGGACGTGCGAGACGTCGTGGGCGGTGCGTGAGTATCTGAAGTCGCGTCCGGCATCGCAGATCGCACGATTGAAGAGGCGCATCACCGAAAGGCGCATCGAGGTCACGGGCATGCTTCTGAATTGGGCGGAGGTCGCCGATGAGAATGCCCTCGTCCACTCGCTCGAACCCATCGCCATGATGAAGGTACAGGGACTGCCGGTGCGCACCGCGATGCAGGATGATGTGAACGGCTACGCGTGGTGCCTTGTGGACTATTTCCAGGACCTCGGCATCCGGTACGTCACCTCGGGGATCAACGTTGCCCGGGCACTCAGACCGTTCGACGTCCCGACGCCCTTCTGGTGGGAGTCACCTTCCGGCAAACGCGTCCTGGCCTACCGGGCCGACCACTACATGACCGGGAACTTCCAGAACGTCCACACGACGAACTTCGACCTGATCCAGCGCGAGCTGCCGCTGTATCTGCAGAAGCTCGAAGCAGACGGCTATCCGTACGATCGCGTGAATATGCAGTACAGCGGCTACTTCACGGACAACTCGCCACCGTCCACATTCTCGAGCGACAATATCCGCCGATGGAATGAGATGTACGAAGCTCCGAAGCTCCGCAGCGCGACGGTCCATGAGTTCCTGGAATGGGTCGAAAAGGAACATGGCCCAACGCTCCCCGTGTACCGCGTGGCCTGGCCGGATTGGTGGACGGACGGATACGGCAGCGCGATGCGCGAGACCGGAGCGAACCGCCTGACCGCGACCGATCTGATCGCCAACCAGGGACTGCTGGCAATGGCGCAGGACTTCGGCGCCGTGCTCCCGCCAGCGCTGCATGAGCAGGTGCGGAACGTCTCGGACCATCTTCATTTCTACAACGAACATACGTTCGGGTCGGCGGAGAGCATCTCTGATCCGATGGCGGACAACACGCAGACCCAATGGGCAGAGAAATCTTCATACGCGTGGCAGGGAGTGATGCAGTCGCGGCTGCTGCGTGAAGGTGCCATGGGGCAGGTGCAGCCGTATCTCACCGGGTCCACCGTGCCGTCGATCGTCGTGTTCAACACGCTCAACTGGCAGCGGTCCGGACTCCATGAGATCTACATCGATGAGCAGGTCCTCCCCAGGGAAAAGTCGTTCCGCCTTGTTGACGACCGGGGAGAAGAGATCGCCGCACAGATCACGCGATCGCGCCCTGAAGGCAACTACTGGGCGATCTGGCTGAACGATGTCCCGCCGCTCGGATACCGCACCATCCGGATCATCAGCGGCACGGACGACCGGCCGGCAGACCGTCCGTTCGATCCACCCGACACCATCCAGAATGCCCACTACCGGACCGTCATCGACAGAAGGACGGGGGGCATCACGAGCCTCTTCGACCGTGAACTCGGTCAGGAGCTGATCGACCCGGCACGCGCGTGGCAGCTCGGGCAACTCATTTATGAACAGCTCACGAGCCGGAGCAGCATCGAAGAGCTCCGGCTTGGCGGGCACACCCGCACAGCCATGCACGCCATCACGATAGAGCCCGGCATCGACGGCCCGCTCTGGCAGAGCTTCACCGTGAAGGGGATCAGCAACGGATTCGTGGATTCGATACGGGTCGCGTGCGAATTCCGGCTCTTCAAGAATACGAAGCGACTCGACCTCATCTGGAAGGGACGCAAATTGGCCATCCATGAACCCGAAGCGGCATACGTCGCATTCCCCTTCGCTCTCCAGGGCGGTAAGCTCGCCTATGAGGCACAGGGAGGGCTGGCCTTCCCCGGTGAGAACCAGCTTCCCGGCACGACCACAGACTGGAACACGGCGCAGACGTTCGCCGCGTTGCGGTCGGACCGCGGTCAGATCGTGCTCGTGAGCGACGAAGTACCGTTGATGCAATTCGGAGGAATCAACACCGGGAGA
The DNA here is from genome assembly GCA_016707525.1 of Ignavibacteriota bacterium. Taxonomy (NCBI): domain Bacteria; kingdom Pseudomonadati; phylum Ignavibacteriota; species Ignavibacteriota bacterium. The sequence continues at coordinate 8,628 of JADJHP010000003.1, forward strand.
TTTCAGAAGAACGCCAGGCCCGCCAGCGGACAGATCTACTCATGGGTCCTGAACAATTACTGGACGACCAACTTCCGGTCGAGCCAGGAGGGGGAAATGACGTGGAGTTACGCGATCACGTCGGGCAGAGATGCCTCGAATGATGCCGCCACGCGGTTCGGTTGGGGAACACGCGTTCCGTTCGTCTCACGCGTCCTTCCGGCGAGCCCGAAGAAACAGAGCGGAGTGCTGACACGCTCGGCGTGGCCATTCCTGCCGGCATCCGTGCTCATGGTCAGCGCACGGCCGGTGCAGGGCGGCGTACTCTATCACCTTCGGGAGACGGAGGGGCGAGTGACAACCTTGCGCCTCACACCGGACCGTACGAGCATGAAGGCACAGGAGGCGGACGCGCTGGGCACGCCGCTGCGCGCGGTCGCATCCGTATCACTCAAACCGTACGAAGTGAAGTTCGTCCTGGTGGGCAAGTAGGTGGGAGCATGGTCTCTCGCAAAGGCACGAAGACAGACAAGATAACGCACAGCACGGCAGACCGCGCCTTTGCGCCTTCGCGAGAGACGAACATGATGTGAACTACGGCGCCTTGTACAGCCCGGCCACGGAAAGGGTCGGGCTGGTGCGGGAGGCTTCGATCACGACGCGCACTTTGTGCGCCGTGACGGCGGGGAACCGCAACAAGCGCTTGTATCCGACCGTCGTCCCCCGCGTGATCTCCTTCCACGTACCGCCCTGCCACGCATCGAGACGGAATTTTTCGATCCTCTGTCCGACCGTGATGCACTCCTGCAGAAGCAGAACATCGAAGGTCCGTTCATCCGTGAACGTGAATTCGATCGACGGTGTCGCGCTGCCCGCGGCAGGCATCCAGTAGGTCTCGTACTCCTTGTCGATGACGTTCTTTGCCTCGCGTCCCCTCCCCGCGCCCGGGGCCTTCACCCTGGCATTCTCCAGGAGGTTCACCGCGAACATGCTATCCAGGATGGCGCGCATCCCCATCAGGCTCTTCACGTCATTGATATGGATCAATCCACGCCGATCGGGAGCGAGATTCAGGAGCCACACACCGTTCCGTCCGACGGAACTGAAATACGTATCGACGAGCTGCTGTGGTGTCTTGACCAGCGAATCCTCTTTCGGATGATAGAACCATCCGGGGCGGATCGAGCAGTTCGTTTCGGCCGGGTACCACACGAGGGTCTTCGCGTTGCGGATCTTCTCCCTGCTGCCGAGATCGTCAAGGGTCAGGTCATGAGGATTGAACCCCGCATCCACAGGGTTCTGCTGTGAGCCCGCTGCGATGGATGCCACATCCTGGGTGACATCCGGAACCACGCTCCACTCGGTCTCCCGCCCAACACCGCTTTCCGTGCCGACCCACCGGACATCGGGACCCATGATGGCAATGACAGCACCCGGCGCGAGTTCGCGCACGGTCTGGTAGTACCGCTGCCAGTCATATTCCTGGCGCTTGCCATTCGGCCCCTCACCGCACGCGCCATCGAACCACACCTCTTCGATCGGGGCGTACTTCTGGAGAACCTCGCGAAGCTGGTTGACGAAGTGGGTGTTGTACACCGGGGAGTTGCCATAGGCGGGCTCATGCCTGTCCCAGGGCGACAGATAGACGCCCATCTTGATCCCGAATTCCCGGCACGCGGCAGCGAGATCCGCGAGGACATCGCCTCCGCCCCCCCGCCAGGGGGAGGATTTCACAGTATGCTTGGTGAGCTTCGAGGGCCACATGCAGAAGCCATCGTGGTGTTTCGCGACGACGATGAGCATCTTCATTCCCGCATCGCGCGCGACCCGCGCCCACTGGCGCGCATCCAGAGGTAGGGGTTGAAGATGTCGGGACTTTCCTTTCCATCGCCCCACTCGCGGTCCGTGAACGTGTTCACCCCGAAGTGGATGAACCCGATGAACTCGCGCCGCTGCCATGCGAGCTGGCGTGGCGATGGCACGACGTTGGCCGCTTTGGTGACGACGCTCTTCATGGACTCGCCGGGCTTGATCACCGCAACGTTGCCGGGTTTTGAGGGTTGTGCGATCAACGGCTGTACAACAAGAACGCACATCAGAACAAACGACAGGAACGCAAGGTCCCTTTTTCTTGACGCCTGTACACTTCGTGCATCCACGGTGCTGTTCCCTCCAAATGTCCGATTCATGTTCACCCTGCTTCCTCTGATTGATCCACACCTTCTTCCGGTCTCATTGTCGACCTCGTTGCCTTCTGCCTCCTCTCTGCTCTGCTCTGCTCTCTCTGCTCTGGCCTGCTCTCACTTCACAACGACCTCATCACAGAACAACCACGCTTTTCCCTTGTACTCGTGTCCGACGTGCCAGGGCGGGCACATACCCACGTTCTTCGCATGGACCCGGACGAAAGCGGCCATCCGCTTCGGAAACGAGGCCGTGTACTCCACGGAGAAGACGCCGTCCTTTCGATCATGCTCATTCACGACCCGCACCTCACCCACCGGATCGAACCGTGCCCCGTCAACGGAAACGGAGATCGCAACATATTCCGGCAGAAGGATCCAGGAGCGGATATCCTGCAACATGGATGCCGTAACGGAACCTATCTCCCGGGCACCGCCGAGGTTCAGTATCACGTCCATGTCGTGGAACTCAAACCCCTGGAAGGATCCATCCGCGTACGAACTCCCACGCTTGCCATCGACAAGGTTCAGGGCACCTTGTCCGGGCCACTTCTCGCTGAAGGGCTGGAGGTACTGCGGAGGCGGAAAGAGCGCCCGGCGGTAGGTCGCCTCTCCTGTTACGAACGGCGTCGATGTTCCGGGAAGGAACAGCGCAGCGCGAACCTGCAACGGCTCCCGCAGCACGAACGGCCCGGTGTAAGGCGTCGACCCCGCGGTAGGAACCGTGCCATCCAGCGTGTAGGTGATCCTGCTGCCATCATCCAGCACCGGACGAATATCCACCAGGGCACTATCAAAGAAGAACGTGCTTCCCGCAAAGGTGATCCGGTCGGTACTCGCCTGCGCACCCACCTCATCCGAGGGTTCTCCCTCCTGCCCGGCTTCGTCCACGGCACAGACCCTATAATAGTAACGGCGGTTCGGTCGGGCAGACTCGTCGGGAGAGACGATCATCGAATAATCCCGCAGGGCACGGGTGACCTTTGCGAACCCATGCGGGATCACGTGCTCGTACGTCCTCGTTGCATCGAGCTCGGTTAAGAGCGCAGCCGGCACCGCCTTCACGCCCGGGGTCTCCGAACGGTAGACCCGGTAGCGCGTCACATCGGATTCCGGATTCGTGTAGAAGATGAGGCAGGTGTATGTGAACGGCGTCACCGGGCTGACGGCCGTGGCAGACAGGCCCAGCACTTTCTGAGGCGGAGTATTGCGTTCCGCGCTTGCCATGGTCTTCACGTGCAACGGCACCGACGCCGGCCCCTCAACATTGTCGCGCCCCACCGCGGCAACCCGGTAATAGTAGTCTGTGGAAGGTTCGACCCGGCCATCCAACCATCCGCCATGGCTGAGCACAGGGCGATCGGCGAAGGACGCAGCCACGGATGTCCCGATGCAATTGATCGGTCCAGGAGTGAACCCGCGTGCCGACCCACGATAGACCCTGTAGAACGCAGGTGACGGTCCCGTGGGAGCTGACCAGGATACGCGTACTTCTCGATCCGAGACAGAAGCCCCGCGAGATCCGGCGACCGCCAGAGGGGCCGGTCCCGCAGCCGGAATGACCCTGATGGTCTTCACGCCGAAGGGGTTGATGGTGAACCGCAGGCCGTTCTTCCCCTCGATCGTGACAGGAACACCCCTGTCCACCTCCACAAGGTTGGTCTCCACGGCCCGGTCGATACGGTCGAAAAGCCCGGCATGCACATGCACCCCGGTGGTGGCCCCTTCGATCTCAGCAAAGCGGAGAATGAAGCCGGCGCCGTTCGCCTCTGACGGCTTCAGCGCGGTGCACACCACATTCGGTGGATCGACAGTAAGGAATGCATGGCGTGTCCCGGGCAGGGGCCCGCGTTGGGGACGATCAATGATGAACGACGTGAACGGATGCGCGCGTTCCCATCCGAACCGCGGTGCACCACCCGCACGCCAGTCGCGGTCATGCACACGGATACTCCAATGGAATGAGACGGGACCGGGCTGCGAGAGAGGGATGTTCGTGAAGAACATGTTGTTCATCAGATAGAGGGCAACATGGCTCTTCTCCGGCTTTCTGAGGATCGACTCCATGTCATTGGGGAAGTTCCAGAGCGCCGGCCTGGGGCGGCCATATTGTACGAGTGGTGCATCCGTTGATGACACCGTCACGCCGAATCGATCGTTGGAGAGATCGGTGAAATGCTGTACGGCATAGAAGTTCGTGGTCGAGCCGGAGGATTGCTCCACGGCAGGCTCCACCACCCCGCCGGCGAGTTCATGGTGCACACTGAAACCGGGGACCTGGGGGATGCGTGACGATGCATCTTCGAGCCGCTGGTAGACGTATTCGTTCATGCGAAAGGGTGCCGTGCGGTCAACAACATCCATTCCACGCTTCTTGTCAACGATGCCAGCGATCGCGCCTGTGGTGGTATCGAACACGATCCGATAGAACTCATTCTCCAGGACGTGGCCGTCAGCCCGTGGCGACGCCGGTTCCCTCGCGGACGCGGTGCCGCGGACGAGGCGGAAGGTGCGATACCCGATACCCGGCACATCGCTCGCGCGAAACAGCAGCGTGCCATCCGGCATACGCTGGGAAGGCACCGCGGATCCGGTGATATTGTCCACCACGCTCCACTGCGCCCCGGCGGGCATATCCAGTTTCACCATATCGGTCCGGGTCCAACTCAGGGGGTTGAAGACCACGATCGTACGGTCGTATGGTGCGGCAATGAGTGACCGCAGAGAAGTGATGCCGTGATCGCGGGCCCGATCCGCGAACTCCCGCCCCTCTCCCACCAGGCGCTTGTGCATCACCTGCTCGGCTTCATAGTAGTTCGCATTGGCGGCCTTCCGGTCCTTCAGGAGCGGGATCGGGAGAACATCTTCCTCGCTGAACGCCCCATTGGTGTGCTCATGGTACGAGAGGAGCTTGTGATACCCCTCCCAGAGCTCCTGCCACGGATACCCTTTGCCTCCGGAAGCGAAGGCCACGGTGGCAAGCTTCTCGGCCGTCGGGAGGTCGAAATTCAGCCGGCGCGCATCACCCAGGAGCCGCGCATCGGCCCCGTCCTGATCGGCCCATGCATTCGGTGCATCCTTGTCGAACACCGGGATCCTCGCCGTATCTGCCTGGGCGCGGATATCGTCAAAGAACATCGTGAAGGTGCCGGACACCAACACCGGATTGGCATACTGCCGGTTCCACGCCCTGATACCTTCCACATTCTCAAAATGCGGTACACTGAAGTCGTAGCTGTCCTCTGCCGCAAGGCAGCGATAGGTCCATGAGCTGTCGGCATCATACTTCATGGTCAGTTTGGCCAACTCCGCAACATCGTACTTCGTCAGGCGGTCGGGCGAGTAGTACGGAAAACTTCTGAAGAGCGGCATCGCCTGATCCCCATCGGCGGCTTTCCAGTAGAACACGGGGTTGGCGGAGGCCGGAAACAACCCGTTCACCGTTTCATTGTAGCCATGATAAAAATACGGGATGTCCGCTTCTTTCAGGAACAGCGGCAGTCCACGGGAAAGTCCGACAACATCCGTGATGAGTGCGGTCCGGGATGGTGGCACATGCAGAAGGTCGACGATGTGGCGATTCGGTGTATAGAATAACCGCGCCATGAGTTCGTGGCCCATCATCTCGGTGGAGACCGAGTTGTGGAGTCCACCGAGTTCGATGCGGCCTTCCTTCACCCGTCGCGTCAGATCGGCGATCACGCTCTCCGGCTGTGCGCTGATGAACCGGGTCATCGGCTCACTGGTCTCAACGGTCCATCGGAACCTCGCCTCGGGCTCCCAGTCATCGGTACGGCGACAGTACTCCAGTGCCATCTCGATCCCCATTTCGCGCACATCCCGGCGCATGAAATGGTAGTAGTCTGCATAGCCGAGATCGTGATGGGAAACCTGCACGTCGTACACGCGCCATTGTTTGGGAGGTGTGATGTACACGCGTGCGTTCGCGGTGACGGCATCCCCCGACAGCAGCTCGATGCTGATGCTGTCTCCACGGGCTGCAACCGGGATCTCGAGAAAGCGGCGCTCCGTACCAGCGGGCAGATCGCCGAGAGGGAGTGACCGCCGGATCGATGAACCGGGGAGCGCGATGCGGGCGGAAGCGGCTGGCAGAGGGACATCGGAGACCACGTCGAGGGCGAGGATCTGCCGGTGCCCGTCAGCGGTCTTACGGACGACGGATGTGCTGGCGGCCGAGATACGGACCCGCGGGGCCGGATCTCCGGCTTCCGCGGATGGCAGGACAGGCAAAGCCGCTGCGGTCCGAGGATCGGCCCAGAGGCACATCAACACAACTATGGCGGTGGAATTCCTGATACGGAGCATGGCAGCGGTTCCTGGAAGATGGCAGGGTACAGGCGTGTGCAGAGGTAGGATAGCGCATTGCATCTAGAAATTCAAGATTGCAGGTGACTCATAGCAGAAGCAGGCACCCTCCGGAAAACGCATCGGGCCCGGCGAAGGAACTCCGGGCCCTGGAGGATGGGGCACACCACGCGATCACTGATCGTACGCCAGTGACACGGAGGCCGGCGTGATGCCCATGGCGATGCTTCTTTCCCCGCCGGTCTCGAAGACCGGTCCCCCATTCTCCCGCATGAGGACAGGCGGACATGTGCCCCGGAGGGTCAGAGAGTCCGCACGCTCGACGACCAGTTCATAGCATCGCCCGCCGATGACCGCATGTCTGCTGTCGGTGATCTCGGCATCAACGCCGGGTTCGATCAGCTGAACGATGGAAAGCGCCGGTTGCCTGGAGCCATCCGACAACTGCCATGAACCCGCCAGTTGCCAGGGTTCACCCGCGACGAAATAGGCCACCTGCGCTTTGCGCGCCATCAGTGTCAACTCGGTGAGGAGCGTGCACTCTTCCGCGCCAACGGCCTGTTGCACAAGATCCTCCTCATGACCTTCGATGGCTGCATACGCCGAGAAGAAGCCGGGGAGGAGCATCGTCACCGAGCAGATGCCGAAGACAAGGGCAGCCGCGATCACTCCTGCATGAGGAGTGCCGGGTTCACCCGGCCGCCACCGCGCCCGTGCACGGATCCCCCAGACCAGAAGCGTGGGCCCAACAAGGTACAGGACCACCATGGATGTCATCACACCCGTAATGGTCCCCCTCCATACACCGCGGGAGCCGTAGCCGGCGAACGCATGGACCGCTTCTTCCACTTCGATCCATCCGGCCATCACAACGGGATCGGCGATCGGCACGACATCATTCAGCACGGCGCACCATCCGCCCTGGCTCGAATGCCTGTTGATGTACAGCCGCACGGACGCGAATGCGACCATGGCGACGAGCACGTACAGGACGATGCGCACCCAGTGGAGCGGGTCCGCGATCAACGTGCGCAGATCAATTCTCAATTTCATAGTTCATCCCCCTGGAAGAGAGACACAGGCGCGACTGAAGAAATCCCGAGGTCCCGTTCACATTTGCGAAGTTGGGGTCTCCCCCTTTCGTCACGAGCGCCACCCCCGTCAGCCACACCGAGCCGTCGGGATTTGGCGAGGCGAAGATCGTGATCCGTTCTGACGGGCTCTCCAACCGGACCACCTCCGCCGTCCAATCACGGTTGTCCCATGCGGCCTTGAAGACCTCGCCCACCGGGCGTTTATGGCGCTGGCTCTGCTGCTGGAACGAAACGAAGGCGGGCGAGGCAGCATCGAACAGGCTGGTCATGAGGATGCCGCGGTCGATCACTTCGCCCGAGATGACCATCTGGTCGGCTTGCCAGCGTGTGCGGGAGCTCAGGACCATGAACTCTGCGGAGATGCCGCTCAGGAAGACCACGGCCACCAGGATCACCGCCGCGCGGCAGCGAAGGCTGGCCGTTGTGCACGTGGCGTGAACCGCCAACCCTGTCATGTAGAGCAGCGCGGGAATGCCTCCGGCGAACGCGGCAGTCCAGATATCGCCGGTGGAGATGTACGTCCCGCTGAACGTCGCGCAGACTGTTACCACGGCAGCGACAAGCCAGATCATTGTGCACCTCCCATGAGGGTCATGATGCGACAGCGCGACAGCCATTTCAGTCTGTTCCCCGGGGACGTTGTCATGGTTCCTCGACCATATGCACAACCAGCGGCGTCACTCCCGCCACCATCGCGATCGTATGGGGCAACCATTCGGGAGGGTCGGGAAGCCGGTCGTTTCCTTCGAACGGAACAGTACCACGTATCGTCAGCGAATCGGCGCGTTCAACGCACAGAGAGAACGTTCTGTTGCCAAGGCATATCGTCATCGTGTCCGCCGGGACCTGCCCCGCCGTGGTATCGAGGAGGTCGCCGATGTGGATCGCGGGAGTTCCGGAACGGTCTCCGGTCAGCCACGAATGCCCTTGACCCCGCTTCGTTCCGGATCGGAAATATCGGATCTGGGCTCTCCTGGCCATGGCATAGAGCTCCGTCTCGAGGCCCTCACACCTCTCCGTGAAGCGGTCATCACGGGAGAGCATGGCAAGTTGCCGGGTGCCGGCGATCGCATACACCGGTTCCGGGAGGACGGCGGCCGCGAGAGCGCCGCCGAATGCCATAGCGAGCGCGATCGACGTTGCACCACCCCTGACCGGAATGCGTTGCCGGTACCGCGAGCGGGCCCGGAGACTCCAGGCCAGCACGGCGGGACCGACGACGTAGGCGAGCAGAAGTGTGACGAGGGCCGTACTCACCTGACCGGACCACATGCCGCGCGTGGAGGTACCCAAGGAGTGCAGCCTTCCCTCCGCCATCTCGATCCCACCGGCGAGCACTGCCGGATATGCCGGAGGCAGTTCATAGTACACGGGGGCGGCAATGTTCCCCCATCCCGCGAGGCGGAGGAGTTTTTCCTGCAGGGGCACCATGATGGCGATGGCGAGCATGATGTACAGCCCGAGGCGGATCGGATGCAAGGGATCCTTCAGGGCAGCGCGAAGATCAATTTTGATTTTCATAGACCATCCCCTCGGGCGTCAGGCGCAGAGTTGCCTGGAGAATGCCCTGGCGTCCGTCTGCATTCCTGTATTCGGGATCGATCCCGCGGCTGAGCCCCCCGACGGCGGTCAGGACTATCGTGGTGTTCCATGCGCTCTTTGCATAGACCTTCACGCCACAGTCAAGACTGTCGAGAAGCACTGCGGGCCCCCGATCGGTGAGCAAGGGATAGTACTCCCCGAACACCTCGGTCATGCTTCTGTTCTCTGGAAATCGCTGGCTGTGGAAGGACGCGAACACGGGTGTCGCGCGATCATACATCGTGGACATCATCGTATGCCGCTCGAACCGATCCCGGTGCTCCATGACCATCTCGTAGTAGTGCCGGGCCACGGAGTGCATCACTCCCCAGTGTCCGGCCACACCGAGGGAGACCACGATAACGGAGAGAAGGATGAGCACGCGCTGACGGCGCGTTCCGGTGTTCCGGGTAGCCCACGCAAGGAGCCCGACAAGGAAGAGGCCGACCGGGACGGCGGCGGCAAACATCGCGTCCCAGATGTTCCCGGAACTCAGATAGGTCGCGACGAACGTTGCCGCGACCGCAAAGACCGAGACTATGAGCCAACCCATCGCATCCCCTCTATGATCTGCAGTGCGAAATATCGCAATCAGCATGCCACGGAAATCTGGCCCGCGCGTGTGTCGGGGGTCACTTTTCCGGATAGAGAGATGGGTATCAGGGGGAGGAATCTACAAACTGCCGGGTGGTGGTGTGAAACGGCACAGGGGCGTCAGGAGATACCAGCATCGCGGTATTGTCTGCAGGGGCGGTGCATGCACCGCCCCTGCAGTCTTCATCCCCCTGGTGTCCGTGATTCGACGCGATCTCTGCGTCGGGATCATCTCACCGCAGACTCTGTTTGAACGTACGCAACGTTGTCGATTCATCGATCACGAGATGTTCGATGCCTGCCATCTCCGCGAAGTCGTCCATATACTCCGTGCCGATCGCCTGACTGAACACCGTATGATGCGCGCCGCCGGCATAGATCCATGCGGCCGCAGCGGTCTTGAGATCCGGCTGCGGGATCCAGAGCGCACGAGCGACAGGCAACTTCGGGAGGGGCTTCACCGGGCGGACGACCTTCACCGTATTCGTGATCAGGCGGAAGCGGTCACCCATGTCGATCATCGACACATTCATCGCGGGGCCCTCGGGGACATCGAAGACAAGCCGGGGCGGATCCTCTTTGCCGCCGATCCCGAGATGATGCACTTCCAGCGTGGGTTTCCCCGCCGCGATGGAGCAGCACACTTCAAGCATGTGCGCACCGAGGACCTTCTCCCCGCCCGGTTCAAGATGATAGGTATAGTCCTCCATGAACGACGAGCCACCGGTCAATCCTGCGGACATCACCTTCACGGCACGGACCATCGCCGCCGTCTTCCAATCTCCTTCGGCGCCGAATCCGTAGCCGTCCGCCATCAACCGCTGTACGGCGAGGCCGGGGAGCTGGACGAGGCCGCTCAGGTCCTCGAAGGTGGTCGTGAACGCGCTGAACTTCCCTTCCTCCAGGAATGCCCGCATGCCCAATTCGATCCGTGCCGCTTCGATCAGGTTCTGCCGCTTCGCGCCGCCATCCTTCGCTGCCGCAGCGAGCGTATACAGCGACTCATACTCTTTCAGGAGTGCCGTGACCTTCGCATCGGGGACCGCCTTGATGCGTGCCACAAGTTCGCCGATGCCATACCCGTTCACCGAATAGCCGAACTTCGCTTGGGCCTCAACCTTGTCCCCTTCCGTCACCGCCACCTCGCGCATATTGTCACCCCAGCGCGCGATCTTCATCTCGCGCATGTCCGCGTACGCGGCCGCGACACGCATCCAGACGCCGACCTGTGCATGGACCCCGGTATCCAGCCAGTGCCCCACGACGACCTTACGGTTCTTGCGCAGGCGCGTGCAGATGAACCCGAACTCGCGGTCGCCATGCGCCGCCTGATTCAGGTTCATGAAGTCCATGTCGATCGTGTCCCAGGGGATGTCCTGGTTGAACTGCGTGTGAAGATGCAGGAACGGTTTTGCAAGCACGTTCAACCCGGCGATCCACATCTTTGCCGGGGAGAACGTATGCATCCAGAGGATCAGACCGGCGCACGCCGGATCGTTGTTCGCCTCGCGCACCACGTTCAGGATCATGTCGGGCGATGTCACGACCGGTTTGCACTGGATCGTGTACGGGATATCCGTGGACTTGTTCAGTTGATTGACGATGACGCCGGCATTCTCACCGACCTGCTTCAGGGTTTCAGCACCATAGAGGTGCTGACTGCCGGTGATGAACCACACGTTGTACTTCTTGATATCGATCATGGGGACATTCATCCTGGATCATGGCGGAGGACTACTCGGTGGATCCCGACGACAACCGGGATGGTAGGAAATATAGCGTTTTCTTACGGGAATGCAATCGTCGCAGACGCGGGCGCAGGCTTCAAGCCACCGATACTCCTTCGATCCAGGGCGGAGTGATGATTGCATCCAGGTGGCCAGAAGTGGGCACGATCAGGTGCCGGGCAAAGCACGGGGAGTGAATGCACACGATCAGGCCCACGACTCTTGCCGATTCTGAAAGAATTCAGCGGATTATGCCGGGCCGGCTGAAGGATCGGAACCTCTCCGTGGCACAGCATTTGACCGACTATAAATGAGGAGCGCGATGGACGAGGGCCGGGGAATTCTCTAAAGTCAGGCACATTGGAGTGGCACCGGGGATGGGACACGCTGGAAACCTCTGGGGAGAAGTCCTTTCGACGGAGAGCGGAATCGGCCGGCGACTCCGGGTCCTTGCGGGGATCGGATTGGTGTGCGGCGTCTCTCCTCTGCTCGTCCTTACCCTGATCGGGATCTACCAGATCCACTATGAGCACTGGACGGTCGGGGTGCTCGTCCTGACATCCGTTGCGATGGGTGCCGTTGCCGGGCTCATCGTCATTCTCATCCGGATCGAGCAGCGCAGACTTTCCGATATCCTCCGCAGCCTTCATGTGGGCACCTGGGAATGGGATGTGGCAACAGGTGTAACGCGGTTCGATGACCGGTGGGCAGCGATCGTGGGATATTCGCTGGAGGAACTCGAACCGATCACCATCAAGACCTGGGAGGCGCTGACACACCCTGAGGATCTTGCACGTTCCGGAGAAGCACTCCGCAGGCATTTTGCAGGTGAGACCACGCACTACGACTGCGAGGTCCGCATGCGACACAAGGACGGCAACTGGATCTGGGTCCATGACCGCGGGAGGGTGATGCGTCGGTCGCCCTCCGGACAGCCTTTGCTCATGGCCGGGGCCCACGAGGACATCACCGCACGGAAGACGTCGCAGGAGGAGGCCCGCCGGGCAGTGGAACGCCGGCAGCGTGAAGCTGAAGTCGTGGCCCGCATGGCAACCGGCTCAGCGCATCTCGCCGGCGATCTCTCATCACTCGCTTCCACCCTCACGGAGTCCGCCGCCGCAGCGATCACGGTCGAGCGGGTGGGGATCTGGCTCTTCGAGGACGGCGGCACGCGGCTCGTGAACATGGATACGTACGACGCCTCGACCAGAACGCACACGTCCGGTGACACCCTGAGCGAAGCAGAGTTCCGCAACGAGTTCGCGGCGCTGAAGGATGTGCAGTACGTGGACGCGCATGATGCCCTCTCCGACCCCCGGACCGCGGGATATGTTGAAGGATACCTCAAACCGCACAGCATCACTTCCATGCTCGACGCGGTCATCCGGCATGGCGGCGTGACCCTCGGCAAACTCTGTTTCGAACATGTCCGGACCTCCCATCATTGGGAGTCCGATGAGACCGCATTCGCGTGCCAGCTTGCCGACCAGATCGCGATGGCGATCCTCAATACCGAGCACAAGCGTGCCGAGCACGCATTGAGCATGAGCGAGGCCATGCTCAGAACGCTGGTCGATTCCCTCCCGGACTACATCTGGCTGAAGGACCGCGACGGGGTCTATCTGCTGTGCAACACGATGTTCGAACATTTCTTCGGCGCGCCGCAGGAGCAGATCATCGGCAAGACCGACTACGACTTCGTGCCGAAGGACCTCGCCGATTTCTTCCGGGAGAACGACCGGCTTGCGATGGAAGCCAACCGCCCGAGCCGTAACGAGGAGGTCGTCACGCTCGCGACAAGCGGCCAGCAGGTCTTCCTTGAAACCATCAAGACACCGATGCACGACGCCAAGCGCCGCCTGATAGGGGTTCTGGGCATCGGCCGCGACATCACCCTGCGAAAAGCGACACAGGAGAACCTGACGCGCTCGAATGAGGAATTGCAGGCCGCTCGCAACGAAGCAGAGCAGCAGGCCCGGCAACTCGAGAAACAGGCGATGGAACTCGACGCTGCGCGGGAGGACGCGCTCAAGGCATCGCGTCTGAAATCGGAATTCCTCGCTACCATGAGCCACGAGATACGCACGCCCATGAATGGCGTCATCGGCATGGCGGAGTTGTTGCTGGACACGTCCCTCACACGGGAGCAGCGCGACCTTGCCGACACGATCAGGTATTCCGCCGATGTACTCCTCGGCATCATCAACGATATCCTGGATTTCTCGAAGATCGAGGCCGGACGGGTGGACCTTGAGGAGACCGATTTCGCCCTGCAGACCACGCTCGACGAGACCCTCTCGCTCTTCGCCCACCGTGCGCATGAGAAATCGCTCGAGTTATCCGGACTCGTGGACAACAGCGTCCCGACCACCGTGTGTGGTGACCCCGGGCGTTTCCGCCAGGTTCTGATGAACCTCATCGGCAATGCCATCAAGTTCACGCCCTCCGGCGAGATCTCCGTTCGCATGGGCGTGGTGCGGGAGACGCACGCGGACGTCACGATCCGATGCGAGGTGGCAGATACAGGGATCGGCATCCCCGAGGGTACCCGTACTCGGTTGTTCCAGCCGTTCACGCAGGCGGATGGCTCCACCACACGGAAGTTCGGAGGCACAGGACTTGGCCTCGCCATTTCCCGGCGGCTCGTCGAGCTCATGGGAGGGACCGTCGGCGTGGAGAGCGCGCCCGGCCGCGGCAGCACCTTCTGGTTCACCGTGATCTTCAGAAAGCGCGCAGGATCGGCAACGCCTCCGGACCCGCTCCTCCAGGGTATCCGGGTGCTCATCGCGGACGAGGCCGTTCGCAACCGCGAGGCGCTTCAGAGCATGCTACGCTCCTGGGGCATTGCCGGAGACGTGGTTCATGCAGCTGATGATGCATGGGCGATGATCCGCGCAGCCCGCGAGCGGATGATCCCGTACGATATCCTGCTTGCCAACAGCGACATCACCGGGTTCGATCCTGCGACGGTGAAGCGCGAACTCGAACACAATGGTACGCTGGCGTCCACCTCGCTCGTGGTCCTGGTCCCCCACGGTTCACGTTTGTGCATCGATGTGATCGGGAAGAGCCGCGCCGTTTGCCTCCCCAAGCCGGTCCGGAAGGCCGACCTGCATGCGACATTGCTGGAGGTGGTCCAGGCCCGGCGGTCGCCTGCCTGCACCCCCACCCCCTGTCCAACGGCAAGGGAAGCCACTGTCGTCGCCGAGCAGAAGGCCTTCCAGGGAGTCAGGGTGCTCGTGGTCGAGGACAACCCCGTGAATCAGAAGGTCGCCGTCAAGATGTTGCAGACCCTGGGTTGTGTCCCTGATGTTGCGGGCGATGGCCGTGAAGCCCTCGGTGCGATCGCCGTGGGGACCTATGCGGTGGTCTTCATGGATTGCCAGATGCCGGAGATGGATGGTTTCGAAGCGACTGCCGAGATCCGCAAGCGCGAAGGAAACAGCACCAGGACCATGATCGTCGCGATGACCGCGAACGCTCTTGAGGGGGATCGTGATCGATGCATCACGGCGGGTATGGACGACTACCTCGCAAAGCCCGTCACGCGCGATGGCATGAGGCGGATGCTCGAGAAATGGGTGAAGGTCGAAGTTGCGTGAAGACCGAACAAAGTTGACTTGCGGTGCCTTCGGACGTATCTTCATTCAGAAAGGCATCCACGCAATGACCTCAGTTCTGAAATGCATCCTTCTAGCATGCCTGGCATGGCCCCAGGCATCACCCGGAGGTACCACCTACCGGGTCGGTCCAGCACGCCCCTATCAGTCGCTCCAGGCAGTCGCGGGCCTGCTGGCGGGCGGGGACACGGTTCTCGTGGACGGCGACACCACCTATCCAGGAGGCGTTGTGTTTTCGCAACCGGGCACGACGACTGCTCCCATCCTCATCCGGGGGGTCAGAATCAACGGAAGACGTCCGGTCATCACCGGCGGGACGAACGGCATTGCATTTACCACAGGATCCACAGCCGCCGACCACTACATCTTCGAGAGCTTTGAAGTGCGCGATGCGACATTCCGTGGCGTATACCATCAGGCCGGCGATCTCACGCTCCGGGACCTCGTTGTTCATCATTGTAACAACGGACTGATGGGTGCGGACAACGGTTCGGGTTCTCTCCTGCTCGAATACTCCGAGTTCTACGCGAACGGCGCGGGCACATCAGCACACCAGGTCTACATGGCCACTGACGAGATCGCTCATCCGGGGAGCATCTTTCGCATGCAGCATTGCTATGTGCATGACGGAACCGGCGGGAACAACATCAAATCCCGTTCGGAGCGGAATGAGATCTACTACAACTGGATCGAAGGCGCTGTGTATCATGAACTCGAACTCATCGGTCCCGACCCTGCCGGAAACGTTCCCGCCGGACTGAAACGCGAAGATTCGGATATCGTGGGTAACGTCCTGCGCAAGAGAGTCACCACCACGGGCAGCGCGGGGACGTTCTTTGTGACCCGATTCGGAGGGGATGGCACCGGCGAGAGTAAAGGACGGTACAGAGTCGTGAACAACACGGTCATCACCGGCACGAGTGCTGCGTTCCGCCTGTTTGATGGATTGGAATCGGTAGAAATGCATAACAACGTGTTCTCCAGCAACGCAGGTGCGGCCGCACCGATAGTCCGCACGGCGGAGGCCGGTTGGACCGCGGGGGAACAGATCTCCGGACAGAACAACTGGGTTCAGAGTGTTCTTACTACGATCCCGTCCGGGTGGACCGGCACGATCGCGGGAAGCGATCCGGGATTCCGCAATCCCGCGGCAGGAGATTTCTCCCCGGCCAATGGGAGTCCACTGATCAATACGGGCACGTCCGCTCCATCGACCTCCCCGGCATTTCCCTTCCCCTTGCCCCTCTTCCCTCCGGGGTATCATCCTCCCGTACATGTGCCCCTCGCCCCGGGTGGCGCAGAAACACGGTCATTCGCCGGACTGCCCGACATCGGTGCTTTCGAATATCATCCGGCCACGGAGGTCAGGCCTGAGAATGGGGGGCCCGGCTTCCGTCTGGATCAAAACTACCCCAATCCTTTCAACCCTGCAACGATGATCCGGTTCAGAGTGTCCACGGTATCCTTCGTCAGACTTGTCGTCTACAACGCACTTGGCCAACATGTGCGAACACTTCTGGATCGTGCCATGGAGCCGGGAGAGCATTCGTTTCACTTGGATGCGGCCGGGCTTCCGACCGGAATGTACTACTACAGACTGAACGCGGGGTCATTCACGGAAACAAAGAGGCTGGTGTTGATGAGGTAAGAGCAGGTACGCCACGCGGGTGCGCCAGGATCGGTCCTTAGCCGCCCGGGTGGCGTGTTGAAGGAGAAGCGCGGTGGGTAGCACACCCCCGCGCGCTACGGGGCATTCGGATTGTATGTGTTATACGCTACCATCTCTCCCAACTCCTTCCGGACCTTCGGCCGGACCGGATATCCGTCGGAAGGATAGCCGACCGTCACAAGCAGTCCGATCCGGGTGCCGCGCGGGATCCCGAGGAGCTTCTTGACCTTCTTCTCGTTGAACCACCCTATCATGCAGGTGCCCAGGCCAAGTTCGGTGGCCTGTAAACAGAGATGCTCCGCGGCGATGCCGATGTCGATCAACTGATACTCCCGGTCCTTGAGCCACCCGCCGATCTGGGTGATGGTCCGCGTCCGCTCGATGGTCAGCACAGCAATGACCGGCGCTTGCGGGACGAATCGATTGAAGGAGATCGCCGGACTGAACGTCGCCTGCGCGATCTCCCCGCGAAGCGTCGGCTCGTCCACCATGATCAACTTCCAGGGCTGCGCGTTGCTTGCGGAAGGAGCAAGCCGCACTGCCTCCACCAGCAGGTCCAGTTCTCCCTTCTCTACCGGCCGGTCGGCATAACTGCGGACACTCTGACGCTCCTTGAGGAGTTGCACGAAATCCATCGCAGCCTCACTTCTTTGCCGGTGTGAACGCGAGATCCTGGAAATCGAAACTGAAGTCCGTCTCGCCCGACACCGGCTTCATCTTCACGCGCTCGATCGTTCCATCGGGCGCAAGCGTGAACATCACGAACGCATCGGCGCGGAGTTCCGGATCCGACCAGCGGGCGATGAAACTGCCATACTGCCAGTATTCCAACGCTCCCTGGAGCGCTGGTGTGTGCTTCATGCTGATCTGCAGCTTCCCCGCCTGGAGGGAGATCGCCATCTCACCGTACCAGGGGTCGGTGTATGTGCCAACATACCGCTCGAGCGGAAGCGGCGGGATGGCGGCGCTGTCCGCCCTGACCATACGCTTCCGGTCGGCCGCAGCCTGGATCGAATCCCGCCGCGCGTTGACACGTTTGTACGCTGCGGGCCAATCCGTGTATGGCTGCTTGAGGAAGTGGTCAAGGATGAGGTACGTAAGCGATTCGAATGCAGCACCTGATTCCTGGTTCGTGAGCACCGCGATCCCGAGTTTCAGTTTCGGGACCATCGTCACGCGCGAGACATACCCCGGGAGGCCACCGGTATGCGTGAGCAACTTCACCCCGCGAAGATCGCGGACCTGGATCCCGAGCGCATACCCGTTGAATTCAGGCTTGAGAGCGGCGAGTTCCGGTGCTGGTTCGCCGATGCCCAGGGGCGTGACGATACCCCAGAGTTGTCTGGTGGTGCGCGGCGAGAAGAGAGGCGATCCGCCGGCGACGCGCCCGGAATCCATTTGGGTGATCAGCCACTTCGCCATATCCACCGCATTGGCATTGATGCCACCGGCGGGATTCGTGTTGTCGCTGTCGAAGGACTTCACCGGTTGAACCGTACCGTTGATAGGTGCATGTGGCGTGGCGATGTTCTTTGCCTGCCCGGGATCGCCATGGCGCACCGTGCTCTCCAGCATCCCGACCGGCTTGAGGATGCGGGACGTCACGAAGTCTTCCCATGTAAGCCCGCTCACGGCCTGGATCAGTTCCCCGGCCACAAGGTACAGCACGTTGTCGTAGGCATAGGCGCTGCGGAAGCTCGTGCTGAGCGGGATGAAGCGCAGGCGGCGTGCGATCTCATTCCGCGTGTACGTCGATGGCGGCCACCAGAGCAGGTCGCCGGCCCCGAGGCCGAGTCCACTGCGATGAACGAGCAGGTCGCGGACCGTCAGCTCGCGTGTGACATACGGATCGGAAAGCTGGAACCAGGGCAGGTAGCGGACGACCGGGGCATCCCATTCGATCTTCCCCTCTTCCACCAGGAGGGCGAGTGCCGTTGCGGTGAAGAGTTTCGTATTGGACGCGATCCCGAACAGCGTATGGGCATCGACCTTCTCGGGTTTCCCGACGGTCTTGATGCCGTATCCCTTCGCGAGGACGACCTTGCCGTCCTTCACGATCGCCAGGGAGATGCCGGGGACATCGAAAGTGCTCCGGACGGCCTCAACGTAGGCATCGATATCCGGCGTTTGCTGTGAGGATGCACCGGCGTTGACACCAATACTCAGTGCGATGGCATAGACGACGCGACGGAGGGTCATTGCATTGCTCCAGGTAAGATGGGTCGAAGGACTCAAGAGTCTATGGAATGAATGTACGGAAGTATCAGATATTCCACCAGAACGTCATCTTTCCAATAAGGACCGTCGACGGCGGAGACGCGAACAGGTCGGCCACATCCCGGCCCCACGACGCATAGTAGTTGTCCGATCCGGCAAGGCGCGCCTGCGAGAGGACCAGGTACAGCGTGCTCCCCGGCATATACTCCCACCGGAAGACAAGGTTCATGTTGAATTCCTGCCCCGCGAAATCTCCCGCCACGGTTCCCATGAACGGGCCAAAGATCGAAGCGGTCTGCAACACGCGGGGATTCCGGTACCGGCCTTTCGCTGTGAACATCTGTGCGTACAACTGCAGCGTCATATCGCGGTGGAAGGTAACGGACCCACGCACCGTGGCACTGATCGCCCGCGTGTCCCGGTCGGCAAAGATGCTGCGCGATCCCTGCCCGAGATCCTCGTTCGTCATCCACGCTTCCTGGTCATTGATGATGTCCCCTTCCCCGCTGATCTCCCAGGAGGTCCACGATGCCGGCCGGAATTCCAGTTCCGTTTCGAATGCATAGCCGCGCTTCCCGTGGCGGTCCCACGAGTGCCGCAACTCGGCGGAGACCACGACATCCTTGCGGTAGTCGGAACTTGCCGACAGCTCCGCAAACCCGGACAACGGCCGCTCGTAGAGGCCATTCCCGCGGGTTTCCCGGTCATCGTACCTGCCGGCATCCAACCCTGCCGAGAACCCGAATTCTTCGAACCCGGTGAGCAGCACGCTGCTCTCGAGTTGTACACTGCGGTTGATCCCGGCGCCGTCAAAATTGCGACGCTCGTGGAGCATCCCTCTGAACGAATACCGGCGCACGACGGCTGCGGGCTTCTCTTCCTTATAGGTCAACGTCCCGAACGCACCGTAGTCATTCGGCCGGCGGAAAAAGCCCATGTCATTGATCTGATATTGCTTCGTCGTGATATCCGCACTGATGCTCCACAGCCAGTGTTCCGCCGCGGTACGCGAGAGTTCTATGTTCCCGGCGATCCCGCCCAACCGGTTCCCCTCATGGTTCCCGACAAGCGACCCGGCCAGGAATCCCGTGAGGCCATGGCTCCGGTCGGCATCGAACAGATGCCAATCAAGTCCGCCGGTGAATGACGGCAGTTGCGTTCTCCGCGCCATCGCGGTTGCGATCACCCCAATGGATGACCCATCAAGAACATCCTGCCTCAGGCGGATCAGTGAGTAGCTCGCTTCATTTTCCACCTGACGCTCGAATTCTTGTCCGCCCCTTTCCACGACCGCGAACTCCCGGTCGGTGACGGCCTGCAGGACCCCGACGGACAGGCCGCCGGAGGTCTTGCCTGCGACCTTCACTGCACCGATGATCGTGGATGCCTGCGGAGCCCGCACCAGGCGTTCTCCGCTCTCCAGCGGCACTCGATCATCGCCCAGCGCGCGACCTATGCGCCGCGAGTAGAACAATCCGGGGCCGGCGCCATCGCCGCCGAATGTGGAGAACCGGAAGATCTGCATGCCTTCAATGAAGAACGGACGGCGTTCCGGATAGAACGACTCGAACGTGGAGAGATTGAGCACTGCCGGATCGGCTTCCACCTGTCCGAAGTCCGGATTGATCGTCGCATCCAGCACAAAGTTGTTCGAGAGCCCGACCTTCAGATCAAGACCGCCGTTGCCCCGCAACGTGGAACCGGCTGCGGCACCATTCGCCGGCCGCCATTCCTGCCGGAGGAGTCCGAAAGGCATGATCTCGATGCGGCGGGGCCTGGGAAGATCGACAAGGCCTTCCAGGTGTCCGAACCGGGAGACGAGCCCCTGCACGGACTTGGGGGTCCATGACCATCGCGAGTCTTCCTGGGTACGGAACACCGACCGTAAGAAGTTGATGCCCCACGTCTGCTCCACCCCATCAGGGACGTCGGGATACCGGAGGATACTGAAGGGCACGCGCAACTCAGCGGTCCATCCGAGCGAGTCGATCCTGGTCTCCACCTGCCAGACGGGGTCCCACGAATTGTCCTCGTACTGGCCATCGCGGTATTGAAGGATATCCACGCGCACGCCGGCAGGATTGAAGGTCAGTTCGTAGGCATTCTGGTGATCATGGAAGGTATCCATGCGCACCGAACCTCTGTCGGTATCCTCTTCATCATCGCGGCGCGCAAGCCGTGAGGTGATCTTCGCGGGTTCGGGATCGTGATACCGGCAACCGAAATACAGCGCATCATCGTCGTAAAGCACGCGGACCTCGGATGCGGCCGACGCCGGCGCCCCATCGAGTGGATCGCGCTGAAGGAAACCCGTCGCCGGACGTGCCAGCTGCCACACGGCATCGTTCAGAACACCGTCCATCCGCGGTGCCGTCTTCACACGGACAGCGCGGACGACGGGGACGTCCTGCGCCAGCATGAGAGAGCTTGAGGCACCCAGGAGGACAAGGACGACAGAGGGCAGAAGGGAAAAGCGGACCACAGGCATGCAGGAATCCGATATGTGTCGTGCGAAGGATCTCAGAGCGCGCCGCATCCTGGTCACGCGGGCAGAACGCCAGGAGGGGCCGTGGACAATATACATCGGGAGGGTATGGTGTTCAAGGGAAGAGAAGCGGCAATCCGGCAGAGAGTCTCCCGGCCAGCAAAATGTGTGGGGGTGCCGCAGGCAGCCCCCCACACCGTGACAGGGTCACTGCGGAGTCGTTGGACTGTGCAATTCCGCGGCTTTGGCGCCGAACAGGTCGTGCGGCATGGAACCGAAATTGTCATTCACAACGTAGACAACTCCAACGGCATACGCGATGAACCCGGCCAGGACCAGCGCCTGTTTCCACGAGGTCTTCTGAATGTCCTGCTTCGCCTTCACATCGCACACCTCACCGGGGCAGTACTGCGCTTTCTCCTTGTAGATCCAGGGATAGACCATGCAACCGAGGCAGATGCCGAAGGCGGATTCGAAGAACAGGAAGATCAGACAGACCAGGCAGATGAGGCCGGAAATGATGCTGTACGTGTTCATGAGCACCATGAGCACGAACATCGTTGCCGCGAGGATGACGCCGATCGCCCACGCGAATTTCTTCTGCTGTGCACCGACATACTCGGGGACCTGGTTGCGGACGATCAGCCGGCCGAGGATGAGTGTGGGCGCAAACTTCGGGTTGATGAAGACACGGATCAGAAAATCTGTCAGGAACAGCGTGATGACGTACTTGATCGGCAGGAACTGCAGATCGAACATGATGAACATCAGCGAGAGGAACGTCGCCAGGAACAGGATCCCCGCCGCCGCACGCACTTCACGTTCATTCACCACCGGGATGGTGTAGCCTTCGACCCGCTCACCGAATTGGAAGCCACTGCTCACATGCACCTCCGTTGTTGGATGTAGTTACCTTGGACACTGCAACTGCATGGGGCGGTGCATGCACCGCGCACTCCGGGGGGGGCGATGACCGGATGCCGCGCAGGCGGGAGGCAATAACACCGCCCCTATACAACCTTTTGATACGCCATGCCCCGCAACAGGGCGACACGCTTCGCGATGGGCGGATGCGTAGCAAAGAGGTCCGCCGCCACGCCTTCCCGTTCATTCGCCGGACGGCCGAGCGGGTCTGCGATGCAGAGATGCGCCGTCCCTTTCTTGATCGCACGCGTAGGTTCAACCGCCTTATCGATCTTCTCCAGCGCCGACGCAAGGGCGAGCGGGTTGCGGGTAAGCTCCGCCGCGGAGGCATCGGCAAGGTATTCGCGCTGACGCGAGACCGCCATCGCCAGGAGCTGCGATATGATCGGGGCAAGGATGAGCGCCACGATCCACACGACCATCAGTATCCCGAGTCCACCACCGGAGTCCTTCCCGCTCTTCTTCCCTCCGCTCCTCACGCCGCCAAAGCGCATCATGCGTGTACCGAACTCGCTCAGCAGCAGGACCGTCCCGATGAGCGCCGCAACGACCGTCATGAGGCGGATGTCGAGATTCCGGATGTGCCCCATCTCATGCGCGACCACCGCCTGCAGTTCCTCACGGTTCAAGCGCTCGACGAGGCCTTCCGTGACGGCGATCGCCGCACGCTCCGGCTTCAGCCCGGTGGCGAAGGCGTTGGGATCCGGATCGGGGATGATATAGATCTTCGGCCGCGTGAGGCCCGACGCGATCGCCATCTCATCCACGACGTTCACGAGCTGGCGGTACTTCGGATCGTTCTCGTCCACCGGAACGGCGGTGGAGGATGCGAGAACTGCGGTGTCGCCACCGGCAGCGCTCCGCGCTGCACCGATGCCGCCCAATCCGACGGCGGCGATCGTCGCGACCGGAAGCGAAAAGAGGCCCATGCCTTCATCGGCCCCGGGCGAGTACCCGAGCACGAACATGTCCAGGCCGAGTCCCAGGAGTCCCACAAAGAGAATGAACCCGCCAAGGACCACGACGGTCAAACGCCTGTTCTGTGCCTGCTGCTCGTAGATGTTCTTTGGCAAGGAAGCCATCGGCCGTTCGCTACTTGTTCAGCGAAAGGTCGACGTTCGGCACCGCACGCTCCGCAGCGTCGGTCACCTGGAAGAGCTCCGCCGGCTTGAACCCGAACATGTTCGCAATGATGTTCACCGGGAACACCTGCGTGGTGATGTTGTACTTCGTAGCGATGTCGTTGTAGAACTGACGTGCGAAGCCGATCTTGTTCTCCGTGCTGGAGAGTTCTTCCTGGAGCTGCATCACGTTCTCGTTCGACTTCAGCGTCGGATACGCCTCGGCCAGTGCGAACAGTTTTCCCAGGGCACCGGTGAGCGCGCTTTCCTTTGCTGCCGCATCGGCGACTCCTGTTGCCGTCGTGGCCGCATTGCGTGCCTGAATGACCTTCTCCAGCGTGTCCTGCTCGAACTTCATGAACCCCTTCACCGTGTTGACCAGGTTGGGAATGAGGTCATGCCGGCGCTTGAGCTGCACGTCGATCTGCTTCCAGCCGTTCTCGACCTGCGCCCGTAGCGTGACGAGGCTGTTGTATTTCGAGATCACCCAGACGATGATCAACACCACAGCACCGAGTAGCACAAGAAGGATCATGGAAGACTCCAAAGATGTGGAAAAGGGCCCGATCCGGCCCAGAATCGCCACTGTCATGCAGCGCGGGTCAATCACACGAGCATACGAGTGACGGGGGTAAATGTTACCTACAATATTCAATACCGCTTCTTCAATGTCAAATCATGAGGGTTGTCAGAAAATATGCAAGATCAGGGTATGAGTAGAAACGGCCACAATAGAGCAGGGGAGATCGGCTTGTCGTCAACCGTACTCCCTCGCCAGCACTTCCCCATGAGGCGAGAGCATGAGAACCGATCGAGGTTTCCGGATCCCGGGGCTTGACATGAGTGCGCCATTGGCGTATATTCCCGGTCGTCGAGACACCGGTTTCCCCCCGGGGGCTCGGGGGGCCCCCCGCGCGCGGGGGCCGGGCCGGGCCCCCGCCCCCGGGGCCCCGGGGGGGCCGGGGGGGGGCCCCCCGGGGGGGGGGGGGGGGGGGGGGGGGGGGGGGGGGGGGGGGGGGGGGGGGGGGGGGGGGGGGGGGCCGGCCCCCACCCCCCGGGGCCTGGGAGGATGATCATTCTGATGGTCTTTGCCTTCAGAAAGAACGAACGGAGCGACCTTTCGAAGGGTCAACTGAAAGTGTTAGCGGCTGTGGCCGCACAGGAGTTACCATGAAAATCAGCACCCACGATGAGCTTCTGAAGAGTATCAGGCAGGGCGGCAAGATCCTGAAGGGCAAAAAGGATCCAACGCGTGCTTTTCAGATCCAGTATCCCGACGTGGCAGCGATCAGGCAACATTTAGGGCTCACCCAACGGCAGTTCGCATCCCTCCTCGGGATCAGCCCGTCCACGTTGCGCAATTGGGAACAGGGCAGGCGGAGGCCGGAAGGCGCTGCACGGGTGCTCTTGTGCGTGGCTGCACGGTACCCCCACGCCGTGCTCGAGACTGTTCAGTACTGAAACGTGAAATCGCTGCCTGGCTTCTCCGCTCAGTTGCCCCGCCAGGGGGCCATCGCCTTCCGCACCTCCTCGGCAAGCCATTCGGCGGTCCGCAACTCGGACACGGTCTGCATGGGCGTCAGGCTCTTCCCTCCTTTGAGCGTCAGCGTCACCGAACAGTTGCCATGCCTCCCCTGCTTCCCATCTCCCCTGACACCGATCCGTTCGACACTCTCGCACGGGACACGTTTCCCCCACATCTTGCCGAACAGGATGTTACGGACACTGACGTGGCCGTCCTCAACGACGATGCGGCTTTCGCCGTAGACGCCGAAGACCCCCAGCCCGGCAACGACCACGCCGATCGCACCGAAGATGAGCGCGAAAAAGCCGGGGCCGCTGAAGTAGATGATCAGTCCCGTGATCCCAATGAAGATCAGGAACACCATGGCAGCGCCGAACGATCCTGCACTGTTGCCGTTCGCCTTGATGATGAACTCCGTTCCTCCTGCTGCACCCGGGACCACCGTGATACCGGTTGTGTCCGGTGACGTGGCCAGGGGCGGATGGGCAGCGACCTCTTCGGAGCGAAGCGACTCTTCCGTGATCTGAGCGGAGGAGCTGTCCGTCTTGAAGACGGGGACTTCGAACTCTGCGGCGAAATCGACGCCTGGCACATCCGCGCCGGCGGTCAGTTTCCACACATGCTTGTTGTTCGGATCACGCTCATCGGTCGGCTGTGCATCGTACGGCGTCCGGAACCGCACCGTGATGCGTTGCGGCATCCCCTGCGAGAACGGCATGGCATGCTGGATGGCCTGCTCCGTTTGCCAGAGCACCGTCTCATGGGTCGACGTGTTCTTACCCGACTTCACACGGCGGACATGAACACAGGCGAGTCGGACGTTGAATGCCTGTGCATGTGCCACGCCCTGTGGCAGGACGATCGTCCCCGCCACTTCCCCGCCGAGCACACCCGGCATCCGGTCGAGCACGAACTCCGAATCCCCGAACTTCACCCTTTGAACCGTCTTGCGAATGGCGGCGATCAGAAGCCCCACGCCAACCAGTGGGAAGAGGAAGCCAAGCAGTGCAGGGTAGTTCCCTTCACTGATCTCAGCGGGGAGGAACACGGCCAGGGGGGCGCTGATGAGGTTCCAGAGGATCGCGAAGCCCCAGAGGAACCAGGCCATGCTACTGGCATTGCTGGAAACCTTCCCGGAAGCCCAGTCCTCTCTCCACATCCATGGTTCACGCGGATGCGCCGCACGAAGTGCATCGGTCCGCTCTTTCGCCCGAAAACTCGCGGAAGCAATGAGGAAGACACCGATCCCGAATCCGAAAAAGACCAGACCTGCGAGCAGCAAGATCCAGGCCTGGGAGGTGTCCTCATCTTCGAATTGGACAAGGGAAGCGTACCCGATGCCCAGGCCGACGGCGCAAAACACCAGGGTGAAGACGTAGACGAGGATCTTTTCCAGGCTCACCGATGTCCCCATGGGAGAGTAGAAGGTGCGGAGTTGCGCCAAGATAGGCGGGAGTGAGCAGAAAGTCAAATTTTGCTGGATGAGTATCCCGGCGACAAAGTAAGAGAAGAATCTCCTTGACACAGTCGACCTGATAGTTTATATTATGACTGATTAGTCATTCCATGGAACTATTGGTCATCAGAACAACTTAATGGTCATATGAGCGAACACCCGACACAGGAAACCCTCTCCAGAAAAGAACGCGAAAAGCGCGCGCGCCAACAGGATATCCTGAAGGCCGCCCGCGAGCTCATCGCAACGAAGGGGTTCAGGGACACCACCCTCGACGAGATCGCCCAGAAGGCCGAGTTCGGTAAGGGGACCCTCTATAATTACTTCGCCAGCAAAGAGGATATCTTCCACGCCATCATCGATCAGGCGATCGAAATTCGATCGCCACGGCGCGTGAGTGTTCGGCCGGGCCCGGCGACCTCCGCACAAGACTCACGGCGTATGCCCGGGCAAGCATGCTCTACATCCGCGACAACGGGGAGCTTCTCCACGCGATCTTCCTCGAACTCCACGGTGGCCGAAAGTCCGACACTTCGCGTTTGAAAGAGATCGTTCGCCGCTCGCGGACCGCGACCGACATCGTCGGCGCTCTGATCCAGAAAGAAATGGAAGCCGGCACCATACGGCAGGGCGACCCGGCGGACTTCATCACGATGCTGGATGATATGATCCGGGGGTTCGCCAGCAAACGCATCTTCCTGCACGGCGAACTCGGCCCTGACGAAGTCGACCGCCAGGCCAGTCTCATTGTTTCCGTACTCCTTGATGGCATCACCGTTCGACACAGCAAAGGATAATCTCATGCATGCTCACTCACCGACGCTTGCCGGCGCGATCGCCAGAAGTGTCGTTCTTCTTCTTATGATCGTGAGCGCCACCGGCGCGCACGCGCAGACCGGCACTTCGCCTATGGTCCTGACCCTCGACAGGGCGCTCGAGATCGCGGCGAAGCAGAACCGCGACATCCAGGTGGCCGACCAGGACCGCCTCAAGGCGGACGCCCAGATCACCGAAGCGCGGTCCGGGGCATTCCCCCAACTGAATGTGTCGGGTGTCTACACCAGGAACATCAAGAACGCCGTGATGTTCGTGCCGCCCAACAGCCTCATCAACCCGACCGACAAGACGATGACGATCGAGTTCGGTTCGGCCAATGCCTACGCGGCGTCGGCCACACTCAACCAGCCGTTGTTCAATTTCCGGGTCGGCACGGCCCTGGACATCGCGACCACGTACGCCGAGTACGCTGACCGCGGCTATCAGGTCACCGAAGAGAATGTCGCGCTGCAGACGAAGAAGGCATTCTACACCGTCCTCCTCGCCCGCGAGCTCGTCCGTGCCAATCGCGAAGGATTGGATGTCGTCAGGGCGAACCTCGAGAACCTGCGCGCGCAGTACAACAAAGGGACCGCGGCAGAATTCGATCTGCTGCGTGCCGAAGTGCAGGTAGCGAATACCGAGCCCCTCTCCATCGCCGCGGAGAATGGCCTGCTGCTCGCCAAGAACAACCTGAAGAACGTCCTGGCTCTCCCTCTCGATCAGGATATCGATGTGCAGGGAGAGCTGGCCTATCAGGACATTCAGCCCGACGTGCTCGAGTCCCGCCGGCGCGAGGCCGTCGCCACCAACGCCAGCATCGCACAGCTCGCTCTTCAGGAGTCGCTGCTGCAGAAGAACATCAGCGTGGAGCGTGCGGGGCACTACCCCACGCTCGACCTGACCGGGGCATATATGTGGCAATCGCAGGACAACTCCTTCATCTTCAAAGACTATCTCTGGGCGAACTCATTCAATGTCGGACTCAAGCTCTCCATCCCGATCTTCGATGGGTTCCGGACCAGCTCGCGGACCGAACAGGCGATCGTTGATCATCAGAAGATCGTCACCCTGCGCCAGAAGGCCGAAGAGGGACTCCGTCTCCAGATCCAGTCCCTCGAACTGCGCATGGCCGAGGCCCGCAAACGGATCGACGGGCAGGTCAAGTCTCTCGGTCAGGCCCAGAAAGCAGTGCACATCGCCCAGACCCGCTTCACCAGCGGCGTGGGGACGCAATTGGAGCTCATGGACACGCAGGTAGCCATGACGCGCACACAAACGAATTATGCCCAGGGCATCTACGACTACCTCGTCGCACGGGCCGAATGGGAGAATGCTGTCGGGCGCCAGCGTTGACACGCTGCGCATGATCCACACGCGAATGAGAATAATCAGGAGAACCAGACTCGTGAACACCACTTTTCAGATCATTGCCGGCCGCACCGCGGCCATCGCCGGCCTCGTGATGCTTGTGCTGCTGGCCGGTTGCGGGACCCATGAAAACGAAGCGGCACAGGGCGACGTTGACCGCGCGAAGATCGCCGTTCCCATCGATGTTGCGGTCGTCAGCACCGGTGCACTCTCCGTGGAGCGCACCTACTCTGCCACCCTCGAGGGACAGGAACAGGCGAACATCGTTCCGAAGATCTCGGAACGCGTGGCAAAGGTGCATGTCCAGGTCGGGGCCGCGGTACCCGCGGAGCGGCTGATCGTCACGCTCGACAAAGCCGGGGCTTCATCGCAATTCTATCAGGCCGAGGCCAGCTTCCGGAATGCCGAGAAGTCGCTGGAACGGATGAAGTCCCTGTATGCCGAAGGCGCGGTGTCGCTCCAAACGCTGGATGGTGTCCAGACCCAACATGATGTCGCCAGAGCGAACTACGTCGCAGCGCGCAGCATGGTGGAGCTCACCACACCCATCGGCGGCGTGATCACCGCCGTGAACGTCAATATCGGCGATCTCACCTCTCCCGGAGTTCCCATTGCCACGGTCGCCCAGATCGGCCGGATGAAGGCGATCTTCAATCTGAATGAATCCGATGTCGCCTCACTGGCCATCGGTCAGAAGGTGTCGATCTCCTCGGAGGCGCGCCCGGATCTGAGCGTGCAGGGGACCATTCTGCAGATCTCCCGCTCCGCCGATGTCCGTTCCCGCTCGTTCGAAGTGAAGGCGATGTTCACGAACACCCCGGACCGGTGGTTCCGTCCCGGAATGTTCGCCAGGATCCGCACCCGGATCGGGTCCGGCACCGGAGCCCTCATCGTGCCCAGCGTGGCGGTTCAGACGGACGGCATCACCAGCAAGGTCTTCGTGGTGAACAATGGACGGGCGTATCAGCGCCTCGTCGAGACGGGCATGACCGACGGAGAGCGGACCGTGGTCCTGCGAGGCCTCTCCCCCGCCGATTCCGTGGCAACGGTCGGCGTCAACAACGTACGCGACAGCAGCTATGTCATCGTGTCGCAGCAGACCGGTGCGCGCTGACCGGATCTCCACCGAACAATCAGGTAGATACCCATGAAGCTTGCCGATGTTTCCATAGAACGCCCGGTCTTCGCCACGATGATGATCTTCGCGCTGGTGGTGCTGGGACTGTTCTCATATATCAAACTGAACATCGATCAGTTCCCGGACGTTGACATTCCGTACGTCACCGCCACCACCGTGCTCCCCGGAGCGGGTCCGGAACAGATCGAGACCGAGGTCACCAAGAAGATCGAGGACGCGGTCAACACCGTTGCCGGCGTGGACCATATCTCTTCCGTCTCCCAGGAAGGGGTCTCGATCGTCGTCGTCCAGTTCAAGCTGGAAGTGAACGGCCAGCAGGGCGCTCAGGATGTGCGCGAGAAGATCGCGGCGATCCGCGGCGACCTGCCAACGGATATCGAAGACCCGATCATCCAGCGGCTGGACCCTGCGAGCACGCCGATCTTCATGCTGACCCTGTCCGGCGAACGGACGCCCAAGGAGATCACGACGTTCACGAAGAATGTGGTGAAGAAACGCCTTGAGAACGTGCCGGGCGTGGGGCGTGTGGACCTCGTCGGCGGCGCCGAGCGCGAGATCCAGATCATCGTGGATGCCGCCCGGATGCAGGCATACAACCTGTCGATCCAGGACGTCATCCAGGCGGTGGGTGCGGCAAACGTCGAGATCCCTGCCGGAAATCTGGACCAGGGCAGCAGGCAGATCCTTCTCCGCACCATGGGCAAGTATACCAGCGTCAGGGATTTCGCGTCGGTCATCGTGGCGACCCCCGGAGGGAAGGTCGTCCATCTCTCCGAGGTCGCAACGGTGGAAGACGGCGTCAAAGAGCAGGAAAGTCTTTCGCGGCTGAACGGCAGACAGGCCGTGGGCCTCAGCATCCTGCGGCAGTCCGGCAGCAATACCGTCCGCGTCGCCGAAGCGATCCAGAAGCAGATCAACGCGATCCAGAACGAACTCCCCGCCGACCTGCACCTGACCGTGGCACGCGACAACAGCACGTTCATCCGCGACTCGGTCCGCGATGTGCTCTTCGACATCGTGTATGGAGGCCTGCTGGCCGTGATCGTGGTCTATCTGTTCCTTGCGAACATGCGTTCGACCCTCATCAGCGCCATCGCGCTGCCGACCTCGATCATCGCGAGTTTCATCATCATGTTCGCGCTGGGCTTTACGCTCAACACCATGACGTTGCTGGCGCTCTCGCTGGCCGTCGGCCTGCTGATCGATGACGCGATCGTGGTCATCGAGAACATCTACCGCCACATGCAGGATGGCGAATCGCCCATCGAGGCGGCCAAGGCCGCCACCGCCGAGATCGGCCTTGCCGTCATGGCCACAACGTTCACGATCGTTGCCGTGTTCGTCCCGGTGGCATTCATGCCCGGGATCGTCGGGCGGTTCTTCTACGAATTCGGCATCACGGTATCCGTGTCGGTCCTCGTCTCGCTGTTCGTGGCCTTCACGCTCACCCCGATGCTCTCATCGAAGTGGCTGAAGGAAGAGGATGAGGAACTCACCAACGAGGGCAATCTCCTCCGCCGCGGACTCTACTGGTTCAATCATATGTTCACGGTCCTGAGCGCCAAATACCGGAGTGCGATCCAGTGGTCGCTCGGACACCGGATGACCGTCATCGTGGGCTCGCTCCTGATCTTCCTGTCGAGTTTCTTCGTCATGGGCTTCCTGGGAACGGCATTCTTCCCGAGCATGGACCAGAGCGAGTACAACGTCATCGTCACCGCCGCACCGGGAAGCTCCATTGAAGAGACCAGCCGGTTGTGCGCAGCAGCAGAGGATGTTCTGCGGAAACGTCCGGAGGTCATCTCCACGCTGACCACCATCGGCACCGGCAGCGATCCGGTGACCAAAGGCACCATCCTTGTCAAGACCGTCAAGAAGGCGGAACGCAGCAAGACCCTCGATCAGCTCATGGAAGAGGCGCGGCAGGAGATCGTCAGGATCCCCGGAGCGAACTTCGGACTCATGCCCACGGGCGGGATGGGTGGCAACCAGAAGCAGGCCATCCTCAGCGTTCGCGGCGAGAACCTCGCCACGCTCCAGACCATCGCCAGCCAGGTGGAGTACATGTTCCGCACGACACCCGGCGCGGCGGACGTGGAGAACAGCCTCGAGACGTCGAAGCCCGAGGTGCGGGTGGTCATCGATCGTGAAAAGGCATCGGACCTCGGGATCAATGTGGGCCTGATCGCTTCGACTGCGCGCGCCATGGTCGATGGCTACGTCGCGTCGAAGTACCAGGAAGGCGAAGAACAGTACGATATCCGTGTCCGGCTCAAGAAATCCGACCGGTCGTCCCTGGAGAACGTGCGCGCATTGTCGATCAAGAGCAACAAGGATGCGGGGAACGGCCAGAAGGTCCTGATCCCGCTCGGATCGGTCGCAGAGATCACACCGGCTTCGGGGCCGTCCCGCATCAACCGGTACGACCGTCAGCGTGAGATCCGTATCGACGCCAACCTGTCCGGCGCGCTGCTTGGCGAGGTGCTCGGCGAGATGCAGAAACGCATCAAGACCATCACCCTCCCTGCCGGTTACTCCATCGGGATCGTCGGCATGGGCGAGATGCAGTCGGAATCATTCGCCAACATCCTGCTGGCACTCGGACTGGCCATCATCTTCGTCTACATCGTGCTTGCCGCGCAGTTCGAGAGCTTCAAATATCCATTCGCCATCATGCTTGCACTCCCGATGTCCCTCATCGGCGCGGTCTTTGCGCTCCTCCTGTTCGGTGGATCCCTCTCCGTGATGTCCATGATCGGCATCATCATGCTCATGGGGCTCGTGACCAAGAACGGGATCCTGCTCGTGGACTTCACCAACGTGCTCCGCGACCGGGGACACGAGCGTGCCGAAGCGCTGGTGATGGCCGGGTCCACCCGGCTCCGTCCGATCCTTATGACCACGCTCGCGATGGTGTTCGGCATGGTGCCCGTGGCATTCGCGTTCGGAGAAGGAAGCGAGTTCCGCTCGCCCATGGGTCAGGCGGTGATCGGTGGGCTCATCACATCGACGCTGCTGACGCTCTTCGTCGTTCCGGTGGTGTATTCGGTACTCGACGACTTCACGGTTGCCGGGTTCATCCGGAAGATCACCCGTGTCACCCCCGGCATCAAGAAGGAGACACAGCCATGAAGATCGTATTCACGGTATGCAACGACGTCTACGCCCCGCGGCTGATGGATCTCCTCGGCAAGCTGGGGATCGACTACTACACCCGGTGGGACCAGGTGACCGGCAAGGGGCCTGGGACCGAGCCCCATCTCGGAACCCGGAGCTTTCCGGGCCACAATGCGGTGCTCATGATCGCCATCCGCGAGGAGGACGTTCTGGAGAAGCTGGTCGGTGGGATCGAGGAGGTCAACGCACAGATCCATCGTGCGGATGACAAGATCCGCCTGTTCCAGGTGCCGTTGGAAAGGATCGTGTAGCAGAGCGGCAGGGTACGTCAGAAGGAATACCGGATCCCGGCACGAAAGCGCCAGCGGGAAAGGAGCGGATCCGGTTCAAGAGGGGTCGTTCTGGGCGCCCACCGGAACAGCGGACGTCCGATCTGATCCTGCTTGAAGAACTGCAGCACGGACACTCTCTGGTACGGCACCGACTGCACAAGCCCCCATGAGGGATTGAGCAGATTCAGGGCATTCATCAGTTCGGCATGGATCTCAAGATGATGGTCTCCCCCGACAGGAATTGTCTGGGCGAGACGGAGGTCGAGCTGATGGACCCAGGGGGTGCGCGCACCGTTGCGTTCCGCGGTCTGACCACCATGTGTGGAAAGATACTCATCATGAGCAATGAAGGAGAAGAACTGATTGTACGCCACATCACCGGGGGGGATCAGCTCACTATCGGCCCGGACGAACAGCACCTCCGCTTGTCGCTCCGGAATATAGAACAGGTCATTCAGAGATTCTCCATCCCCGTTCATATCTCCATCGTACACATATGAATACGGGATACCGGAAGCTCCGGTATACAGGAGACCGAAAGTGGTCACGTATCCCGCGATCCATTCCTGCCGGAGTGAGAACGCCAGAGCGATCCGATGTGTCCGGTCGAACGCCGAGTAGTTCAGCACGGGTTCATTCGGTGTATGGGCGGGATTGTAGCGCCACTGATCGTATGCGTTGTCCCACGTGCCGCTGTTGAGGTCCTCGGTAGATCCGAAGCTATACGCAAGGCTCGCGAAGACCCCTTCCGGGCCGGGCCGGCGCTGGATCTGTGCCGTCGCAAACGTTGCCGATCCGCTCGTGCCATTGCTCATATACATGACGTCGGTGAATCGATCGTCGTTCCGTGAGTACACCCATCTGGCTTCTGACAGACTCTGCCCGTAGACCGGCCGTGTATCGCCGCTGCGGTCCCAGTAATTGATCTGAGGGTTCGTTCTGCCCGATTGCCTGAGGTTGATGTTCTGAAAGACAACCCCGCGCAATGTCCGGGAGTACACACCTTCAAGGGAAAGTTCCAGATCCCAGGGGAGAACGAGATCCAGCGCAACGGTCCACCGCACTTCCTGCGGAAGAACAAAGTCCTTGCTTAACACCACGACTTCAGCGGTTTCGCGCAGAAGAGAATCGGTTGCCGGCACCGGCTGCCGTGCCGCGTCGGATCCGAACGCCGGCGGATGAGCCGATTCTTTGATGTGGACATAGTCGAGGCCCGTATTGTCATAGAGATTCCCGATCCAGGAATACGGGATCTTGCCGGTGAACAGTCCCACTCCCCCCCGCACCTGGACCGATCGGTCCTCCTTCGGAAAGACGCTTATGCCGATCCGGGGAGAGATCATGGGCCGGGCACGTGGCACGGAGGACGTGGAAAGATCATAGCCCAGAGGAAGGAACGCTTCCCGGACCGCGCTGTTCTCCCGCGGATGATCCGGGAAGACCGGGAGGTCCACACGTACGCCACCCGTCAATGAGACCTTTGGCGAGATCCGCCACTCATCCTGCAGTAAAGCTCCGAACTGAAGTGCATGCCACGCGTTCCCCTCTCCTGCCGACCCTGAGCGTGGATAGCGATACTCGTATTCAGCCGGCTCACCTCGCGTAAAAGCCGCCATCGAAGGGAAGGTGTACCGTCCCCAGCCCGAAGAGAAGAGCCGGCTCCGGAACCAATGGAGCTCTCCCTGCAGTCCTGCTGTCAGCAGATGCCCGCCGCTGCTGAGGCTTACCGTATTGTGGATCTCCAGATGGTCCTGCGATAGCTGCTGTCCGGCCCCTCCGACCTCGCTCCCCACCGTGAGGTGATTCCACCAACCGCGGCGATCCGTGACAATGACATCGACGAACGGAAAGGCCGTTCCGCGGGGTTCCGACGTGAACCGTCGTGATGTGAAGCCGATGAGAAGTTCGTTCGAGAGTGCCGATCCGAACAGGCTGTTGAGTTCGGCGATCACGGAATGCATCGTGGAACTGTTCTGCGCCAGCGTCCCTTCCGCGAATACTGTCGAGCCCTGCGGCGGCCTGTCGGAGCGGGAGGTGGCGAAGTTATACCGCACGCTGAGTTGCTGTCCGCGACGGAGAGCGATGTCGAACCGGCCGAAGAAATTCCCTGACACCCGGTTCAACGAGACGATGTCCATCCTGCCCGGATCGAATGCATATTTACTGGCGAGCGTATCGTACAACTGCGAAACCATGATCTCCGGAAAGCTGTACGTCGAACCCTGCGTCAGCGGCGCGCCGAATCTCCGTTCGATCGGAACCCGCATCGACGACACCTGCCCGGTGGCAAAGAAGAACGCTTGTGACTCTACGATCGGTCCGCCGATGCGAAAGCCAGCACTGCCGTCGGCAAAACCGCGATAGTCTCTCCTGCCATCATCGGGGTTTCTCCCGATCAACCATCCTCCTGCTCCGTCGATGTGGGCCGATCCGGAGAGTGTGTTCGAACCGGTCCTGCTCACAGCAGCGATCGCGGCGCCCGTGAAGCCGCTCCGCCTGACGTCAAAAGGAGAGAGATCGACGCGGATCTCCTGGAGCGATTCAAGATCCAGGGGGCTTGCCTGCATCCCCCCCGGGGTATTCTCCACCCGCTGAAGGCTGAACGGATCAGTGATCCCGATCCCGTCCAGTGTCACATCGTTGTACACTCTGTTCATCCCGAGTGCGCTCCCCCCGACCATATACGGAGAGATCCGGTAGGCATCCTCAAGCGAACCGGATGGGAGCGGCAACGCTTCCAACTGGTCCCGGTCTATATGGAGAGATGCGCCCTGCGATTGCCTGCTCAGAGAGTCGGTTCGATTCCCGGTGATCACTACTTCTTCACCAGGCAGAGCGACCTGGTTGAGCACGATGCCGACATGCGTATTGTCCAGCAATCTGAGGAACAGCCCGGTGCGCACGTGGAGAGCGAACGCAATATGCGAAACCTTCAGGGTGTACGGTCCGCCAACACGCAATCCGCCAATGAAAAACTTGCCATTGTCCCCTGCCGATACGCGATACACACTATTGGTGGGAACATGGGTCAGTTCAACATGTGCGCGGGGGATCGGCGATCCATCACGGGAGAGAATGTCGCCCTGCAGCGTCGTCGAGGTAGGGGTTTGACCCCACAGTGAAGCGCAGAGCATCAGAGCGACGGCCAGCATCGCCGGAAGCCGGAAGGGGGAAGAATGACCTCTGAAGGAACGACGGGCATGGGCGTTGTGCCCTGCATGGGAGCGTCGCACTCCGGGGAGAGGTATTGTGGAAACCATTCGAGATATGCCGGGCTGGTACGACAGAATGTACGACAGGACTTCGACAATCACAACCACGCGAGATCCCGGAACAGGATCCACGTCTCTGCGGCACCGCTTTCTGCCGGTCCATCCTGCAATTCACAGAATTCACATCGACTTTCAAGCGACCCTGGCGTAACCTCCTGCAAGAGACACCAGTGACACGCACAAGAACACCGAGGATCACATCGTGTCGGCCAGGGAAACCATCGGACATTGCTGACGGCGCCATTCAGGATCCGGGGGGCTCCCCCGGTCAACGTCCAGATCGCAGGCAACTCAGCCAACGAATGAGAGGGGGGGGGTCGGGTTGCGCAGCCGTTGCCGCGGGGCGTCAGGGGATCGTTGGTGACCGAGCCTGGTACCGCATTAGCCATATGGCGGAAAATAGCGATTTTCAGATTCGCCAAGAGTGCGCGATTCTGGGATTCTGAGGGCTTCCGGGGGTTCCAACCGTCGAAAATCAGGCATCCCGTTTGCACCCACTAACCCGCGGCCCATGCGGGTGTATCGAACGTACGAAGCACGTCCGGAGAACTGGCAATGTCCAAGAAGAAGTCCAAGAAAGAAGCATCCGACGAAGTGCCATCCAACAAGAAGGCCGAGAAGAAGAAACTCGACAAGAAGGCGTACAACAAGGCCCTTGCGAAGTTGCAGGAAGATCTCGTCAGCCTTCAGGGGTGGATCGTCGAGAAGAAGTTGCGGGTCGTGGTGCTCTTCGAGGGACGCGATGCCGCGGGCAAGGGTGGCGTGATCAAGCGGATCACGACGAGGCTGAATCCGCGCGTGTGCCGTATCGTTGCCCTTGGTACGCCGTCGGAGAAGGAGAAGACCCAGTGGTACTTCCAGCGCTACGTCGCGCATCTCCCCGGTGCGGGCGAGATGGTGCTCTATGACCGGAGCTGGTACAACAGAGCGGGTGTGGAGAGAGTGATGGGGTTCTGTTCGGAGACACAATACGCGGAATTCCTCCGGACGTGTCCTGAATTCGAACGCATGCTCGTCCGTGACGGCATCATCCTGATCAAATACTGGTTCTCCGTGAGCGACGAGGTACAGGAGAAGCGGTTCCAGGCGCGCATCGAGGATCCCACGAAGCGTTGGAAACTCAGTCCGATGGACCTGGAATCACGGGCACGGTGGGTGGAGTATTCGAAAGCGAAGGACGAGATGTTCGCCCACACGGACACCAAGCAATCGCCGTGGTATGTGGTGGACGCCGACGACAAGAAGCGTGCGCGGCTGAATTGTATTTCGCATTTGCTGAAGGTGCTGCCGCACGAGAACCTCACCCCCAAGGCGCAGGTCCTGCCGCCGCGGAAGAAGTGCCCTGCGTACGTTCGTCCGCCGATCACGGACCAGACATTTGTGCCGGACCACTTCTGACGCCGTGACACACCTGGATCCGCGATCGTACATCAACGCATGCATGTACCGATACGGATCGCTTGGCGGCCTCGGGAGCGAACACGCGTCACGCGCTTCCTCCGTCACTACGCAGAAGCCACCGGGCGGCCTGGCAGCCAACGTGGCATGCATGGCCCGGAAGGACGTCGACGGGACCATCCATCGCCATGACCCGCCAATAGCCGGAATTTCTCACTTGCTTGTTCACCGCACCTCCCCTATACTCCTACGATCAGCGTGATCACTATTGTGCCGGGGGGGGCGAGAACTCCCGCACACACCCTTCTCCGCCACGCTCACCCTTTCAGGAACCCGCTATGAACCGGATCATCGTTGTGCTTGCGTGCGCCGCCATCGCCACCTGCTTCCCCCATGGAGCCCTCGGCTTCGAACCCCGCCCCGAAGCGCCGGAGATCACCGTCATGGATATCACCGGTGACTGGGAAGCAGCGGGCGACCTGCCCCGTCAGGCCATGTTGATTAGTCTCCAGGGATTGGCGAACAGGAACGTCCCGAACATCTATCTCTTGTATCCGGAAGACCATGTCCATGGTGGCACCACGCCCATCCTTGACTTCTACAAGAACCGCCATGGCATCCGAACGAACGAGGTGCGGTCCGCGGCCGACGCCATCAAGAAGTATCGCGCACATCTCAAGGGGTATGTGATCTGGGATCGCGCGGTGATCTCGACCCTCATGGTCTCCTTCACGATCGCCGGTCTCGAGGATGCCCTCGTCATAACGGAGGCGTCTCTTCCCCTCATGAAGAAGCTGGGGCTCCGGTGCGTGGCCGATCTGCGCAAACGGTTCCGCGGCAAGACCGACGCCGAGATCTTTCAGTGGGCATATGACGTGTATTGGCCGCGCTGCAGTCGTGACTATCTCGTCTATCTTGGTGAGCACTGCCGTGGACTCAAGAATGGACCCGGCTTGCAGCCCGCGATCGGCGATTTTGCGATCGCCAACAAGGCGTTCTGCTCCGATCTGTCGGCGCGACCGGGCGCCGGCGCGGAGTATGCCCTCGCCGAACGTATCATGAGCGAGATGAAGCCCCTGTCGTACGTCTACGGCTGGCATTCGTACTGCAAGGACAAGGAGGAAGAGCACATCACGATGGTTTCCCGTCATGCTCTCATCATGGCGGAGGGACTTGCATCCGTACCGAACCTGAGTTTCCACCACGGCATATCGCTTTCACCTGATTTTTCCTTCCAGCAGAAGGCGGTGTATGATCGTAA
Organism: Ignavibacteriota bacterium; assembly: GCA_016707525.1. NCBI lineage: Bacteria > Pseudomonadati > Ignavibacteriota > Ignavibacteriota bacterium. The sequence goes on from JADJHP010000003.1 coordinate 47,834, forward strand.
CCCCGTCGTCGCCGACAAGGTGTATATCACGCTCATCGAGAGCGACGGCCTCGGCATCGGCTCCTGGAATCGCCCCGGTCGCGGGAGCCTCCCCTATGGATGGGAAATGAACGAAGAGTACCTTACCACCGCACCCGCACTCCTTCAGTACTACTACGAGACCGCCACCGACCAGGATCACTTCATTGGCAGTCTGAGCGGACCGGGCTATTTCTATCCGAAGCAATTCCCCCCGAAATTGCTTCCGGAGGTCCTCCGCCGGGAGGACTCCCTGATGCGCCGCATGGACCTGCACGTTTTCGGGATCATGGATTTCTCCGAGGGCGACTACCACGTCGGGAACGCAGACCTCCCCAAGCGTGTGGTCGACGCCTACTACGAGAACATCCCCTCGGCCCTTGGTTTCTTGAACGGATACGGACCGGCCAACACATTTGACTGCCGTGATGGACGTCCCTTCCTTTCCTACAACTATTATGTCGAGGTCCGCAAATCCGTGGAGGAGGTCGCGGAAGACCTGCGCGAACTTGCGCGGATCAATCCCCGCAGACCGTACTTTCTTCCCGTGCACGTCCGCGAGGACAACGATGTCCAACGCATGAGGTCCATTGTTGACCAGCTGGGCCCGGAGTTCGAGGTTGTCCCACCCGCCGAGTTCATGATCATGGCAGGCAGGCGGCCCACGACGGTCACGCGCTTTCTCGACCAGAAGCCGGATTTCTCCGGCCACTGGAAGCTCGATCGGGCTAAGAGCAAGAACGTCTTTCCATCATCATATGAGCTCACCATTGCGCATCGTGGACGGGTCATGAGCATCACCACCACCGCCCGCGAGCACCGCTATGTTCACAATCGCGAACGGCAGACGTCCAAGACGCTCGTGATCGGAGGTCCGCCGGTCGCGGGGGCTGAAGAAGTGACGAGGAGGATGGGATATTCGGCAGGCTGGACGGACAGTATTCAAACAACTGCTGCATGGAAGGAAGATGGAACGACGCTCCTGATGGAGACCGTGGCCAGGGTGGCCACATCTCAGGGAGAGTACATCGTGACAACAACCGGCGAGTACACAGTTTCTGCCGACCTCATGACACTGACCGTGAAAGAGTGGCGTTCGACCAGAGCCGACCGGGAACCGGTCACGGTCTACGTGTACCAGCGCGAACTCTAGAGCGATCGGACCTTGATCGTGTACTTCCCTTTCCCACTCGCCTTGTTGTAGTGCCGGATCTGAACAAAATACGTCCCCGCGATCAGTTCTGACGAGATCAATGCATTGGTATCGAGACCTGAATCATCATCTTCAGCGATGAGTGCCGTTCCGCTGTTGGGGCCGAACAGCTTCATCACCACATCCGTAGGACCCAGTGTATTGATGACGTACCGTCCGTTTCTCTCCGCTGTGAACTGAAAGAGATCCTCCTCTCCATACTTCCGGATGGAGGCCTGCGTTCGGCGCTTTGCATTGACGGACAATACTTTGGCGTCTGCGGGTGTGGGTCCGGTCTTCGGATACATCTTTGCACCTGCGACAAATGCCTTGTCCAACGCGGAAAGGACATTGTTCTCTTCCGTGCCAACACCATTGAGCGTCCACGACGGGGGGAAGAAATAGAGCATGATCGAGTCCGGATCGAATGCGGTCCCGTTGATCTGGTCGGCGCGGTACCTCTCCAGGATGTTATGACGCGTCGTCTCTTCATCCCAGTTATTGGGGGGCTTGGCCATTTCGCTGATGACCACGGCCTCGTTCCACTGGATCCCTCCCGCGGGATTCTGGTGTTCGTGTGCCAGACCGATCGCATGGCCGAACTCATGGGCGGCGGTTCCTCCATCCAGAAACCCCAGGTTCATTGTGGGTTCGTTCAAGGGAATATCGGCGCAATCCGTGCCAATGTAGGACCACGCTCCGTCATTGGGATCGAACGCGATCCGGATCCGTGCATTGGCAACATTTGTGAATGCGAATGTGAGGTTGGCAACCTGGGTCCACCACCCGGCTTGCTCCTTCACGAGAGCCTGTTCGGCAGGGCTGCCGCCCAGAAAACGCACAGTGAGCGTTTCACCATTCATCCACGTCTTCCCGATCGGCGAGATCGCACGTACGACGCCGGATCTCATACGCCGGGTGGGGTGGAACTTCATAAGATCGCGCGGGAGGAGGCGGTCAATACACACTTTGGGGCGTTCGCCCATGGCGGTTGTCCTTTCTCGGTAGAGTCGGTTAGAAGACTCAACGGGCAGCACCCGGGAAACGTTCCCTTGAAAGTCCTAAATATGACGCCAGCAGGTCGCAGGTAGAGGAAGACGGGAACGATCGGAATGGTGGTGCCCGTGCCGGGCACACAACACAAACGGCACCTTCGATGATCGAGGGCGCCGTTTTCTTCTCAAGCCAACGTTGTGTGAATGCACAGAACATCGGACCGGCAATTGCCTGATCTCTGTTGTGGCGCGGGGAGATCACCCCGGAGATCCCTGCCACACCAGCCAGCGTACGGTTCCGTACGCGGCGGTTCATTGCCCACCATCATCAGGGACAGTGCACCCTGGCATTCATCGTGCCAGAACGAGCTTGCGGGTTTCGGTGAATGCGCCGGCCTGCATCCGGCACAGATACACGCCGCTTGCGAGAGCGAAAGCATCGAATGTCACTTGATGATTCCCTGCTACTTGCTCCCCGTCCACGAGGACCCTGACCAGCTGTCCGAGGGTGTTGAACACTTTCAGGGTCACGTGCGTGCGTGACGGCACGCCGTAGGAGATCGTCGTTGTCGGATTGAAAGGATTGGGATAGTTTTGCGCAAGCGAGAACTCCGTCGGGATGCCACGTTCCCCCCCGGGGTCGATGACTCTCACACCCAGACCGCCCGCCAGATCAAGGCGGAAGACTCCTATGCCGGTCACACCTGCGTACGCTTCACGCTCGCTCATTGCCAAACAACGCACCGACTGACCGGCAAGAGATCCCGAAATATTCTTCCATGTCGTTCCGTTATCCTGAGACCGGAGGATGATGTCCCCCGTCCTGACCAGGATGCTCCGTCCATTGGAGGTGAGATTCTCGAATGTCCCGAAGGGACCATGGGACTCAGCAGTGGTCCATGAGACACCGCCATCGGTCGATTTGCGGACGCTTGTACCTCCGCCGTAGTAGTAGACCGTCGTGTAGAGAGAAGAGCCAACGACAGCCAGATCGCTGATGCCGACCCACCTGTCATTCACCCGAGGAAATCGTGGTAGTGCGGTCCAGTTGCCGCCATTGTCCATCGAGCGATAGATATCCCCCGCCGATTCTTCATCGCGCATGGCCAGATAGACGAGCGAGTCGGCGGAGCAGATCCTGGTCACGCCTCCCCGGTCATGGAAAAAGGGATCAGGAGTAGACTGGGCAGTCCACGACGCACCGAAATCTGATGATCGAAAGACCAGGACGGCTCCTCCCGTTGTCGAGCCATAGGTCCCTACCATGACAAGCGTATCCCTGACCGCGATCGTGCTGATGGTATTGTCGTTGGCCCACCAAGCAGTAGCCTTGACTCTGATCCAGCTCGAGCCCCGATCAGAGGAGTATACAAGGGAGCTGTCCGATTGAATCAGCAGACGCTTCCCGTCGGTCGCGATCCGCCGGACCGCAGATGTATCCGGGTCGATATGAGCCCAGCTTTCTCCAGCATCGGTGGATCGATACAGCCCTTTCGCCGTCCCGGCAAAGACCGCGGTGTCGATGGTTGCCAGAGCATTGATGGTGAGATCTTTCAGGCCGTTGTTGACCTGGACCCATTGTGCGTGGCCCATGACGGTTCCGAGCGACAGGACCAGGAGGCCAAGGACAATGCGACTGAGTGCCGCGAGGGTCACGAGTGGATTGAAAGTTCTGACTGGCAGGTGCAAACCGAACGCAGGCGTCACGACTAGTCCTCCCCAAGACTAAAGGAACAATACTGTAATGTGCATCATAGAACGACAAAAGGCAACCTCAGATTCGAAGTTGCCTTCCGTCATACTGCTTCATTTCGCCCCCCCCGGTAGACGAAACTTCTGTTCATTTTGAGTCGGGGCGCCGGGATTTGAACCCGGGACCTCTTGTTCCAGAGAATGACGTGCCTCTTGTCGAGGAAACCAGCAACGCTGAGTTTCCCCTTGTTGACGCGTTGCGAGGTCTGTGGAGCCGATCGGTGGGAAAGGGATCAGACTTTGTTCACCCCCTGATATGCTGTGAATTCGTCTCCGATCGCAATATCCCCGCGCTCACCTATCTCAACGAGGTAGTGTCCCTGCGTCGATCACCTCCGGCATCTTGAACGGACGGATGATCGCCTGGACCTCGTTTATGATGGACCCCTGCTGTATTCAGCTCTTCACCTGCTCACATCTCTGTTTCCGCTGTGCGCTTCTCGAACCAGGCATAGAGAGACGGAATGACCAATAGTGTGAGAAGCGTGGAACTGATGAGTCCACCGACAACCACGGCTGCAAGTGGTTTCTGGATCTCAGACCCAGCCCCGGTGGCAAAGAGCATGGGGATCAAACTGAAGATAGCGATCGATGCGGTCATCAGGACCGGACGCAGACGGTCCTTACTCCCTCGCACGATCGCCTCGCGCTGCTCCAACCCTTCTTCCCTCAATTGTGCGATATGTGACACCATGACGACACCGTTCAACACTGCCACACCGAACAGAACGATGAATCCCACCGAGGCTGGCACAGACAGGTACAAGCCGGATATGAACAGCGAAAAGACCCCGCCGATCAGGGCAAGCGGCAGGATAGATATGACCAGGAGGGCCAGCCTGATGGATCTGAATGTGAGGAAGAGCAACAGAAGGATCATTCCAACCGCAATGGGGCCAATGATCATCAGCCGATTCATTGCCCGCTCCTGGTTCTCGAATTGACCGCCCCAGGTGAGATAGTATCCCGGGGGAAGTAGAACGTTTTGCGCGATCCTCTGCTTTGCTTCGGCGACGAAAGAGCCGATATCACGCCCGCTGATGTTCATTTCTATGCCGATTCTGCGGATGCCGTCCTGCCGACTGATCTGCACAGGTCCTTCGACTTCCCGTATGTCTGCCAGCTGCCCCAACGGCACATTGCTTCCGGTCGGGGTAGGTACGAGGACATCCGCCAGAGCTTCAATCGAATTCCGGTTGCTTTCAGGTAATCGGACCACGATCTCAAAGTTCCGGTTCTCTTCATAGAACTTTGACGCGGTCCTTCCTGCTACCGCGATCTCGATGATGTTCTGTACATCACTGATATTGATCCCAAGGCGGGCAATCCTAGCCCGGTCGATCGTTGCGGTAATATACGGCTGTCCGGAAACCTTCTCGGCGACGAGGTCTGTCCGGCCCCGTATCGAACCAAGAACCCTGGTGATCTCCTCGGCCTTCCCTCTGAGGACTTCAATGTCGTCCCCAAAAAGCTTGAGGATCAATTGAGCTTTCGTGCCGGCCACGAGTTCGTCGATGCGGCATTGTATCGGCTGGCTGAAGCTGAAAGCAACACCAGGGATCGACTCCAGAGATTCCCGCATGGCATCAGTCAATTCCTCCCGTGTCCACCCCCTGCTCCATTCTGACCGTGGCTTCAATATGCCAACGTACCCTGTTTTGTCAACACCGCGAGTATCAAGTGCTACGCCAGTCTGGCCGATCCGGGACACCACTGTCCCGAGTTCAGGAAACGCCTTCAGCTTTCTTGCCACATGGTCATTCACCTCGATGGCCTTCGCCAGAGATACGCCAGGCAACAGGGACACATCTGCATCGAATGCTCCCTCGTCCATGACAGGGATGAACTCCGTTCCCATGAAACTCAGCAGGACGATCGCCGCGACAAGCAACACACCGGAGACAGACAGGAGCAGCCCACGCCGGGACAACGCCTGTTCCAGCATCGGCGCGTACACCTTCCTGGCGAACTCCATGATAGGACTCGGTTTCTCCGGCTGTGGCCGCAGGAAGAGAAGGCACAACACGGGGATGACGAAGATGGACAGGAGGAGGGACGACAGCAACGCAACTGCCACTGTTTGAGCCAACGGACCGAACATCTTCCCTTCGATCCCCTCGAGCGAGAGGATGGGGATGAATGTCAAAGCAATGATGAATTCTCCATAGATGCTGGGCTTCCTGACCTCCAGAACCGATCGCAGAACGGTCATCAGCGGCGGCCGGTCGTTCCCTGATTCGCTCAGATGTCGCTGGACGTTCTCCACCTGGATGATAGTAGCATCGATGATCATCCCTATGGAGATTGCGAGCCCTCCAAGAGACATCAGGTTCGCTCCCAATCCGATGGTCTTCATGACGACGAATGTCACGAACAAAGAGAGTGGCAACGCGATGAGCACAACGATGCTCCCCCGAAAGCTTCTCAGGAGCAGAGAGAGCACCACAAGGACAAGGATGCCGCCTTCAAGCAGTGCCTTCGTCACCGTGGATACGCTGGCTGTCACGATGTCGCTTCGATCGTAGTACGGTACGATCCGTATTCCCGGCGGGAGGAGATTGTTGCCGTTGATTTCTTCGACCTTCGCCTTCACCCGCTCCACCACCGTACGGCTATTCTCGCCGCGCAACATCATCACGATCCCACCGACCGCCTCATCCTTCCCATCCTTCACTGCGGCGCCCATCCGGACTGCTTCACCGATCTGGATGGAGGCAACGTCCTTCACGTACGTTGGCACTCCGCTGTGAGATTTCAAGACAATGTTGCCGATGTCCTCAATGCTTGAGATGAGGCCAACGCCGCGGACAATATACTGATCCGCACCCCGCTCCAGAATATTGCCACCGACGTTCTCATTGTTCTTCTCAATAGCCGCGAACACAGCGTCGGGCGTCACGTCGAAACCCACCATTTTTCCGGGGGAAATGACGACCTGATACTGTTTGAAATACCCGCCAAATGAATTGATCTCATTGACCCCGGCCACCGATTTCAACTGTGGCGTGATCACCCACTCCTGGATCGTCCTCAGGTTGGTCAGGTATGCTTTTTTCGCGGCAGAATCCTCCGGCATCGGGCCTTCCAGAGTGTACTGATAGATCTCGCCCATGGCGGTTGCAATGGGCCCCATCCCGATCTCTACCCCTTGGGAACGTTATCCCTTGCTTCTTCAAGACGTTCAAAAACCAGCTGCCGGGCAAAATAGATGTCGACATTGTCCTTGAAGACAAGCGTCACGATCGAGAGTCCGAACTTTGTAACCGACCGCATCTGTTCCAGATCGGGCAGTCCGCGCATCGCCATTTCAATCGGGTAGGTGACATTGCGTTCGATCTCAATGGCGGACAGTCCATCGGCGTGACTGACGATCTCCACCTGGATGTTCGTCACATCGGGAAAAGCGTCGATGGGCAATGTCACATACGAATACACACCGGCCACAGCGATGACCAGCGAGAGGAACACGATGAGACCTCGCTGGTGGAGCGTCGTTTCAATGATCCGTTCCAGCATCAATGTTCGTCTCCCTCGAATTCTTCCTTCTTCATTTCGCTTTTAAGATAGAAGGCCCCGCTACTGACGACATGATCGCCGACAGTGAGACCATTCGTTATCTCAACACCCTCGCTCACAGACACGCCACTCGTTACGAATCGTTTCTCGAATGTGGTGTCCGATCGTTGCACGAAGACATACTCGCGTCCACCATCCTTCAGGAGGCTTTCCAGGGGGATGATGATCCCATCGGCAGTTCCCGGAAGGGAGATCCGCATTGTGCCGAACATCTGGGGCTTGAGTGCCAGGCCGGGGTTCCGAAAATCACCACGCACGGTGATGGTCCGGGTGTGCACGTCCACCATCGCACCGATGAACGAAATGGTACCGGCGTATTTCTGATCCGTACGGCCGTCCGCGATGAAGGTCACCGACGCACCGTGGCTGATCCTGGCGAGATCCTTTTCGTACGCCTGCGCGTCCACCCAGACGGTCCGGGTATTCAGAATGACAAATGCTGTGACGGAGGCGTCGACGAATTGACCGATCACGACATTCCGCTCTCCCACGATCCCATCGATGGGAGCATGCACCGGGAGGGTTCCGGCGGCATGCTCCACATCTGCTCCGCCTGTAACCACGTCGTGGTTCAGTCCCACTGAATGAAGCCTTCGGTCCTCCGCCCGCAGTTCAGCGAGCGCTTTTTCGTATTCCGCCTGCGCCTCAAGCAAGAGCTTCTGCGATACGACGTTTTCTCCGTAGAGCTGTTTTTGACGCTCATGGGCCGCCTTCGTGTAGTCCAGCGCCGCCTTTGCCTTCAGATAGCCGGCCATGATCTCGCCGACGTCGAGCCCTTCAATCGTCATCAGGACATCGCCTTTCGACACTCGATCACCTGCCTTCACGAAGACGCGCTGGACTCTACCGGGGACGAGTGAGCCGACTCGGGCCTCCTTGTCCTGATCGGCGACGACATGGGCGGCCAGCGTAAGGCTGCCTGTAAGCCGTGCGCGAACGACCTGAGTTGTCCGAAGGCCGATCTCCCGGACAGAACCCGCGGGAAGTGTGAGCACATCATGTTCCTCAGAATGACCCGTTGGTTCCGGAGATTCTTTGGTCCCGCATCCTGAAAGCAAAGCAAGGGACAGGGTGATCGTGAGAGTACGCAACACATGGTTCATGGCTTCTCCGATTTCAATTGCATATCATCAGACTCTCCCGTGAGTTCATCCAGGAGAGTCTCAGAGTGCACATAATTCATCAAGGTCGTGAGATAATTCCGGCGAGTAGCGAGTAACGTGACCCTTGCCTGCAGGTACTCCAGATACGACAGGTCACCCGTGGCATATCCTCGATTTGCTGTCCGGTAGACCTCCTCCGCCTGCGGGATCAGATCGGTCTCATACAGGCGGACGCTGTTCCTATTATTCTGCAGATTGCTCACAGCGGTGCGGAGTTCCACAAGAAGGGTGTTACGAGTAGCTGCAAATTCCGCCTCGGCCAGGGCGATCCCGGCCTGAGATTCTTCGACCTGTCCACGAGTGTTCATCATAAACCACAGCGGGACTGAAATGCTCAGCGAAGCGCCGTAATAATCCTTGACGCCGTCCCTCATCTGGTTAAAATACGAAACGGTAAAACTCGGCAGCAGCGTTGACCACGCGAGTGCGCGTGAGGCGGTTGCACTCTCCATCCGTGCACGGGCAGCCCACAACTGAGGGTTCCTCTCCTCGACGAGCACACGAAGACTGTCAATGTTGGTGGGGCGTGATGACGCCACCAGAGAATCTGTGAGCACCACCGATGTGTCGAACTCCATGCGGCTCAACCCCATTGCATTGTTCAGCTCAGCGTATGCCACTGCCAGCTCATTTCGAGCCGCCATCAGGTCGTTTCTGGCCTCCGACTGCTGGACCCGGGCAGTCAGTGCTTCTAACGGGTGGGCTTCTCCTACACGTGCCCGCACTTCCACTTTGGCCATGATCGAATCACTCAAGGCTATATTATCGCGAGCATACCGCAACTTCCGTTGCGTCCCCCATGCAGCGTAATAGGAGTTCCTAATCCTCCTGATCACTCTTCGCAGCGCCTGCTCCCCCACAGCCTGGAGTGCGTCTCGGTTACTTGCGAGGACGGATCCGCGGAGGAAGTAGTTGGTTGGGAACTCGAATGATTGAGTTACCCCGATCGTGCGCTCCGTGTAGCTTTCGAGTCCCAGCCCATTGGGGATGTACTCGTGAGCAACGCTTATTTCAGGCGATGGCAGGGAGATTCCGCTCCAGAATCGGCCCCGTGCTGCGTCGACGCCGGCCTCTGCTGCACGCAGATCCGGACTGTTCTTAATTCCTATCGTCAGAGCGTCGCGCAACGAAAGCGCCTGCTGCAATGACTGTCCATGGATGCACAATGGAACAAGTGCAACCACGAACAGAAGAAAGCCTCTGTTCATGTTGTCTCCGGGAATACCAATAGTATTGGTGCTCCGTTGTCACTGGAGCAAGGGGTTGGATCTAGAACGGGGCTAAATCAGCAGGGCGCAATGGTTGATATGCAGGCTCTGGTCGGACGCTCCGAAGGCCTGTCCCATCAACGCCAGGGGGTTGTGCAGAAGTGTTGAATAAGAGTTCTCGAAATTGATACCCCTGGCGGGCATCATGTCTTTCAAGGGCACTGGCTTGACGAGCTCAGTCTTCGCGAGCTTGTGCATTGCACTGGCACTCTTCACCAATTCGCAAAAGTCGTGCCGGCCGTGATCATCATCGTCGAAATCCCACACCCCCAGCTCCGAATGGAGGAATGAGACCGCCAGACTGCCGATGACGATCAGTGCAACGAGTCGTGATATGTGCCTAGAGACACGCATTATACAGCATGGTATCAATTCCGGCAGGTAGATGCAACTCAGCAGACTCGACAGATCAGTTTTCTTGATCCACAAAGTCCGGGCCGGCATCTTTCCAACTCTGTAGCAGGCTGATCACCCTTCTCGAATCCTCGGAATCGTAAACCTCAAACAATGGTTTGGGAAGAGCGTATAGAAATACGGTCTCGGTCAATCGAGCGCGCCTCGTGATTATGAGCATCCCTAGCGCGCCGTCCCTGATCTTCCCTTGGATCGAAAACTCGGGCGGAATCACAACGTAGCCAGCACGAAGATACGTGTCATAGAGGTTTCCCACGTCGTTGCTGTACATGATCAACGCATGGATGACGACCGAGTCCCCTTCGGGATAGCAAATCCCGAAGTTGTAGCTAAGGGCCATCGAGTCCCCAGGCAGGAGTTCCGTTGGCATCGAATTCAGGTGTCGAACTGCCTCCCTTTTCGACTCAACAACTTCCAGCAGATGCCTCCGGAGTATCGGTTCCCAAGAGACCGTATCACCGTAAACTTCAGCCACAAGTCGCGCAAGGCCACTGCCAATATTCTTCAGGCGAAAGGTAATACGCATTCTGAGTCGTGCGGACAGTTCCGGCGCGGATCCAAATGCGGTATTTCGGCTCTCGAGCAAGACTTGTTCATGGGCAGGCTTGAGGTCACATTCCGTCTCGACTTGTGTCACTACCGGAGCCTCAAGGAGAACGAGACGGGGCTGTGAAGCTATAGCTGTATCGCGAAAACTCGTGCTCGATTGCATTGAATGCGCCCACCAAGCGGCCCAAATGGTGGCACCTGCTGCCACCAGGGAAACGAATACGGCCACTCGTGGCCTATCTAACCAAGGTACACGGTTTCCCATTCGGCCTGCTCCCTGTCGTTTCGGATTTCGCGCTTGGGTTGTTCATGTGAGCGATTGCGTTTCGGGTCTTCTCACTTGTTCCTGTTCGGATGATCGCTTTCCCAATATGCTCGCGTCTCCATGATTTCCATCGCCGTCGCATCGATCTCCCGGATAAGAGTACGAATGCCCTTCACGCCATCCAGCTCTACACGCTCAGCTTCAAGTCTATATCCTCTCATCCTCGCAGTAGCCTTCAGCCGGATGGGTGCGGCTTTGCTGGCCGAGTGAGGGCCGAGAAGCCACCTCGAGTGAATTATCTCGTTCCGTCTTCCTGTGAGATCTGATGCCTTCTCGATCAACTTCCGGAATCTACTGGACTTTTCGGGGTCAGATTCAAAATGGCAGTATAGGGAAACAAGCTTGTCCTTCAACGGTTGGAATGGCAGATCGGCCGTGAGTATCTCTCCCGTCTTCTCGTGCTGATTGATCATGATGTTGGCAAAAGCTTTCATCGCCCCCTCCAGGTCCGTATGTGCCACGACCAGCATTCCGATTGCCTTGAAGTAATTATCCAGCAGACTCTCCCGATCAGAAGCCATGGGGCGGACTTTCATTCCTCTCCAGTTTCGCTCTAGGATCGTTTATACGAGGCGAACGCAAACGCACTCCGACCGCCCATTCTCACCCTCTGCGCGTACCTCTCATGCTCTCTCATGCGCTTCCATGCAACGCTGTACGCTCTCGTGACTCTCGCCGGCTGCCCAACTTTGCAACTCGGGGGTGCCGTCAACACGTACCCCCCATCATTTTCACCCACCGCAATTCGCAACGTCGCGCGATTGTGAGGGTTCAGCGCAGCCGGTCTATATCCCTCACTGGGTGTTGACGACTCCAAGAGAGACTCTCGACCGGTTATAGCGGCTTTCCCGTGTTGTGAGGTGCTGGGTGCATCGACATCAGAATCTTGTACGCAAGACTCTCACCTTCAGGGCCATAGTACTTGATCACCGCGCTCGATTCGGTTCCGTCGGAATTGAAGTATGCCCGCATTCCTATCAAATTGCTGAAGTGTGAATCATACGGACGAAACGATCCCAGCCCCCGGAATATGACTGCGCGGTGGCCGTGATGCATGATCGACTCTTCCTGGTAGTCCCGGAACATCGAAGCCCCGAATGGTGTGTAGATGCAGAGCTGAATCACGACCACGCCATCACCCACACCGCCAATGATCACCGGGTTCTCGGGGATCGCGATCTGGCCAATGGGCATGACTCGGCCGATCGGATAAAAATCGGGTGGCACAAGAATCTGCGCGTACGGCAGATCGTAGGCGTCCCACCCTATGTATGGCTCCACGCCTTGATCCGTGCAAGCCGACAAGGCCAGAGCGCTCAGGACCAGCATGCTGAAGCGGTTCATTGTTGTCTCCCTGCGTTTGATTTCAAGGTTAGGGCTTCCCCCACCTCACGAGAAAACGTGCATCATTAGCCGCATCCCTCATGGCGAAGAGAATGCTCTCCCGCCAATCAGGACGTGCCGTTGACACCGTCGCGCGATCGCGGAGCATCATGAGCCTGCCGTTTCGCATCGCACTCAGCTCGCTTCGTTCCTCGAGAGGGATTTGCTGATTTCAGTCAGCTCGCCGGCCATCTTCGCTGTCGCCTCGGCCATAGTCTTCTTGGTTTGGATTCTCAACGCCTGGGTGCAGTTGGCATGCGTGGATCGTTCCGCATCCCGCTAAAGTATCCGTCGTAGTATGTTGTCATACTTCCGCGTTCCCTCACGGTGACCGTCGCGCCGGCAAAGAACTGATCACCATCCGGGAGGGGGATTCTAAAATCGTAGTCGAACTGGCTGTTCGACCCGGTGAGCCAGCAATTGCGGGTCTTCGGCGTGTACCCTCCCAGAACATCGAGGCGGAACCCATTGCCCTCGAAGTAGCCGGACCATCGCCGGACCTCAGGTATCGCGTCTCAGGGACAGAGTCATGAATCCCGAATTCGTGGTGGGTCCTCTGATGGCCCAGATCCCCTCGAGGTCTGGCGGGGAAGATCTACTGCCGGACTCCTCCGGGCTTATCATCAGCGCAAGCAGCAATCCGAGAAACTCTAACAGAAGGTCGCCAGCAATACCGCGCGATGAGGTGCCTTTCCTCCCCAGAGAAGATCTCGCATGGACTCTGGCCATCGGCGTGAACCAGGCTGCCTTCATGGAGCCCCCCTCTGAATGTGATCTGACGGAGACAAAGCAGTTAGTACTTGTCGCGGACCGCGGCCGGGTGCTGCTTCATGTACTCTCGCATCCGCCGGTCGTTATCTGCTCGCTGCACGGAGTCTCGCGCGATCGCGGCACTGTCGACCCGGATGCTAGCCGCCCGGGCGATCTCGAACCGCTCGGCAGTGTTCTTCGACTCAAGCAGCAACATGATCACCGCGAGGGCCGCGCATCCAGCGGTGAACGATAGGACCGCGACCACGCGCTTCCATTCCTTACTCATGAGTTCTCCTGGAGACCGTGATCACGACGAAGACGCTGCCACGAGAGAGCCTCCACCCATTCGTTGGAGCGTCGTGGAACGAGAGAGAACAGCCGGCACCGTTTTCCCCCGCAGCAAATCGCAACGTCGGGCGATTGCCGGGGCATCGTAAGCGTCTCACTTCGGCGATATGAGCAGTAGTCGATGCACATCGATGACTGTCTCGATGAATTCTCGTCGTGATGCCGACTGGGTTCCAGGCAGAGAGGCCGATCCGTCCGCCTTCGGGAATGGCATCCCCCATCCCTTTCCGTTCACCCGACCTCTCACCATGAGCACGGCACTCCCCGTCGCCTTCACCTCTTTCACCGCCGACGGACCTATCGCTAGCCAGACATCCGAAGTTGACACGTCCGATTGCCCACCGGCTGATAACGTCACTTTCGCCGTGAGCCACGCACATGTGTTGAACTGTCCGAACGGGAGAGCAAGCTGCACAGTATCCCGGAGCGTGTACTCCTGCAGCAGGGTGTACGAATACCCCTTGTAGAAAAAAGTCGTCTGCCCCCCACCCGTCATGCCGTAGAACAGCGAGTCCCGCATACGGAGCGGCGCATCGAAGATGATCGGGCTCTCACCAACCAACTGGAAGCCGGCATACCCCGAGGCGCTATAGTAGAACCGATTTCCAGCACTGTTTTCCGTGATCAAGTACTGAATCCCGAACTGGATTTTCGCTTCAACGAAACGCTCGTAGGAACTATCGGACCACGTCTTCGTGTAGAGGCTGTCGAGGTAGCTGCCGTACAGTGCCATCTTGAGTGACGGCTGCCAGAAGCCAGGAGGATTCTCCGGAGCTGTCACCGCACCATCGTCCTTCCCGCTGCAGGAGAACAGCATGAGAGGGAGTACCGCGAGAAGGACCATCCGTGTGATCATGATCTCCCGCAGCGAGGAAAAAAAACGGCGACCTCAGATTCGAAGTCGCCGTTTGGAAGTTGTGGCCATTTTGTGTCCATCCCCTGCCGTGGACATTCAAAACTGCCTTTTTGAGTCGGGGCGCCGGGATTTGAACCCGGGACCTCTTGGTCCCGAACCAAGCGCGCTAGCCGGGCTGCGCTACGCCCCGATTGTACATCAAACTACGGGTTCCTCAACCTCACCACCGGAGCCGGTCCCGCTTCGCGGGATCCGCGTTGCGACTTCGTACTTGCCTCGTTTCACTCGGCAAGTCCGGTCGCAACGGGAGCTGCGCTACGCCCCGATGTACCGCGTACAGCATTTTCCCTAGTATAGAAGACCTATATCCGAGAGAATATATAAACATACGAAAAACCCGACAGGAATGCAAGAGCTGTTGCTTTCTTCATGACGCGGTATTACATTTGTCAATCGGAGGGTCGAAGATGAAGGCGCAGTTCTCGTTCCGGTCGCAATCCCTCGCAATTCGCCTTACACTGTTCGGTATCGTCTTCCTCGGGGGGACCCTCATTTCCGGGACCGCTCCCCTTCCGGGATCGGTGCACTCCGCCCTGTGCCCGACGATCGGCATTCTGCTCGGCACACTCCTGATCTTCCCTCGCCGCGAGTGGCCCGCGTTCCTCGCTGCCACCGCACCCGCGATCATCATCTCGATCTTCCTCGAGGAGACACCGCCCGAGGCAACGCTTCTCCTCTGGACCGTGCATCACATCCAGGCCATCGCCGGCGCATACCTCATGCAGGTGCTCGGCACCCCGCGCCCACGCATCGATTCGCTCCAGGACCTCACCGAGTTCACGGCGATCGGCGGCGTCATCGCCACCGTCCTCGGCGCTACCCTCGGTAGCATCGTTGCATCACGCTTCTATCCCGACGAGTCCATCAATGCGCTGTGGAAATCATGGGCCAGCGCACACCTCCTGGGCACTATGACCGTCGCGCCGGTGCTCCTCACCTGGGATACCGAACGCATCCAGAAATTCTTCCAGCAGAAACGCAGACGCATCACGGAAGCCATCCTGCTGACCCTGGCCGCCTGCGCATGGAGCATGGTGATCCTCTCCGGCCTCCTCGACTGGTCCCGCGTCGACGAGTTCCTGATCCTCCCGCTCATCATGTGGGCACCCGCACGCTTCGGCATGCGCGGCGCTGCGTTGATCAATATCCTCATCGCCATCCTCGCCAATACCCTGGCCATGAATGGCTACGGCGAGTATGCACGCGCGGAGGTCTTCGAATACCGGACCCTGCTCGGACTCCAGATGCTCCTTGCCGTATCAACGCTCTCCACCCTCGCCCTCGGTGCAGTTCTGGGTGAACGCGAGCAGGCTCTCGACGACCTCGAGGCAGCCCTCCGCGACAAAGAACTTCTTCACCGGGAGATCCATCACCGCGTGAAGAATAACCTCAACCTCATCGCCAGCCTGCTGAGCGTTCAATCCGAGTACGTACAAGATCCCGAGAACATCCGCGTGCTTGAGGATGCCCGCAGCCGCGTGATCGCGACCGCCCGTATCCATGAACGCCTCACGTACCGATCGGATATCTCCAGCGTGGACTTTGGCGAGTACCTCACGTTGCTCGGAGAAGAGTTCCGCAGTTCCTCTCCACGGCAGGATATCGCCATCACCATCAAGACCGTCGAGGTCTCACTCGAGTTCGAACATGCGATCTATGCCGGACTCATCGTCAATGAACTCGCCACGAATGCACTCATCCACGCCTTCCCGGGAGGGCGCAGCGGCACCATCTCGATCACCCTCGCCAATCTTGACCCGCACGTTCTCCGCCTTACCGTCGCCGACGACGGCATAGGGCTCCCTGCCAGCGTGAACCCGGCCGCAAGCGCATCCATGGGAATGATGGTGGTGCAAAGCCTGACCAAACAGCTCAGCGCACGCGTTGACGTACGGTCCGGACCCGGAACGACGTTCACGATCGACTTCCCCGCCTGAGGTGCCCGGCGATCTCCTCAGCGATCGACCCGGCACTCCGCCCCCCGCCCGCTTCAACCCACACAACACGCGCGTCCCGCCTGAACCACGTCCCCTGCCTTTTCGCATAGCGGCGTGAATTCTGTTTGAAGAGCCGCACCATCTCCTCCCGCGGGATCTCCCCCCTGCGCCACGCATACACTTCGGCATACCCCACGGTGTTCAACGCATTGAGCGTCGCAGGATAGCCCCGTGCCTCCAACGCAGCCGCTTCTTCCTCCAGCCCCTCGCCAAGCATCCTGTCGCACCGCTCCTCGATCCGGCGGTACAGCTCCGCACGCTCAACGGCAAGCCCGAAGACCACCGGCGCGAATGGCACCGCGACCTTCCGCTCCTCCTGCAACGCACTGATCGGCCGGCCGGTCGCATGGTATACTTCCAGCGCACGTATCACGCGCCGCGGCTTCGTGACATCGATCCTTTCCCGCATCGCCGGATCCACGCGCCCCAATTCCTCCAGCATGACGGCCAACCCCTCGCGGGCAAGACGCTCCTCCGCGCGATCGCGAAACTCAGGATCGGCCGGAGGACCGTCGAAGAATCCATCAATGAGCGACTGCACATACAGCCCCGACCCGCCGACAACCAGGACACCTTTCCCCCGGGCATCGATGCGGGCCACCTCAGCGCGCGCCTCGTCACCGAAAAGCCCCGCGTTGTAGTCTTCATCCGGGTCACGGATGTCCACAAAATGATGCGGGACGGCAGCCCGTTCTTCTGCAGTGGGCTTCGCCGTCCCGATGTCCATGTACCTGTACACCTGCCGCGAATCCGCGGAGATGATCTCAGCATCCAACATCTGCGCCAGCGGGAGAGAGACCGCCGTCTTCCCGGCCGCTGTTGCGCCGACCACTACCACCACCGCATTCCTCCCGCCGATGGTCTGAGGAGGCATATCAAATGGTCTTGCCCGACCAGCCGATCTTCCCGATGAGCGGCACGAACTTGAATCCGCGCTCCTCGCGCCGCGCATATTCCTCTCCACGGCGCGTGCAAATGACGATCGATTGCATCTCCATCTCTCCCACCGGGATCACCAGCCGGCCGCCGTCCGCAAGCTGCTTCAGGAGCGGCTCCGGAATGTCCGGGGCCGCCGCGGTAACGATGATGCCATTGTACGGTGCGTGTTCATTCCACCCGACCGTGCCATCGCCGACCCGCGTGGCAACGCGGACCCGGTGTTGATCGAGCACTTTGCGCGCACGGATCAGGAGGCCATGGTTCCGCTCGATACTGAACACCCGCACGCCCAACGCTGCAAGGACCGCCGCCTGATATCCTGAACCCGTCCCGATCTCCAGCACGGTGTCCCCTTCCTTCAGCCCGAGCGCCTGCGTCATGAATGCCACGGTGTACGGCTGCGAGATCGTCTGACCATCGCCGATCGGCAGCGCGGTGTCGTCATAGGCCCTGCTTCTGAAGGCTTCCGGAACGAACGCGTGGCGCGGGACGGCACGCATCGCGGCGAGCACACGCGGATCGGTGACCCCCCGTGACACGATGAGGGCGAGCATTTCTTCACAGTCTTCTTCGTGCCTGCGGATCGTCATCAGGACCACCCGCTGGTGCGCACGGTGCGCCACACGGAGGCGAGCGAGCGTTCACCCTCGACGCTCAGCCGCGCTTTCAGTTCCTTGCGAAGCCCGCCCACCGGGATCTCCCGGTACAGCGTGCCGTTCTCGGCGATGGAGATGATACCGGTCTCCTCCGACACGATCACCACGATGACGTCCGCCTGTTCGGAGATGCCCAGCCCTGCACGGTGACGGGTCCCGAGGAGGATGCCCTCCCAGGTGGTGAGATTCGATAACGGGAGCGTGCAGCGCGCGGCCTCGATCAGTCGGTCCTTGATGATCACCGCACCATCATGCAAGGGCGAACGCGGATGGAATACCGAGAGGAGAAGGGTCCGGCTCACGAGCGCTTCAAGTTTTGTGCCGGTCTCCACATGCATGCGGATGCCGGTGGCACGGACGAACACGATGAGCGCGCCGAATTTCTTGCGCGACAGTTCGGACACGGCGCCGACCACTTCATCGATGGACTCATCCACATCCATCTTCAGGAAGAGGCGGATCACCGGACTGCGGCCCACCAGGACCAGCAGCCGGCGGAGTTCGGGCTGGAACAGGATGATGAACGCAACGACCCAGATGTCCGTGATGGTGCGGAGGATCGAACTCATGGCCTTCAGGTCGAGCGCCTGGGCAAGGAACGAGAATCCGAGGACGAGGACAAGCCCGGCGAAGATCTGGATCGCGATCGTCCCCTGCATCACCAGGTACAGCCGGTAGAAGATGAATGACACGAGCGCGATGTCGAGGAGATCCACGAGCGTGACGCTCAGAAAACCTATGTGGAACAGCTCCATGCTCTACTCCCGTGAAGTAAGAATGGCATCGGCCACGGACAACGCCCGGCGCACCGCACGCACGTCGTGGACGCGGAAGAACCGTGCTCCGCGGGCCGCAGCGAGAACACATGCCGCGATGGTCCCCTCCACGCGGTCTCCTACCGACGTCCCGAGGATGGTGCCGATGAACGCTTTACGCGATGGGCCGACAAGGACGGGACAACCGAATTCGTGGAACCGGTCGATGCCTCCCAGCAATGTGAGGCTCCCGCGCGCATCCTTGCCGAACCCGATGCCGGGATCGACCATGATGCGGTCGATGCCCGCGGCTCTGCCCGCCTCAACACTCCGCCGGAGGGATCCGAGGACCTCGCCGAAGAGGTCATCATAGTGGGTATCCTGCTGCATGGTCCGGGGGGTGCCGCGCATGTGCATGACCACGGCAGCCGCCCCCGCCCGTGCGATCACGTGCGGCAGCGTGGGATCCAGCGTGAACCCGCTGATGTCATTCACGATCGTTGCGCCGGCCTGCAGAGCTGCTTCGGCGACCTCACTCTTGGTGGTATCCACCGAGAGCGGCACGTCCGTCTGCTGTGCAAGCGCCTCGATCACAGGGATCACCCGGCGGATCTCCTCCAACGTGGAGACCGGCTGCGATCCCTCTCCGTACGCTTGTCCCCGTGGCCGGGTGGATTCTCCGCCGATATCCAGGATGTCCGCGCCCTCATCCACAAGACGCAAGGCATGCGCCACCGCTTCGCCGGTCTCTGCGTACAGGCCGCCGTCGGAAAAGGAGTCGGGAGTGACGTTCACTATCCCCATGACGTACGTCTTGATGAGGGGGAATGTACGTCCACCGAGAACGATGGAGGATGGGCCGGTCATAAAAACCAAAGGTGACCGTTCAGTCACCTTGGGTTCATTATACGGTCTTCTTGTTGGCCAGCTGTGCTCTGCGCTTGGCCTTCGTGCGTTCGGTGGCCTTGCGGTGCTTCTTCTGCGCGTTGCGTCTTTTCTTATTCATGGGTCGCCCTTCTGAGGATGGAAATGATCGTGATACATCATGATAGCCAAATACGTCGAAAAACTCAATAGAAAAGGGGGCCAGCGGTAACATATCCCTTGAGCGGATATGCTCCCTCTGGCCCCCCGGTATGTCCCGCGGCGACCCGTCAGCCCGGAGGCAGAACCGGCGTTACCGCATCACTTCGCGAACTTCTTGTAGCGGGCGTTGATCCGGCCCCAGTGCAGGTTCGCGATGAAGTTGTCGACGTAGGCGGCGCGCTTCGGCCCATCCTTGTGATAGTAGGCGTGCTCGAACACATCGCACGGGATGAGCGGGATGCCTCCCCAGATGGCGCCGTAATGATGCTCGTCCACGGTCACGTTCAGCAACCGGCCCGAGTAGATCACGTCAAGCGCCAGAACGCCCCAGCCGCTCAGCTTTGCGGAGAGCGCTGCTGCCTTGAAATCAGCCTTCCATGCATCGAAGGAGCCGAATTCCTTCTCGATCGCCGCCTTCACTTCCGGCCCCTTGCCCGGGTCGCCGTCGCCGCCAAGGACATCCCAGTAGATGTCGTGGAGGACGGTGCCGCCATGGTTCCACGTGGTGCGGCGCTTGAGTTCGCCGATCACACTGTAGTTGCCGTTCGCCGCTGCGCGATCGGCGCCTTCGAGGGCCTTCTCGATGTTGTTCAGCGCCGTGACGTAGCCCTTGTGGTGCGTATTGTAATGCCAGTCGGTCGTTTCGGCATCAACCACCGGCGCCAGCAGCTTCTTCGCTTCTTCGTCGCTGTAGGGGCGGGCGTTGAATTTCCATTCATATGCCATGGTCGTTGTCTCCTTGGGTGATGAGAGTGTTGTTTTTTCAGTAGCAGATCTGAGTACGCCGGGCACCAGCGCAAGTGCGCCCGTGGCCGCGGCGTGTTTCACAAAGGATCGTCTTTTCATTTAGACCCCGAACGAGCTTCCACAACCGCAGGTGCGCGACGCCTTCGGGTTATTGAAGACGAACCCCTTGCCGTTCAACCCGTCGCTGAAGTCCAGCACCGTCCCCGAAATGTAGAACATGCTCTTCTGGTCCACGAATACCCGGATGCCGTCAGCGTGCATGACCACGTCCTTCTCCTTCGGCGCCTCGTCGAAACCGAGCACATAGGAGAGTCCGGAACACCCGCCACCCTTCACGCTCACGCGCAGCCCGTGCGCTTCGGGAATGTTGTTCGAAGCCATGAGACGGCGGACCTCCACCAGGGCCTTGGGGGTGAGGGTGATCTCGTCATTGACGATCGGTTGCTGCACTGTCGCTGTCATTTCCATGCTCTGTCCTTTGCGCTGCTCAGAATCCGAGTTCGAGTTTCGCTGCTTCACTCATCATGCTGGGGTTCCATGTGGGTTCCCAGACGACCTTCACGCTGACACCGGTAACGCCGGGAATGATCTTCACGCGTGATTCGACATCCTTCGGGAGGACCTGGGCCGCCGGGCAGTGTGGCGAGGTCAGGGTCATGAGCACTGTCACCTCTCCGTATTCATTCACCGCCACATCATAGATGAGCCCGAGGTCGTGGATATTCACGGGGATCTCAGGGTCGTAGCATGACCGGGTCGCCTCCACCGCCTGCCCCTGGATCAGGTTCTGCTCGATGGTGCTGATGACCTTCCGGTCGCTGGCGGGTGTGGTGGATTCGCTCATTCGGTGCTGATCGCCGTATCGTTGGTTTTCAATGCTGAATGCAGGGTGTGCCACGCGAGGCTGGCGCATTTGACGCGGGCGGGAAACTCGCTGACACCTGCAAAGGCGGCGAGCTTTCCCAGCCTCTCCAGTTCCTCCTCACCCGCGAGTTCTCCCTTCACTAACCGATGGAAGTCCCTGAAAAGTTCCTCAGCTTCGGCTATGGTGTGATTTTTTACCATCGCACTCATCACCGAGGCGGAGGCCTTGGAGATCGCACATCCTGCCCCCTCGAAGCTCACGTCCAGTATCCGGTCGCCATCCAGCTTAACATAAACCGTATAGTGATCGCCACACAGGGGGTTATACCCTTCAACGTGTCGTGTGGCACCTTCCATGGCGTGAAAGTTACGGGGCGACTTATTGTGATCAAGGATCACCTGCTGGTACAGCTCGTTCAGAACGGACATCAACCAAGGACCTCCCGGACCTTGTCCAGCGCTTTGATGAAAGCGTCCACTTCCTCTTTGGTATTGTAGAATGCAAACGACGCACGCGCGGTCGCCGGCACCCCGAACCGCTGCATCACAGGCTGCGCGCAATGGTGCCCGGTACGTATCGCCACTCCCTCCACATCCAGGATCGTCCCGATGTCATGCGGGTGGATCCCTTCCATGACGAACGAAAGAACGCCCGCCTTCTCCTTCGCCGTGCCGATGATCCGCACACCCGGGACCGTCAGGATCTTCTCCGTGGCATAGGTCAGCAGGTCGTGCTCGAACTGACGGATCGCATCCATGTTCAGTTCGTTCAGGTAATCGATCGCCGCACCAAGCCCGATCCCTCCGCCGATGTTCGGCGTACCTGCCTCGAACTTGTACGGAAGGTCATTGTAGGTCGTCTTCTCGAACGTCACGGACCGGATCATGTCGCCCCCACCCTGATACGGAGGCATCTGGTCCAGCCACTTCTTCTTGCCATACAGGATGCCCACTCCGGTCGGCCCGAACATCTTGTGCGCCGAGAACACGTAGAAATCACAATCCAGATCCTGTACATCCACGCGCACGTGCGGCACCGCCTGCGCACCATCCACAAGCACCGGGATCCCCTTCTCGTGTGCCATCCGCACGAGCTCTTTCACCGGATTGACCGTGCCGAGTGCATTCGACACGTGGGTGATGGCCATCAGTTTCGTCTTCGCGCCCAGGAGCGCCGGGATCGCATCCATCTGCAGTTCGCCGGCATCCGTGATCGGGATGACCTTCAGCTTCGCGCCCCGTTCGTCGCACAGCATCTGCCACGGGACGATGTTGGAGTGATGCTCCATCCCGGAGATCAGGATCTCGTCACCTTCACGCACGAACGCACGGCCAAAACTGTGGGCGACCAGGTTGACCGCTTCGGTCGTTCCGCGCACGAAGACCAGCTCTTTCGTGTCTGCCGCGTTCATGAAGGTCTGGACCTTCACACGCACGCCTTCATACGACTGCGTGGCGCGTTCGCTCAGATAATGCACGCCGCGATGGATGTTGGAGTTCTCGGCCTCGTAGTACCGCATCATCGCATCGATCACCGCCTGCGGCTTCTGGCTCGTCGCGGCATTGTCAAAGTACACCAGCGGCTTGCCGTTCACCGATTGCCGCAGCAGCGGGAAATGGTGGCGGCAGCCGGCGATCCGGAGCAGCTTGTGGAACTCTTCCGTCAGTGTCGTGGGATCGGGTGCTGTCATGACCGTGCCGTGGAAACGCGGCCCGCACGGAGCCGCTGATGAAGGAGATCATTGAGCCGCTCGCGGAGGGCGTCCACATGGATCCGCTCCACCACATCGGCCGCGAACGCGTACGTCAGCATGTCGCGCGCCTCAACCTCCCCGATCCCCCGGGCACGCAGATAGAACACCTGCTCTTCCTCCAGCTGCCCGACGGTGGCACCATGGGTACATTTCACATCGTCAGCAAAGATCTCCAGCTGCGGTTTCGTGTCGATGGTTGCACGGTCGGACAGCAGCAGGGTCTTGTTGGTCTGCCGTGCGTCGGTCTTCTGGGCATCCTGGCGGACGAAGATCTTGCCGTTGAAGACGCCACGGGACGATCCATCCAGCACCGCCTTGTAGAGCTCATGGCTGGAACAGTTCGGATGCGCGTGGTCGATGGCCGTATGGTTGTCGATGAGCTGGTCGCCCGTCGCGAGAGAAAGTCCGTTCAGGGTGCATTCTGCCCCCGGGGCCGCAAATGCCGCTGTCACGGTGTTCCGTACCAGATTCCCGCCAAGCGCAATACTGTTGGAGGTCATCGTGCTCGCACGCCCCTGACGGAACCAGGTACTGCCGATATGGAACGCCTCACTGCCTTCCAGTTGCAGCTTGTCGTGTTCCAGCACGGCTCCTTCGCCGATGAAGACCTCGGACACGACGTTCGTAAGATAGATGCCGGCCGACAGGCCTGCATAGGTCTCGACGACAGAAAGGCGGGCATTCTTGCCGACCCGGATGATATTCCTGGGCTGGATGGCAAGCGCCTGCGCGCCCGGCACGGCGAGAAACAAGAGCTCGACCGGCACTTCCAGCGTCAGTCCCTCCGGCACGTCGATGAATGCCCCATCATTCAGGAATGCCGTCTGCAATGCGGCGAATGCATTCCCCCTCACGGGCGCAAGGGATCCCAGAAGTTGCAGCACCACCGGGTCTTCCTTCCGGAGCGCAGCCGCGATGCTCTCCACGCGTATGCCCGCGGGGAGCTGAACCGCATTGGAAAGGCCTGCATCGAAACTTCCATTCACGAACACAAGCCGGCATGTGGTCCCCGGCAGCACCCACGGATGCAGCATGGAGTCCGTAACGGTCGGCGTGCCCTCCGGCCGGGCGAAGGCGACCTTCGTCAGCGAGGTGAGGTTCGTGAAGCGCCATTCTTCGTTGCGCGTGGTCGGAAAGCCGGCGTCCGTGAACTGTGCGATGCCTTCTTTCCGGAGGGCATGCACACGCGTCGCGGGTCCGCCATCCGCGGTGCGCTCCTGGGCGGCGAACTGCTCCGTATACCAGGGCAATGAAGTCGGTTTCTCTATCGATGTCTCTGTTGTGGTCATGACAGGCTATCCCTTACACCGCTGCGCCGCTGCGTTCCGCCTGCGGCTTGATCCAGTCATACCCGCGCTCTTCCAGCTCGAGTGCGAGTTCTTTGGTACCCGATTTCACGATCTGTCCATCCATCAGCACATGCACGAAATCAGGTATGATATAATCCAGAAGCCGCTGGTAATGGGTCACGACGATGACGGAGCGATCCCTGGACCGGAGCTTGTTCACGCCGTCGGCCACGATGCGCAGGGCATCGATGTCCAATCCTGAATCGGTCTCATCCAGGATGGCGAGGCGCGGTTCAAGCACTGCCATGTGGAAGATCTCGTTCCGCTTCTTCTCGCCGCCGGAGAACCCTTCGTTCACCGGACGGTTCAACAGCGACTGGTCGAGCTCCACGATCTTCATCTTCTGCTTCACCAGCTGCAGGAACTCCACCGCGTCCAGCTCCTCGAGTCCGCGGTGCTTACGAACGGCATTGAGCGACGCCTTGAGGAAGTAGGAGTTCGACACACCCGGGATCTCCACGGGATACTGGAACGCGAGGAAGATCCCCTCCCGGGCGCGTTCCTCCGGGGCCATGTCCAGCAGGTCTTTGCCCATGTACGTCACCGTCCCTTTGGACACGGCGTACGATTCCTTGCCGGCAAGCACGCCTGCCAGAGTACTCTTGCCGGATCCGTTCGGTCCCATGATCGCATGCACTTCGCCGGGTTTCACCTCGAGCGAAATGCCGTTCAGGATCTCATTGCCGTTGATGCCGGCGTGAAGGTCTTTGATGCTTAGCATTGAATTCTCCAATTGTCGATCCTCAATTCTCAATGAATTATCCATTATCCATGGATCATGGATAATGGATAATTATTCCCCCGCGTTAGCCGACGCTTCCTTCCAAACTCACCCCCAGCAGCTTCTGCGCTTCCACCGCGAATTCCATCGGCAGTTCGCGGAAGACCTCCTTGCAGAATCCGTTCACGATCATGTTCACGGCATCCTCGGCGGACAGCCCGCGCTGCTTGCAATAGAAGATCTGGTCTTCCCCGATCTTGGAGGTCGATGCCTCGTGTTCCACACGCGACGACGTGTTGCGCACCTCGATATACGGGAACGTGTGCGCCCCGCACCTGTCGCCCAGAAGAAGGGAATCGCACTGCGAGAAATTGCGCGCATTCTCCGCGCCCTTCTTCACCTCCACAAGCCCGCGGTAGGAATTCTGCCCGTACCCCGCCGAGATACCCTTCGAGACGATCGTGCTCTTCGTGTTCTTCCCGATATGGACCATCTTCGTCCCGGTATCGGCCTGCTGACGATTATTCGCCACGGCCACCGAGTAGAACTCGCCCACGGAGTTGTCGCCGATGAGCAGCACACCGGGATACTTCCAGGTGATGGCCGAGCCGGTCTCGACCTGCGTCCAGGAGATCTTCGAATTCACCCCCTGACACTTCCCGCGCTTCGTCACAAAATTGTAGATCCCGCCTTTGCCATCCTTGTCGCCCGGATACCAATTCTGCACCGTGGAGTATTTGATCTGCGCGTTGTCCAGGGCCACGAGCTCCACCACCGCGGCGTGCAGCTGGTTCGTATCGCGAATCGGCGCGGTGCATCCCTCGAGATAGCTGACATGTGCGCCGGCCTCCGCCACGATCAGGGTCCGTTCGAACTGGCCCGTATCCGCAGCGTTGATGCGGAAGTAGGTCGACAGCTCCATCGGCGAGCGGACCCCCTTCGGGATGAAGCAGAAGGAGCCGTCGGAGAAGACCGCCGAGTTGAGTGCAGCGAAGAAGTTGTCGTTCGCCGGGACCACCGAGCCGAGGTATTTCTTCACAAGATCGGGATGCTCGCGCACGGCCTCCGAGAACGAGCAGAAGATGATCCCCAGCTCATTGAGCTTCTCTTTGAAGGTCGTTGCGACGGAAACGCTGTCGAAGACCGCATCGACGGCCACGCCGGCGAGACGCGCACGCTCGGCCAACGGGATGCCGAGTTTCTCATACGTCTTCAGCAGTTCCGGATCGATCTCTTCCAGGCTCTTGGGTGCGACCTTCTGTTTGGGCGCGGAGTAGTAGATCATATCCTGGTAGTCGATCGCGGGATAGGAGACGTTGGCCCACGTCGGCTCTTTCATCGTCAACCAGTGCCGGAATGCTTTCAGCCGCCACTCCAGGAGCCATTCGGGTTCACCCTTCTTGCTGGAGATCAGCCGGACGATATCCTCGCTCAATCCGCGCGGCGCGGCGTCGGACTCGATATCGGTGACGAAGCCGTACTTGTACTCGCGGTTCGCAAGGGATTCGATGGTCGATTGTTCGGTGCTCATGTGTCCTCGTTGCTGAAATGCTCTGCCCGATCAGGCCGGCTGTGGTGCTGGTGCGGCCGGTTTCGCAGGTGCAGGTGCAGCCGCTGCCGCAGGCCTGGTGCTTGGCTTCCGGAAATCCTCTTTGTGCACAGACCACGTCTGGCGATCGATCGGCTGCAGCAGCTTGTCCTTTTCCATCCGCTCGATCAAACGGTGGGTGATCTCCTCCGCTTCGGTATACCCCACGCGGAGACGATGTTCCGCGGCGAACGCGATCACCGCATAGTGAATGTCGCGAAAGAAGACATTCGACAGATGAAACACCGGAACGCGGGTCCGGAGGAACGGAAGAAAATCCCCGCTATGCGTGAGAATGTGATCGCGTGCCTTCATGTGCGTCCTGTTGTTCATCGTGGTGTGGTGTACGGATCGTTTCCGCAACTATGTGCACTGCTGAGGCGATATCGTCATCCGTTGTGAATCGGCCCGGACTGAACCGGATCGTGGCTGAAGCGTCCGCGGCCGGCAGGCCGAGCGCGCGAAGGACATGCGAGGGCCCGGGCTGAGCGGAACTGCACGCGGCACCGGACGAGACCGCCAGGCCCGGCATGGCACGCATGATACGGTCGGCCTGGATGCCCGGAAACGTGATGCTCGCATTGTGGGGCAGCCGGTTCGTGACATCGCCATTCTCTTTGAGTCCCGGAAGTGCCTCGCGGAGACCGGCGACGAGCGCGTTCCGCAGCTCACCGATGCGCCACGCATCCGTGGCACGCTCGGCGATGCAGATCTCGGCGGCCTTGCCGAATCCGACGATCGCCGGCACATTCAAGGTCCCGGACCGGAGACCCCGCTCATGTCCGCCGCCATCGATCTGTGCTGCGATCTGGATCGCCGGGACCCGGTGGCGAACGTACAACGCGCCCGCGCCCTGGGGGCCATACATCTTGTGTGCGCTGAAGGACAGGAGGTCGACCGGGATCTCGCTCACATCCACCGGAAGGATCCCGACGGCCTGCGTGGCATCGGAGTGGAACAGGACGCCCTGGTCATTACAGAGTGCGGCGATCTCTGCCACCGGCGCAATGGTCCCGATCTCGTTGTTCGCCCACATGATGCTGGCAAGGACGGTGTCGGGCTGCAGAGCGGCAGAAAGACTCTTCACCGAGACTCTCCCCTTCTTGTCGACAGGCAGGACCGTGACACTGATGCCGGCCCGCTCGAGCCGTTTGCAGCTATCGAGGACGGCGCGGTGTTCCGTAGCGGCGGTGACCACATGCAGCGACCCGCCACCCGAGCGTTGATACGCAGCCTCAACGGCACCCTTGATCGCGAGATTCACGGACTCGGTCGCCCCGCTCGTGAAGATGATCTCTTCCGGGTGCGCACCGATGAGGTCCGCCACCTGTCCACGTGCGATGTTCACCGCAGCAGAGGCGGTGAGTCCATAGGCATGACTCCGGCTCGCGGCATTGCCGTAGAGTTCGGTCAGCCATGGGAGCATGGCGTCGAGGACCCGCGGATCGACGCGGGTGGCGGCCTGATTGTCGAGGTAGATAGGATGTGCCATGGCTAAACGATCTCCGCAAGTGTCATGGTGCGGAAGGCACGTTCGATGTTCGCCTGCACTTTTGTGAGCGGCGACTTGATCGTGCACACGCTGAACACGTCGCAACTGGAGGGCCCGTCGGAGAGACACTGCGCGATCACGGGGTTTGTCCCCTCGATAGCGTGGATGATCGACGATACCTGTACGAGCTGTGGATCCACGGCAAGGGCGTACCCGCCCCGGACACCCTGATGCGAGGTGATGAGTCCGGCTTTGCTGAGCCGCTGGAGAACCTTCGCGAGGAGGTCGTAAGGAATGCCGTAGCGGTCGGAGATCTCCTTCGCGGTCACAAGGTCACCCCCCGACCGCGCAGCGATATCGCGGATGGCGATGAGCCCATATTCTACTCGTTTTGAGAGTCTGACCATGTTCGATATACGACCAATACAGTCCGAGTTACCTGCCGAAAAAATGCGCCTTCAGGCGCTGTACCATAATAACAGCGGAACGGGCATATTCGTTCCGAAACCATCAAAAGATAATGGTTTTCATCGTATTTTTCAATACCCCATCGACGGGGCGGTGGCCCGGGGGGCCCCCAGGGCGGTGCATGCACCGCCCCCAATCCTGCCTATTTGAAGGTCTCGGTAAAGAGCGCCTTCATACGATCGAACGAACGGGCATCGGCAGAAGCATTGTAAGCGGCTCCTTTGGAAGGATCGTCGCCGGCACCCTTTTGACTGAACGCGTGAACCGCCCCCCCGTATGCTGTGAATTCCCAATCCACATGGGCGTCACGCATTTCCTTCTGAAACGCCTCCACCGCCGGGCCCGGAACGTACGGATCGTCGGCACCGTGCAAAACCAGAACCCTCCCCTTGATCTGTTTCGCATCGTCGGGGTTCGGGGTATCGAGGTTCCCGTGGAAGCTGATCACGCCACGCACCTGAGCGCCGCTGCGGGCAAGTTCAAGGACAGTGCCGCCGCCAAAGCAGTACCCGATCGCCGCAACCCTCTGCGCATCCACTCTCTTGTTCGCTGTGAGCTGATCAAGTGCCGCCTGTGCCCGGGCACGCAAGAGCGGACGATCGCCCCGGTAGATGCCTGCCTGCTTTGAAGCCTCCTGCACATTCACCGGCCGGACGCCCTGCCCATAGATGTCGGCCACGAACGCGACATAGCCCATCTCCGCAACCTGCCGCGCACGCATCTGCACGTACTCGCCGACACCCATCCAGTCGTGCACCAAAACCACACCGGGGCGCGGCCCCTTCAGCGCAGGGTCATAGGCAATGAACCCCTCAAGGACGGTATCGCCGTGTTTGTAGGTCACCTTCTCCATTTTCACTTCACTGAAGGAAGGCACGGCAATGAGGACTGCGAGCAGGGCGAGAATGAAGCTCTTCATAGGAACTCCCGGTTGGTGTGTGGGGCACGATGCATGCACCGCCATTAGAACCGCGTGGGACGGACAGAGGTTCCCGCGAGACCTAAACGCGCGGGGGCGATCCCACAAGCAGGACCGCCCCTACAAGATCTGGCCACGGCATCATCGGATACCTGTGTACGGGCGGTGCATGCACCGCCCTACAAACCTCGATCGGCGTACCGGGATCCGCAGCCCCTGAGGGCGGTGCACCGCCCCTACACAACCCCTCCACGATCGGCGTGACCCGGGATCCGGGAACCTGCCCCCCAGATCCCCACGACAGAACCTCTTTCGCCGCGTCCGACCGTTCCGACGTCCTCACCGCTGCGGTCGATGTCCGCGTCCGAATGCGCGATGGACATGAACCCGGCCTCGAACTGCGACGGCGCAAGGTTGATCCCCCGCTCAAGCATCCCGCGGAAGAACGCGCCGAACTTCGCACGGTCTGCGACCGCGGCCGTGGTGTAGTCCGTCACCGGCCCCTTCGTAAAGAATGTGGTGAACATCGCGCCGACACGGTTCTGTACGAGCGGATATCTCCCATCGTCAAGGACCTTCTGCATGCCGCTGGCGAGGCGTGCGGACTTCGCCTCGAGCCGCGTATAGAATGCCGCATCTTCCTGGATGATCGAGAGCGTCTCGAACCCTGCAGCCATCGCCAGCGGGTTGCCTGACAACGTGCCGGCCTGATACATGGGTCCGGCCGGAGCCACCATCGACATGATATCCTTTCGCCCGCCGTACGCACCCACCGGCAATCCTCCGCCGATGATCTTGCCGAGCGTCGTCAGGTCGGGTGTGATCGCATACAGCTCTTGAGCCCCGCCGCGGGCGACACGGAAGCCCGTCATCACTTCATCGAAAATGAGCAGGATCCCTTCCTTCGTGCAGATCGTCCTGAGGCCCTCGAGGAACCCTGGCTGCGGGGGGACGCATCCCATGTTCCCCACGACGGGCTCGACGATGATGGCCGCTACCGCGCCGCGGTTCGCATCCACCAGTGCCTGCACGGACGGCAGACTATTATATGCTGCCGTGAGGGTGCCATTGGCAACGCCCGCCGGCACACCGGGGCTGTCCGGCACCCCCAGCGTCATTGCGCCGGAGCCTGCCTTGATCAGGAACGCATCGCCGTGGCCATGATAACACCCTTCGAACTTGATGATCTTCTCCCGACCGGTGAACGCGCGGGCAAGCCGGATCGCGCTCATTGTCGCTTCCGTGCCGGAATTCACCATGCGCACCATCTCGATCGACGGTACGATGCTGATGATGAGTTCCGCCATGCGGATCTCCAGCTCGGTGGGTGCGCCGTAGCTGGTCCCCTCCAGGGCGGCCTTCCGCACCGCATCGATCACGCGGGGGTGGGCATGGCCGAGGATCATGGGCCCCCAGGAGCCGACATAGTCGATGTACTCGTTCCCATCCACATCGGTGATGCGTGAACCGGCAGCCTTCGCAATGAAGAGCGGGTTGCGGCCCACCGATGCGAATGCGCGCACGGGGGAATTGACGCCACCGGGGATCACCATCTTCGCCCGGCCGAACAGCGCGTCGGAGGTCTTCGTGGTCATGGAGGTCATCTCTTTTTCAGGATCGTCGCTGCTTCTTTTGCAAAGTACGTCAGGATCATGTCGGCACCCGCGCGCTTGATGCTCGTGAGTACCTCCATCATCACCCGTTCGCCATCCACCCAGCCCTTCGCGGCCGCGGCCTTGATGAGCGAATACTCACCGCTGACGTTGTATGCCGCAGTGGGCATATGGAATTCATCCTTCACGCGGCGGATGATGTCGAGATAGGACAGCGCGGGCTTCACCATGACGATATCCGCACCCTCGCGGATATCCTGCGCCACCTCCCGCAGAGCTTCGTCGGCATTGGCGGGGTCCATCTGATGCGACCGCCGGTCGCCGAACTGTGGCGTGCTCTCTGCCGCTTCGCGGAACGGGCCGTAGAAGCCCGAGGCATACTTTGCCGCATACGACATGATCGGAAGGTTCGTATACCCGTTGGCATCCAGGACGCGGCGGATGGCACCGACCCGGCCATCGAACATGTCCGACGGCGCGACCATATCGGCCCCTGCCTGCGCATGGGTGAGCGCTTCCTTCGTCAGGAGCTCCACCGAGGCGTCGTTCACGATCTCATCGCCCTTCACGATGCCGCAGTGGCCATGCGATGTGTACTCGCACATGCACACATCCGTGATGAGGTACAGTTCCGGGACCTCCTTCTTGACAGCGCGGAGGGCAGTCTGCACGATCCCGTGTTCGTCATACGCACCGCTCCCGACCTCGTCTTTCTTCGGCGGGATGCCGAAGAAGATGACGGCAGGGATACCCAGGGCGTGCACATCGACACATTCGCGCACGATCTCATCCACGGACATCTGATAGACGCCGGGCATGGACGAGATCTCCTTCTTCACTTTCGTCCCGGGCACCGCGAAGAGCGGATAGATGAAGTCGTTCACCGACAATTCCGTTTCGCGCACCATGGCGCGGAGCACGGGACTCATGCGGGTGCGACGCAACCGGCTGACCGGGTAGTTGCCCTCATATATCGACATGATCGGTCTCCATAAACTCGTTTGAAGTTCCCATGACAATGCAATGCAGATATCAGATATCTGAATTCAGATATCTGAATCAGCTTCTCACGATCCTCTCGGCAACATCCCGCCCGTTCCGCACACAATCCCCTACCGCAATGCCGCCACGGTAGTTCGCGCACACCACGAGTCCGGGGTGCGAGGCTTCCAGCGCGTCCACCATCGTCATGATCTTCCCGTGACCCAGATTGTACTGGGGGATCGCACGGTCCCACCGGATGACCCGGGCATACGCCGGCTCGCCCTGCACTGCCATGATCGAGGCCAGTTCCGAGCGCACCATCGCGAGGATCTCCGCATCCGTCTGCGCGAGGAGTTCGGGCTGGCGCGACCCTCCCACAAAGGTCGTCAGTGCACAATGCCCCTCCGGCGCCCGGCCGGGGAACAGAGCCGAGGACCAGATCGTCCCGAGGATATTCCGCTTCTCGACCGCGGGGATGAGGTACCCGAACCCATCCAGCGGGCGCCCGCACTGGCCGGTGCGGTATCCGAGATACACTTCCGCCACGGGGGGATAATAGATCCCCCGGAGTGCACGCGCGAGGTCCGCTGCATGCGGCTGGAGCAATCCTGCTGCCGTGTACGACGGCACCGCGAGCACGACATCCGAGGCCTCCAGGCGCGAGGCCCTTCCACCCAAGGTATAGTCGATCGAAAAGCCCTGCCCCTTCCCCTGCGCAGACGGCTGCACGCCGATCGCGGTGACGGTGCAGTTGCATTGCACCGCCATGCCGAGACGATCCGCAATGGCTTCCGGGAACTGCTGCATGCCCCGCACGAACGAGAACATCCGTGCGCGGTCTTTCGCGACCTCTGCGCGCTTCTTGCGCTCGCGCGCACCGCCGATCATGCCACGGATCAACCCGCCATACTTCTCTTCCAGTGCGTAGAGCTTCGGGAAGGCGCTCCGGACGCTCAACTCTTCGGGGTTACCGGCATACACCCCGGCTACGAAGGGATTGATCGCATAGTCCAGGAATTCCCGGCCCAGGCGGCGTTCCACGAACTCGGCGATGGTCTCCTCACGGGCAGCGCGACCCACAAACGGTTCTTTCAGGAGCCGCAGTTTCCCGGGAACGGTCCACAGGCGCGACCTCAGAAAAGCCGGCGGGGACATGGGCAGAGCATGCAGCTGCCCGTTGCGGAGGATGTATCGGTTGTTGGATGCATCGTCCGCATACAGCCGGTCGCGCGTGAGTCCGAGGATCCCGAACATCTCGCCGAAGACCGGAGTGGTCTCCAGCGCGCTATTCGGCCCGGTCTCGACCATCCAGCCGCCGTCCTGCATCGTACGCATGGTCCCGCCCGCAACGCTCTCGCGTTCCAGGACGGTGACAGGCACACCGTTCTCTTTCAGCCAGAAGGCTGCGGTGAGTCCGGAGATCCCCCCGCCGATGACGACAACATGTTTCGTGCTCATGTGAGTTGCGCCTGTGCCAGTTCGGCCAGCGCACCGATGAATGATGGATTGGTATTGAGTGCCGGCATCATGTCATAGTATTGGATCCCGCGCGACCGCGCATGACGCCGCACTTCGATGTTGATCTCCCACAGCGTTTCGCTGTGGTCGGACACGAACGCCACCGGTACAACGATCACGTGCGTGGCGCCTTCGTCCGCCAGCCGGTCCAACGTCTGCAGCAGCGAGGGCTCCAGCCATTTCTGCGGGCCCACCTTGCTCTGATAGCAGAGGTGATGGGGGATGCCGAACTTCCCTTCCCGGACCACCGCTTCATAGGTCCGCACCACCTGTCCCTGATACGGATCCCCCTCCCGTACAAGTTTCATCGGTGTGCCGTGTGCGCTGAACACGATGTGGACATTCTTCCGGTCCGCCTCCGGGACGCGCCGGAGAGCGATCCCGATATTGTTCACCAGCGCCCGGATCAGGAGCGGATGTTCGCAGTACTCCTCGACCACCGAGACCTCTGGCGCATATCCCACGCGGGCGCAGATCCGGTTCCACTCGTTGACGGCAGAGCCCGTCGTGCTCTTCGAAAAGTGGGGGTAGAGCGGCAGGAGCACCACGCGTTCGATCCCATCCTTCATGAGGCGTGCAATGGCTTCATCGGTCATAGGATGCCAGTACCGCATCGCGACATACACCGGCATCCCGGTACGGGCAGCAAGCGCATTGGCCTGACGCTGGGTCAGCCGGAGGATCGGCGATCGTCCGCCGATGTTCCGGTAGTACTCCTGCACTTTCGGGGCACGCTTGCCAGAGATCAATCGTGCGAGAGGCTTTCGGAACAGGAACGCGAGGGGCAGATCGATGATGTCCGGATCGCAAAAGAGGTTATACAGGAACGGCTCGACGGCCCCGAGGGCATCGGGTCCGCCGAGCTGAAGGAGAACGATGGCGGTGCGGGTGGACGGGGTCATGCTTCAACCCCGCCGGTGGAAGGCCGGGCTCAATTCCTGGACGGCGCGCACCATCGCGCGGGCGTGGTCCGGAGGAACATCCGGCAGGATGCCATGGCCCAGGTTGAAGATGTGTCCGGGCCCATCGCCGTACTTCTTGAGGATCGATCCGACCTCGTGGCGTATCCGTTCGGGCGCGGCGTACAGGTACGCCGGGTCCAGGTTCCCCTGCAGCGCGACACGGTCACCGACGAGCTCACGCGCCTCACCGATATCGACCGTCCAATCGACGCCGACGACATCAGCCCCGATGGTCGAAAGTTCCTTCAGCGTCCCATGGATCCCCTTCGAGAAGACGATCACCGGAACGCCGCCGCGGTGCATCCGGGCAACGATGTCTGCGATCCATTCGAGCGAGAACTTCCTGAAATGGTCAGGAGCGAGGATGCCGCCCCATGTATCGAAGATCTGTACCGCGTCGACCCCTGCCGCGATCTGTGCTTCGAGGTAGTTGCGCACGGAGACCGAGAGCTTCTCCAGCAACGCCATGAGTGTCGCGGGCTCATCCAGCATCATCTTCTTGATCACGCTGAAGTTCTTCGTCCCGCCACCTTCGACCATATATGCAGCCAGTGTCCAGGGTGCCCCCGAGAACCCGATCAGCGGCACGCGCCCCTGGAGTTGCCGCTTGACGAGCGACGCCGCATCGGTGACGTACCGGAGGTCCCTGTCGGGATCGACCACCGGCAACGCATCCACCTGGCCGGCCGAACGGATGGGCATCGGGAAGCGTGGGCCGCGGGCCTCTTCCATGACCAGGTGCATGCCCATCGCTTCCGGGATCACGAGGATATCGGAAAAGAGGATCGCGGCATCGACACCGATGAGGTCCACGGGCTGGATGGTCACTTCGGCCGCCAGTTCCGGTGTCCGCACCATCGTGAGGAAATCCGACTTCGCTCGCACGGCACGGTACTGGGGCAGGTAGCGCCCGGCCTGGCGCATCATCCAGACCGGCGTTCGTTCAACATGCTGGCGCCTGCATGCGCGGAGGAAAAGATCGTTCTGTAGAGTAGCCATATGTTCCCGTTATTCACAAGGGCACAGCGTTTTTTACCTGCCGGCGGCGGTGGCAACGTATGCCACGAGCGCCTCGACCAGTCCCTCATCGCTCGGCGTCGCGGCGATACCGTGCACAGGCACACCGCAACGGGCCGCCGCCGCACCGGTGGTCGACCCTATCACCGCCACCACACAGCCGTGCAGGAAGTGTTCGAGCTCCCCGGCGGCAAAGATCCCGCAACATTCCTCCACGGCAGAAGGACTCGCGAAGAGGAGCGCCTTGGGGGTCGCCGGGCGGAGAACCTCGCGCAAGGCCGACGCAGTGGCCGCATCGGGACCCGCCGTACGATACACGACGACGGGTACGATCTCCGCTCCTGCCGCTGCGAGGGCATCGGCGATCTCTTCCCGTCCGCGGTCGCCCCGCGGAAGCAGGAAGCGTTTCCCGCGGATATCCATGGATCCGAGCAATGCTCCGAGTGCGGCACCGGTGGCGGCGGCGGGGACCGCACGGGCGGTGATCCCGTAGTCGTTCAGAGCATCGGCGGTCTTCGGGCCGACGGCAAACGCCCCGACATTCCGCCACGCGTTGGCGGGTATGCCCAGCGCCTTCGCTCTCCGAAAAAATGCATGGACGGCATTCGTGCTGGCGAACACCATACCGTGATACCCGGTCCGATGCAGCAGTGCTTCATCACACGCCACGAAGCTCCCGGGCGGAAGGATACGGATCATCGGCAGAAGCACAGGGATCCCGCCGGCACTGCTGACCGCTTCCGCGGTCCGTGCGCCCTGGCCTTCCGGGCGCGTGATGATGACCCTCAGGCCATCAAGGGTTGTTCGCTTCATGCCGGATCGCTTCCAGGATAGCGCGGGCACCGAGGGCCAGCAGATCATCCGCGAGCGAGCGCCCGAGGGCATCCGCTTCTGACGGTGCTGCGTGTTGAGACCCCCGCACCACCTGTTTCCCGTCGAGCGAGCCGACCATCGCGTCCATGATGAGCTCGCCCTTTTCGATCCGGGCATAGGTGCCGATGGGGACCTGGCAGCCACCTTCGAGTGCACGGAGCAACGCCCGCTCCGCGGTCGTCGCCTGGCTGGTCACTTCATGATGCAGACATTTCACTACTTTCCGGATCTTCCGGTCTTTGGACCGGACCTCGATCCCGAGCGCCCCCTGCCCTACGGCAGGCAGCATCACGTGCGGATCGAGCGTCTCCCCGATCCGGTCCGCCCACCCCAACCGCACCACACCAGCGCGGGCGAGGATCATGCCGCCCCAGGTGGAGCCGGTGAGTTTTTGATACCGTGTATTCAGATTGCCACGGAGATCGATGACCGAGAGGTCCGGGCGCCGATGCAGGAGCTGTGATGTGCGGCGCAGGCTGCCCGTCGCGATCACGGCACCGGCCGGCTGGCCCGTCAGCGTCCGTTCTTTGGCATTCGGGCGCGGAAGGAACACGTCGCGCACATCCTCGCGCTCGGTGACCGCGGCGAGCACCAGCCCATCGGGCAGGTGTGTGGGCAGGTCCTTCAGGCTGTGCACCGCGAGATCGATGGCACCATCGAGGAGGGCACGTTCGATCTCCCGCGTGAAGAGGCCCTTGTCGCCGATGCGCGACAGGGGTGCGTCCAGGATCCGGTCGCCGGTCGTCTTGATGATGACGATCTCGACGCTGGTGGACGGGAATGTCTGCGTGAGGCGGTCGCGTACCCAGTGGGCTTGCCAGAGCGCCAGGGCGCTCCCGCGGCTGCCGATGCGGATGATGTCAGTCGCCATGTGATTCGTTCTTTGTCAGGCCGAACAATTCACGGAGCACTTTGATGCGCTGCAGCGTATCAGGCCCGTGGCTTCCGTTCTCCGCCCCTTGCTTCAGCGTCGTCAACGGTTGGTGCAGGATCTTGTTCACGATGCGTTTCGTGAGCATCTCCACCAGCTCGCGGTCCTCAGGCGTGAACCTGTTGATATTCTTGTGCACTTCCTCGGCACGGATCGCTTCGAGGGTGGTACGGAAATCCTGGATCGTGGGTGCGACCTGCAGCGACTTGTGCCACCGGAGGAACTCCGCCATCTCCTCGCGCACGATGCGCGTGACCGCGGGCATTTCCGCCGTCCGCTTCTGCAGGTTCCGGTCCACGATCGCGCTGAGCGCGTCGATGTCGTACAGGAACACGTTCTCGATGCGACGTGCGGCCGGGTCGACGTTGCGCGGCACGCCGATGTCAATGATGAAGAGCGGGTTGTTCCCGCGGCGGCGCATCACCTTCTGGACATCCTCCGGCCCGACGACGTAGGTCGGGCTGTTCACGGACGTGATGACGATGTCCGCGACGCGGAGCCCCTCCGCCATCTGCTCGTAGTCCACCACTTCGCCGCCGAGTTCGGCGACAAGCGCCTCGGCGCGGGCACGGGTCCTGTTAGCAACACGGACGGTCCCGATCCCCTTCCCTACCATGTGCTTCAGTGTCAGCTCGCCCGTCTCGCCGGCACCGATCAGCAGGACCGACTTCCGGGAGAGGTCGGCGAAGATCTTGCTGGCAAGTTCCACGGCCGCATAGCTCACCGACACCGCGCCCTCGCAGATCGACGTCTCGGTGCGGACCCGTTTCCCCACATGCAGGCTTGCCTGCATGAGCCGGTTCATCACGGGGCCCAGGGCGCCGGCATCGCGCGCGAGCTGGAACGCTTCCTTGACCTGATTCAGGATCTGGATATCGCCGATGACCATCGAATCGACGCCCGCCGCCACCTTGTAGAGGTGGTTCAGCACGGCACCGTCACGCCATGCGGTGAAATGCTCGGGGCGCACGGATCCATCGGCATGCTTGAGGTCGAGGAGCGTGGCGATCACATCGGTGTGATGGAGAGAGGCGTCGCGCGGGACACCATACAGCTCCGTGCGGTTGCAGGTGGAGACCAGCATGCACTCGTCAAAGAACCGTTCCTTCAACAGCGTCACAGCCTGCCGGGCTTCGTCGGTCGAGAGCCACATCCGTTCACGCACTTCCACCGCGGCGGTGTGGTGACTGATACCGATGGAAAAGAGATTCATCCTACCCGCACGGCCCGTCTAGTGAAACGTGTGAAAGCTGCTG
Source organism: Ignavibacteriota bacterium (assembly GCA_016707525.1). NCBI lineage: Bacteria > Pseudomonadati > Ignavibacteriota > Ignavibacteriota bacterium. The sequence goes on from JADJHP010000003.1 coordinate 86,975, forward strand.
AGAAAGAGATTGATCACCATCATGGAGATGAACACGAACAGGAATCCGACCAGCGACACGATCATCGTCTTGCGCCCCTGCCACCCTCCGCGGCGCTTTGCCGTCAGGGCCAGGGCATACAGGCACCAGATCGCGATCGTACCGATGAGTTTCGGATCGAAATACGAGATATCCTTGAAGACGATCGGCAGCCAGACCACCCCGACAAGGATGGCGATGGTCAGCATCACGAACCCGAAAGCCTCCGAACGGTGGCTCATCGTCTCCAGGGTCTCCAGGTTCGGGAGCCGGCTGTAGACGATGCCGAAACGGCTGGACTTGATCTCGTGATACAGCATCAGATACAACAGGCCGTAGACCGCGGAGATGGAGAGTGCGGTGTACCCGAGGATCGCTGCGGACACATGGAAGCCGAGCAGCCGGCTGTGCAGGTAGTCCGGGATCACCAGGAGGTCCCGGATGAACAACGACGAGATCGTCTGGAAGATGAACGCCAGCGTCAGGACGAACAACCCTGTATTGTGCACCCGCGTACGGAATTCGAGGTACAGGTACGCACCGCCGATGGAGGCGGCGAGCAGCGTCATGATCTCGAACAAGGACGTGATCGGCGGATGGTCGAAGAGCACCGTCCTCGCACCCAGGAACACCAGGTGGAGGACGATGATCACGATCAGCGCCGGATGCTTGATCCTCTCAAGCACGGGTGCACTCCTGAAGAACGTGATGCCATACACGGCCACGAGTGCAGCGTACAGCACCGGCAGGAGCACCTGCAGGGCATCAACGATAAGGCGGACATCCATAGTATTTAAATATACGTATTTGGCGATTGAAAATGAAACCGCGGACCGGTCACTCTTCCAGCGTCGTGAGGTCCTTCGGATCCTGCCCGAGTGCCCTCGCCTTCAACACGCGGCGCATGATCTTCCCGCTCCGCGTCTTCGGCAGCACATCCATGAACTGAATGCTGTCCGGCTTGGCGATGGGGCCCATCTCGTGCGCCACATGTGCACGCAACTCATCGATCAGCTTGTCCGTCTTCTCGATGCCGGACTTCACCGTGACGTACGTATGGATGGCATTCCCCTTCACCTCATGGGGGAGCCCGATCGCTGCGGCTTCGGCGACGGCCGGATGGCTCACGAGCGCGCTCTCGATCTCGGCGGTGCCCAGGCGGTACCCCGATACCTTGATCACATCGTCCACACGGCCGATCACCCAGTAGTATCCGTCCTCGTCACGGCGCGCGGAGTCGCCCGTCATGTACACGCCGGGGAACTTGGTCCAGTATTGCGCTTTGTACCGTTCGGGGTCCTTGTAGATCGTCCGCATCATGGCCGGCCACGGGGTCTTGATGATCAGGAACCCCTCCTCATTCGCACCGACCGGGGTCCCCTCTTCATTCACGATATCCATCTTCACCCCGGGGAACGGGCGCGTGCCTGAACCAGGCTTCAGCGCCACAGACGGCATCGGCGTGATCATGAACATCCCGGTCTCCGTCTGCCACCAGGTATCCATGATCGGACATTTCCCCTTGCCGATCACCCGGTGGTACCATTTCCACGCTTCGGGGTTGATGGGTTCACCGACGGAGCCCAGCAGGCGGAGCGACGACAGGTCGTGCCGGTTCGGCCAGTTCTCTCCGAATCGCATGAGTCCGCGGATCGCCGTGGGCGCCGTATACAGGATGTTGATCCCGTACTTCTCCACCATCGACCACCACCTGTTCGGATACGGATAGGTGGGTGCTCCTTCATACATGAAGGACGTGGTGCCGTTCAGCAGCGGGCCATACACGATGTAGCTGTGGCCCGTGATCCATCCCGGATCCGCGGCACACCAATACCTGTCCTCCTCATGGATATCGAAGACGTACTTGAGAGTGGTGTATGTCCCCACCATGTACCCGCCATGCGTGTGGAGGATCGCCTTGGGTTTGCCGGTGGTGCCTGACGTGTACAACATGAACAGCGGGTCTTCGGCGTCCATCACTTCGATATGGCAACCGCCGCCGGCGATCGGGAGCGCCATCAACTCGTGATACCACATGTCGCGCCCGGATTCCATGTTCACCGGCTCACCGGTGCGCTTCACCACGAGCACGCTTTCCACCGTTGCCGCACGCTGGAGTGCTTCATCGGCGATCGCCTTCAGTGGCACGACCTTGCCGCGCTGGTAGGACCCGTCCGACACGATCAGCACCTTGGACTGGCTGTCCTCGAGGCGCTCGTGGAGCGCTTCCACCGTGAACCCGCCATACACCACCGAGTGGATCGCCCCGATACGCGCACATGCCAGCATACCGATCACGAGTTCCGGGATGCGGCCCATGTACAGCGTGACACGGTCGCCCTTCTGCACGCCCAGGCTCCGCAGCACGTTCGCAAAGCGGCAGGTGTCGCGACGGAGCGCGAAGTAGCTGAACGACTTGAAATCGCCGTTCTCTCCTTCCCACATGAGTGCCAGTTTGTTGCGCCGGGCTGTTTCGGTGTGGCGATCGAGACAGTTGTAGACGATGTTCGTCTTGCCACCCGTGAACCATTTGTAGAACGGCGGATTGGTGTCGTCGAGCACCCTGTCCCAGTGTTCGAACCAGTGCAGTTCATTCGCCTCCTTCGCCCAGAAGCCTTCGAGATCGCGCTCGGCGTCGGCCGCGAGCTTGTTCCAGTCAGGGACATGCGCGTGGCGGACCACGTCAGCGGATGGATAGAACACTTCACCGGACATGTGTGTGTCTGGCATGACGCTCTCCTGGGTGGTTGGGTTGAGTGATCGTTACATGGAAAGGCTAAAACTGCCGGGTCCCCCGACCACGGTCAGCATCGGCTCGAACATCGCATTCGCTTCCTGGCACTCCACGACCACCTGCGCAAACCGCGTGAAGCGGCCGGCAGGGACCTCGAAGGCGGCTTTCAGGATAGGCTTCCAGTCCTCGGATGACCCGCTGCCCAGGCCCACCATCGACTCGACCGTATGGGTGTCCGATGCACCGGCAAGCCGCTGCAGGATCGATTCCGCAAGTTTCTTTTCGCGATTGAGAAGGCGTTCCAGCGTCTTGATATCCGTCTTCCTGGTGGCCGCGGAGACGCGCGCCCGTTCGGAGTCGTGCCGCCCTCCCCGCGACGGCGATGTCTCTGCGGGAAGCATCCGCTGGACATGGGCATCGAGGACGAAGGCATGCACGCGCCACGTGCTGAGCGTGGAAAGCCCGACCAGGATCTCGAACAATGCATCGCGCCGGAGATCGACGCGGCGCAGAAGATCGTTCCGGCCGAACACCACGGTGCCCGGTTCAGCGGGAAGGACGAGTGACCGCAGCCGCAGCGTATTCACCAGGGATTCGTGAACGTTGCGGTGTCTGATGGATTCCTGCTTGCCCAGAAGCAACATGCCTGTCCTGCTCACACTTGCTTCCTGGTTCTTCAGCGTGCTGAGGAAGAACCTCATGCCGGCATGATCGAAGGCAAAGATCTCGCTGCCGCGCTCCACACCGTCGACGCCGACGCCGAAGGCGTGCGGGGATGGCGTATCCTGCAGAGAGATCAACCCGGCCGCAAGAACGAAGGCGGTCTGCTCATCGAATGCAATGCGCACACGCACTGACGGCGTATGCAGCGGCGATGGGGGATCGGGGACGTATGGCTCAGCCGGTGCGGGCGCAGGCGCAGGCTGATGCGGCGGAACGAACGGCGCCGGTGCTTCCACCGGAATTCGGGGCGCAGCAACCTGAGAAACCGCGGGCCGCTTCGGTTCGGGAACAGATGATGGTGGCACCGGTGGGGTGACCGGTACAGGCCGGGAGAGTTCAACCGGCGGATGCGGAACAGCTACAGGACGTGACGCCTCAACCGGTGGTTTCGGAACAGCGAGGGCGGAGGCCTCAACCGGCGGTTTCGGAAAGCGACGAGGACGTGACGCCTCAACCGGTGGTTTCGGAACGGCCACAGGCCGTACCTGTGGCGCCGCTGGATCGGAAGCCTCGATGCGCCGGGGTGTTGGAGCCACGACCGACGTGGGAGCGTCGGGGGTGACCTCCGGAACAGGCCGCGGAGCCGGCGGTGCAGAAGCAGGGACAGGAATTTCGGGAACCGGAAAAGGCTTCCGCAGCGGCTCCTCTTTCAGCGGGGGCGGAGGAGGTGTAGAAAACAGCGCGGGCTTCTGGTGGACCGGCGGAGGAGGCGGAGCGGCGCCTTCCGCGGCAAGTCGTTCCACTTCGCCGACCATCCTGCGGACGACCGCATCAGCTTCCTCTGCCGGCACCCCACCGAGGGATGTGCGGAGGGCAGAGCTCCTGGCAAGTGCTCCCAGGAGTTCACCGAGGAGTGCGGCACCCATGATGTCTTTCATCACGCCCCTTCGTTCAGACCGGTGTATTTCATAGAACGCCTCTCAGACGAAGATACATATTGCGGGCGAAAACATCAAACTTGCGAGTGGTTTCAGGTTTTGGTACGTTAGTGAAACATTCCCTGACTCTTCTTCCTCCGAAAGAGCATCTTACAAGTGACACAGCGATCTCCCCGGCTGTTGCCGGACGACGAGCTTATCGGGCTGGCCCGCGGGGGCGACGCGCGGGCATTCACGGAGCTCGTGAAGCGCTACGAGGACACGGTGTATCGGTTCTCGTACAAGATCTGCCGGGACAGCGAGGCGGCATCGGAGACCCTTCAGGACACGTTCATCAATGTGTACCGCAAATTGAACAGTTTTGACGGGAAATCCAAGTTCTCGACCTGGCTGTACACGATCGTGACCAATAATTGTCTGATGAAGCGCCGGAAGCGGAAGAGCGATCTGATGGAAGAGTCCCTCGAGGCCTACGATCATCCCCCCGGCCAGTCCGGCGGCACGCCACGGCAGAAACCGGTACACACACCGGAGACGCCGGCGGATGTCGTGATCGGGCGTGAACTCAAGACCTTGCTCGAAGATGCCATGGCAAAGCTTCCTGAAGAATATCGTGTGGTCTTCACCATGCGGGATGTCGAGGGGCGATCCACGGAGGAAACCGCCGGGGTGCTCGGACTGTCGGTGGAAGCCACCAAGTCGCGCCTTCGCCGTGCACGGGCGTTCCTCCGCGACCAACTGCAGCCACACCTGACGGCACATCCGGAGATCCTGACATGAAGTGCGGGGACGTGTATCTCCATATATGTGACCACCTCGACGAGGACATCAATTCCGAGCGTTGCCGCCAGATCAAGCAGCACCTTGCAGAATGCCCGAATTGCAGCGAATACCTGAGCTCGCTCAAGCAAACGATCACGTTGTACCGTGCCCTCCCCCCTCCGCGCATTCCGGCAGGAGCGCATCGCGACCTGTTCAAGACGATCTCATCGCTTACGGCAGAAGCGGCACCGGGGGCATCAAAACGCGGACGGAAAGCGAAGCGGGCCTGACCCTTCCGGCCCCCACCGTGCATCCTATGGACACAATTCGGGGGTCCCGTCCACACAGTACAGGAGTTTGATCGCATGACAAAGAACGTAGGTCCGGCTGACCGGATCGTCCGCACCCTGCTCGCCATCGTCCTTGGCATTTTGATCTTCACCGGCGAAGTGACCGGCACGCTTGCTATCGTCCTCGGTGTCCTGGCTGTCGTTCTGCTCGCGACAAGCGCCGTGAGTTTCTGCCCGCTGTACACCATCGGGAAGATCTCCACCGCAAAGGACGGGGCGAAGAAGTAATGGGTCCGTCGTCCGGGAGTCCGATCTCCGGTTCGATGCAGGTCGAGGAGTTGTTGGAACGATATCCGATGGCAACGGGACTTCTGCTACAGCACGGGGTCCCCTGTCTCGTGTGCGGTGAACCGGTGTGGGGCACGCTCGGCGAGGTTCTGGGAAGCCATGGCAAGAAGCCGGAGGAGGCCGCCGCGATCGTGCAGGAACTCAAGAAGGAGCTGGAGGTGAAACCCCTATGATGCGTAGCATATGGTTCAAACGCGCGGCTGCGGTGCTGCTTGGCAGTGCCGGCGGCTTCGCGTACTATTATTTCATCGGGTGTGCGAGCGGAACATGTCCGATAACGTCCAGCCCGTACATCAGCACGGGATACGGGGCGTTGATCGGCGTGATACTCACAACAGGACGGAAGTCATGACGACCATCGGGGTGGTGCTCGGGATCTTCGCCTCGCTGCTGATCATACTGCAGCTCGTGATCGTGATCAATGCGAAGAAACGGAGAGGGCGCCGTATCCTCGGCGTGGGTGGGCCACTCGGTGAGGCGGTCAATTCGGGCGACCGCGTTCTTGCCTATTTCTACTCTCCGACCTGCTCGGAGTGCAAGACCCAGACGCCGATCATCGACATCCTTCAGCGCGAATACCCCAATGTGTACAAGGTCGACGTTGCGGAGCATTTCGAAGCCGCGCGGGCATTCGGTGTGATGGCGACGCCGACGACCGTCCTCGTTGACCAGAGCAAGATCGTCGACGTCTTCGTCGGCACCCGCAGTGAAGCGGTCCTCCGGGAAGCACTGCTGTAACACTCTCCTGTCTCAGGTGGCGGAGCCGGACAACCGGCTCTTCCTCCATCCGAAGACGGCATACACCACGAGTCCGGCGGCAAGCCACGTACCGAAACGGATCCACGTGATCTCCGGCAATCCCATCATCAGGTAGATGCAGCTCGCGATCCCGAGGATCGGGACCAGAGGCACCAGCGGCGTGCGGAAATGCACGTTTCCGGTGGGGGTCCTTGACGCGGAGCACGATCACACCGGCACACACGAGCATGAATGCGAACAGCGTCCCGATGTTCGTCAACTCAACGATCTCATTGATGTTCGCCACCGCGGAAACGACCGCAACCCCAACACCGGTCCAGAACGTCGTGATGTGCGGCGTCTTGTATTTCGGGTGCACGCGGGAGAAGTACGCCGGCAATAATCCATCGCGCGACATCGCAAAGAAAATGCGGGGCTGGCCGTACTGGAAGACCAGAAGGACCGCGGTCATGGAGACCACGGCGCCTACGGCAACGATCCCCGCGGAGACATCGGAGTGGACATACGCGAATGCCGCCGCCAGCGGGTCCGCGACGCCCAGGTGCTGCCACGGCACCATCCCGGTGAGCACGAGCGCCACCACGATATAGATCACCGTACAGACCGCCAGTGATCCGATGATGCCGATCGGCAGATCGCGTTCCGGGTGTTTGCATTCCTCCGCGGCGGTCGAGATCGCATCGAACCCGATGTAGGCGAAGAAGATGAGCGAGGCGCCGACCCACACGCCGGAGAACCCATTGGGCATGAACGGCGACCAGTTCTCGGGTTTCACGAATTGTGCGCCGGCATAGACGAAGAACATCAGGATGACGAGCTTCACGATCACCATGACGTTGTTGACCCGTACGGACTCCTTGACGCCGATGATGAGCAGCCAGGTGATGACCGCCACGATGCCAACGGCAAGGGCATTGAAGATGATGGGGATGCCGAGGAAGGTGGGGTGTGCACGCCAGGCTTCGAGCGGCAGAAGGAGCGAAGCATCCACCTGTCCACCCGCTTTCAGGGCCGCCTCGGCCGCCTGGGCAGCGGATCGATAGTCCACCGCCAGCCAGGCCGGGATGTGCCATCCGATCCCCTCGCAGAGCTGATGGAAGTAGGCGGCCCAGGCGATGGCGACCGCGACATTCCCTACCGCATATTCGATGATCAGGTCCCACCCGATGATCCACGCAACAAGCTCACCCAGCGTCGCATAGGAATACGTGTACGCGCTTCCCGAGATCGGCACGAGCGACGCGAATTCCGCGTAGCAGAGCCCGCAGAACGCGCACGCGACCGCCGTCAGTCCGAACGAGAGGACGATCGCCGGGCCGGCACCGGGGCGCATCGCATCACCCGCCACAGCGGTCCCGATGGTGGCGAAGATGCCTGATCCGATGATCGCGCCGATACCGAGCATGACGATGTCGAATGGCCCGAGCGCCCTCTTGAGCTGATGCTCGGGGTTCTCCGCCTCGCGCATGATCGCATCAAGGCTCTTCGTGCGGAACAATTGACGGAACATGTTCCCTCTGGATGGTGCAGGTGAGAACAGCGGAACCCCGCAGGCACCGGGGTGTACGGCGCGCTGCGTGGGCCACGAACGGATCAGTTGAAACGGTACTTGCGGTAGGTGCTCACGCCTTCCTGCAGGACGACCTTGAAGAAGCCTGCGACCGGCACGGCGAGCAGCATGCCGAGGATCCCAAACAGCTCTCCGCCGATCATGATCGCGATCAGAACGAGGACCGGATGCATCTCCACGCTGGAGGCGACGATCGTCGGTGCCACAACGAAATCGTCGAGCAATTTCAGGATGAAGTACGCGATGATCACAGGGGTCGCACTGTTCAGATCGCCGCTCCCCAGCACGGCAACGATCGCCGCGGGGATCACCCCGGCGATGGGTCCGACATACGGGATCAGGTTGGCGAGACCGGCAAAGACACCCAGGAACACGAAGTAATTCACACCGAGGATCCAGAGCGCAAGGATGGACATGAGGCCGAATGCCACGGCATCCACGAACTGGCCACGGAGATAGTTCCCCAGCTGCATGTCCATCTTGTACAGCAGGTCCAGGGTGAACTCAAAGTACCGGTTCGGCACCATACTCACCAGTTTCTTCTTCATCTCCCTGCCGTCCTTGAGGAAGAAGAACATCAGGAACGGGATCGTCACCGCATTCACGATCAGACTGAGGGAATCGCTCAACAGGAATGAGAAGACACGTTCGGCGATGGATTGTTTGATGGTAGCGATGCGGCCGAGGAGGTCAAGGTCCTCAAGCCCGAGGAACGCGAACGAGGTCTTCAGCGAGCGTTCGATCCCCCGGATCGCCTCCGCGGCCTGTTCGGTGGTCGCGCCCGACTGCAACGCGCCCATCTGGTCCATGATGGCCGGGACAAGGAGATACGCCGTTCCACCGATGACCAACGTCAAGGTGAGCACGACGAGAACGACGGCAAGCGTCCGGCTCATCCCCCGCGCCTCGAGTGCCGTGGCAGCGGGATCCAGGATGTACGCCAGGAGCAACGAGAGGATGACCACCTGCGCCGCACCTCCGAGAAAGAGCAGGAGGATCGCGATCGTCATCGCGGCCAGCAGCGGCACCAATTCGTGCGACGGACGCGTCGGAGGAATGGTCGGGGTCATCGGGCCGCCGGGCCGTTCAGCGCGTTCACGCGTTCTGTCAACGCCAGCACCTGGACGTTCGCCTTGCGCAATCTGTCACCCAGGATCTTCGCAAGCCGGATCACGATCTTCACCCCGAAGCGCGGGTCGCGTTCGATGAGTGCGAACAGGTCGGACTGAAAGAACCCGAGGATGAGGCAGTGGGTCCTGGCCACGACCGTTGCAGAACGTGAGGTCTCATCGAGCAGAGAGACCTCACCGAAGAAGTCGCCATCCCCGAGGGCCGAGAGCTGCACGTCGTCGCGGCCGGAGATGACCGCGGCTTCACCGGACTGGATGATATACATCCCGAGGCCCGGCTCATCCTGACGGATGATCACTTCACCCGGAAGATACTCACGCTTGTGCAGGACGCGTCCAAGGGCCGCGAGTTCACGTGGCGAGAACCCTTCGAAGACCGGGATCTTCTCGAGGATGGCCTGCAATGCTTCGTCGGGCTTCGCTTTACGATTGTAGCCGAAGACCCGCGCGCGGAAGTCGTTCATGGTGTAAGGCCTCAGTGGGGGATCGATCGGTGCAATATAGGGGATTCGGTGGTAAAAATCACCACCTACCGCGAGAGGAGAAGCGTTCCGTACTTCTCAACGATACTCCGGACCTCCTCGAGGCGGATCGGCTTGCTCAGGAAATCATCCATGCCGGATGCCATGCACGCCTCACGGTCGTTCGCCATGACATTGGCTGTCAGGGCGACGATCTGGGGTCTGTCATCCCCGGTGTAGCGCTCCCGGATGATCCGGGTGGCGCGGAGGCCGTCCATGACGGGCATCTGGACGTCCATGAAGATCAGGTCATACTGTTGCCGTTCAAGAGCATCGATGGCTTCCTGGCCGTCGGCGGCCACATCCGCACGATACCCCATCTTGCGCAGGATCGCGAGGGCCAGGGCCTGATTCACGGGATTGTCCTCCGCGACCAGGATCCGCAGCGGCAGCCGCAGCGCCAGCGTTTTGTCCAGGACCGTGCTGCCCACCGCACGTATCTGCTGGGGGGGGCCGCCGGGTGCCAGACGGATGGCCTTCAGGATCTGCGCAGGCTTCACCGGCTTGAGGGTTTGACCGGCGAAGAGTCCGACAACGTCCTCGCGCACCATGCCCGCTCCCGTAGCCATGAGGACCATGGGCAACGAAGCTCCGGTCGCGAGGGTGCGGACATGGCGTGCAAACTCGATCCCGGACATCTGAGGCATGACCGCATCAACCAGGAGAACGTCCACATGCCCCCCGGCGGCCAGCGTAGCCAGAGCCCGGGCAGGATCCGTGAATGCACGGACGCGCATCCCTTCCGATTCGCACACCCGTTGCAGCAACGCTGTCACGGTCGTATTGTCATCCACGATCATGATATCGGTCGGACCAGCAGGCCTCTTCCCGTCAGCCTTCTCTTTCGGCGCCACCGCGGCGACCGGAACGCACAGAGCGAAGAAGAATGTCGCACCCAGCCCCTCCGTGCTTTCTACCCAGATGCGCCCCTCCATCAGTTCCACCAGGCGCTTGGATATCGCCAGGCCGAGCCCCGTGCCACCATATTTACGATTCACGGAACGGTCGGCCTGCGAAAACGGCTGGAACAACCGGTGCCTCGCGGACTCGGCGATGCCAATGCCTGTATCCTTCACGCTGACGAGGAGTTCAACCCGATCACCATCGGTCAACCGGCCCACGGCATTGACCGCAACCTCCCCCTGTTGCGTGAACTTGACGGCATTGCCGACGAGATTCGCGAGTACCTGACGGACACGGGAGGCATCGCCCATCAGGACCTCGGGAACCGTTGGGTCCACGGACCCGATCAATTCGATGTTCTTTTCTGCGGCTTTCCCTGCGAAGAGATCGAGCACCTCTTCGATGCAGGAGTGAAGAGAGAAGGGCTCCCGCTCAAGGTCGATCCGTCCCGATTCCACTTTCGAGAAATCCAGGATCTCATTCAGGATCCCCAGGAGCGATTCCCCGCTGTTCCGGATGGTCTCGGCATATTCGCGCTGCTCTTCGGTGAGCCCGGTCTCAAGGAGCAGACTGGTCATGCCGATGACGCCATTCATCGGCGTGCGGATCTCATGGCTCATGGCAGCGAGAAAACTCGCCTTCGCTCTCCCTGCTTCCTCCGCCTCGTCTTTCGCAAGGCGCAGCTGTTCCGCATAGAGCCGGAGTTCCTCTTCGGACTGCTTTCGCTCCGTGATGTCCTGCATCGTCGAGCGAATACCGATCACGTTCCCTGCACTGTCCAGCTGTACACGGTCCTCGACAAGGACCGGCACTTCCGAACCATTGCTCCTGCGGAACACCCGCTCATACGGCTCCTTGGGAGCGGCCTCACCGTTCATCTTGCGGGCGACCGCCTTGCGGGAGGTCTCCGGGTCGGCAAGAAAATCCCACACCGGACGGCCGAGCATCTCTTCTTCGGAATATCCGAGCATGGCCTGCTCGGTCCGGTTCACACGCGTGAAGATACCGTTCCTGTCGATCTCATGGTACCCCACCGGTGCATCGTCGTACAGGTCGCGGAACCTCTGTTCGCTTGCCCGCACGGCTTCCTCCGCCTCCCGGTCTTCGGTGATGTCCCGGAAGATACCGAAGGCCCCGGCAAGGACGCCGCGCCCGTCGAATTGAGGTGTTGCGGTAACGAGGAGTGTCCGGTGCTTGCTGTCCGGACGGCGGATCATGATGTTGTACGTGCTGCGGATGCCGGTCCCGCGGATGCGGGTCTGTTCCCGGATGGACGCGAACACCTCCGGCGTGGTGAACTCACCGATGCACCGCCCCTTCAACGTCCCCTCTTCTACACCGAAGATCGTCTCCGCTGCCGGATTCACGAACGTGAACCGCTCGTCGAGATCGACGAAGACGATCCCCTCCCCGGTATTCTCGATCAGCGTGCGGTACAGCTCTTCGCTGGCCCGGAGTTTCTGTTCCGCGTGATGGCGGTACAGTGCCATCTCCACCGTCGTAGCAAGCTCGCGTTCATCGAACGGCTTCAGGACGTAGCCGAACGGACCGATCTGCTTCGCCCGATGGAGGGTCTCCTTATCCGAATACGACGTCACAAAGATGACCGGCACATCGACCTCGGCCCGGATCTTCTCCGCGGCGGTGATGCCGTCGTACTCACCGTCCATCCCGATATCCATCAGCAACAGGTCGGGCCGATGCTCTATCGCTGCATGATAGGCATCCACCCCGCTGCCGACCACAGCAACGACTGAGCAGCCAAGCGCGAGCATGCGCTTCCGCAGATCGGCAGCGACGATGCGTTCGTCGTCGGCAATGATGACCCGGGCATTCTCGGGTGTCATGAGACCATTCATACGACTCCATAGTGCAAGAGCTGTACCAACGAGGGAATGCCCGGAGGAACGTCAATCGGGGGGAGAAAGAGGCGAAATCAGGCCAATTTCGAGAACCAGTGGTCAACCACGGCCAGCTGCTCTCTATTAAACAGGCATGCTATTGAAGTTTCTTCAGCAGGTCGAGGCGGAGAGATTCGTTCTTACCGTATCCGAGGATGCCATACACGTCGGAACCCCGGACCACGATGTCCAGCGGACCGTGGTGGGGATCGATCAGGTGCGTCGTTGCAGGTCCGGCCGGAGAACCCTTGCCCCCCGCCGTCCTGACGAACGATGCACGAATACGCTCCGCGGCGTCGGGAGACGCGGTGCGGATGAGGAAGGCCTGTGCACCCTCCCCGCTTCCGTAGCGGGCCAGGTACACACGGGAGAGAAATCCGTACCCGAGAAAATCGCTCGCAATATACTGCTCCGACCGGGGTATGCGTCCGCCCGAAGGCAGCGCAGCGAATTCCGGAGGGAGCCCGCGCGGCGACCCCAACACAACATCAAAGGACCGCGCGAGCAGCAGGAGATCATCGCGTCCGACAGCAGGAGGCGACGACAACTTGAGATACCAGCGGCCGAAAACAACGATCATCATCCCGGCATCCGCGCATCCTTCGTTGCCCACCTCGACGGCAGCGTTGTCAGGCGAACGTTCTTGCGAGTACATGCCATACGCATCAGATACTCCGGCATGGCGATACAGCTCCGCACGCACCTCCTCACCTGACGGCGTGCGGTAGGTCGCACATTGCAGGCGCTCAAAACCATAGATCACAAAAAGATCCGCGGCACCGTCGATGTACTCCCAGAGATCGTCCGGGCCGTAGACAGCCGTGTCGGCCTGCACAGTCCACCCCCCGGGGACAGGGAAGACGAACGCGTCACGGTCGTCCTCGCTCCTTGCAGGGATCGCACCCGAGAGAGCGATGAGGGCGGGGAGGACGAGCGCACGGACCGCCCGCGTCATGACAGGAACTCTTCCGGGATCTGGCCGACACGCCTCACGTCAGCGATCCGGTCGCGGACCGGGAATCCCTTCACGCAGGAAGCGGAGCAGGTCTCACAATCGTGACACGGGTCGTTGCCACCGTCATGCTGCTTCACCACCGCATGGGCCATGGCAAGGTCGCGATAGCCATAGGCGTACATGAAGGCACGCATATATTCCGGGATCGACAGGCTGCGCGGACAGCCGGCCACACAGTGCTCACACCCCTGGCAGTACAATCCACCTTCCAGCCGCCCTGCCACGAGCGAGTCCTGTTCCTCTTCGGTCATCGTCAGATCCTGATTCACACTGGCGTTCTCGTCCAGTTGATCGAAGGAGGTGATACCGGGGATCGTGGTCGCGACATTCGGATCCTGCAGCACGAATTTCAGCGCGGCCTTGCAGTTGATGGGCTTCGTCTTCTCTTTGTCGAGGAACCCCCCGGCCATCGTCTTCATCCCGACGATGCCCACGCCCGCCTGCGCAGCACGTGCGATCGCAGCCTTCACGGAGGGATAGTGGTCCTGTTTGAAATTCACGGCGGTCAGGACGACGTCGTACACGCCGCAGTCGACGGCGGCATCGATCACATCGGGTTCGTTCTTGTGCGTGGAAACCCCGAGGAAACGCGTGTAGCCCTTATCCTTCGCCTGCTGCAAGGCATCCAGCATGGCCGGCGCACAGGTGTCGTCCTTCGACGAGGTCGAATGCAGATACAGAATGTCCACATGATCCAACTTGAGCCGTTGCAGGCTCACCTCGACGAGGCTGAGCCACTTCCGTACCGCAGCCGTGGAGTCGCCAGTTTCAGACGGGACCTTCGTCGAGATCACGTACGAGTCGCGGGGCACATTGGCAAGGAACTTGCCCAGCATCACTTCGTTCATTCCCCGCTGGTACCCATGGGCCGTGTCCAGGTGCAGGAACCCCTTGTCGAGCGCGGCACGGACGAGACCGGGATTGTCCGAACGCATGACACCCATGCTCACGACGGGAAGCATCAGCCCCGTCCGCCCGAGCTTCCGTGTATGCTTCACGGCCACGATGGGCGCCGGTGCGGATGATCCCCCGTTCTCCTGCGCATGCAGCGACCCGGTCAGGACCGCGCCGGAAGCAGCAACGAGTGAGGTCTTGAGAAAGCCGCGGCGGTCGAACTGTTCCATGGAGCCTCTCGAAGTGATGGGCGTGCCTAGTGATGATCCCTGCGGAGCGCAGTCGGGATATAGAGATGGCGCTTGATCTTCTGTGTCGGTGTTTTCTGGAACGGTTCCGCCTGCTCGATGATCCGGTGGATGCGCGCATACAACGGCACCCTGTCGTTGATCTCCTTCTGCAGGTCGGCAAGGAGTGCGTTCGCCTTCTGACGGATATCGGATTCACTGAGCGATTGCAGTGCCTTCTGCAGGCGCTCGTAGTCGAGATGCACCAACGCCACGAGTCGCTTCTGGTGCTCATACACCACCGATTCGCGGACGTGCTCGAACTCGTTGATAACGGCTTCGATCTCTTCGGGATAGATGTTCTTCCCGCTCGGGCCCAGGATCATGTTCTTGGAACGGCCCTTGATGAAAATGAAACCATCCGCATCGATCACGCCAAGGTCGCCCGTGCTCAACCACCCGTCGTCGCTCAGGACCTGCCGGGTCTTCTCTTCATCTCGGTAGTATCCCTTCATCACCGTGGGGCCCTTCACCATGATCTCGCCCTCCCCCGTCCGGGGATTGGGATCCTGGATACGGATCGTCGTCCCACGCAGTGCGGGGCCGGTCGAGCGCAACCGCGTCCGTTCGGGACCGGTGCCCGCGATCAGGGGTGCGGTTTCCGTAAGGCCGTAACCGATCGCATACGGGAACTTCGCTTCGCGCAGGAACGACTCCACGTCGGGTGCCAGCGGCGCGCCATCGATGCAGAACAACCGCAGCTCACCACCGAAGGTCCGCAGGAGTTTCTTGCCGGCGATCCGGTGGAGTGCCTTGCGCAGCACCGGCACCCCTATCGCCTTTCTCAAGAGCGCACTCTTCATCAGCTCCGGCTGGATCTTCGCCTTGTAGATCTTTTCGATGATCAGCGGTACGGACAACATGACCGTGGGCCGAACCCGTGTGAGCGCCGGGAGAAGGACCGGGGCGGTGGGCGGTTTGTCCATATAGTACACACTGGACCCCCTCACGATCGGCAGGATCATGCCAAGGGTGCTCTCATACGTATGGGGCAAGGGGAGGATCGACAGCATGCGATCGGTCTCGTCCAGCGACACGATCGTCATTGTTGCTTCAACATCCGACAGCAGGTTGCCATGCGTGAGCATCACGCCCTTGGAGTGGCCCGTCGTCCCCGACGTATACACGATCGACGCCAGGTCATCGGCAACCGGGAGGCGTTCGGGCACGGCGTACACCGTGGACGGTGCCGCGTGCACATCCAGGATCGGTGTTCCATCGTCAGGATCGGTCTCTCCGGCGATGACCTGCTGCCAATTCTCGAGGAGCACGATCGCCCCCGTTTCCGACGGGGCAAGCTCGCCGATCTTCGTGAGAAGGCGGCGCGACACGAACACCGCTTTGATCTCGGCGTGACGCAGGATCCGGGCGATGTCCGACGAATGGAAATCCGGGAGAATAGGCACCGCAACCGCACCGGACGCGGTGATGCCAAAGTACGCCGCCACCCAGTTCGGCATATTCTCGGACAGTAGTGCGACGCGGTCACCGAAGCCGATGCCCGCTCCCTTCAGGAATGCACCCACCTGCTGTGCACGCTGCCAGAGCACATCATAGGTCATAGAGTCGCCGTCGACCAAGGCGACCGACGGACGGGAGCCGAAGCGTTGCGCGGACTGCTCGAGCGCACGACGCAGTGAACGGGGGAATGATGACATGGGTCCTGCCTGCAACGTCTGAGAGGGGAGATTTGGAAGTACGCCGTAAAATACACAATCCCCCGGATACTCACAAGCACCGGGGGATCGGGTGGAACGAGAGAACTGCCTGAGGGGCGGAATTCAGATCGTATCGAGCGCCCGGCGGAACGCCGCGGTCCACACACGGGTGCCACCCGGCGAAGGATCGCTCTCCAGCTGCCGGAGAAGTGCCGAACCCACGATCACGCCGTCGGTGTCGCGGGCAAAGGTCACCGCATCCTCAGGCCGCGAGATCCCGAATCCCACGAGCATCGGGTTGCGCGTGACATGCGCACGCACCGCACGGACGTTGTCGAGCGCCGAACCGGCCACGGCCCCGCCGGTCACGCCGGTGGTGGACACGCAGTACACGAATCCCGACGACGCAGCATCGATCGCACGCACGCGCGCCGGAGGCGTCGTGGGCGTCGCGAGCAAGATCCCGGCCAATCCCGCGGATGTCACCGCCGGCGCATACGAGCTCCACTCCTCCAGGGGCAGCTCGGGAAGGATCAGGCCGTCAACCCCGGCAGCAGCCGCATCGACGAAGAATCTGTCCACTCCATAGCGCATGATCGGATTGAGATATCCCATGAGCACCAGTGGGACACCGGACCGCTGCCTGATCCGTGCAACGAGTTGCAGGATCCACGGCAGGGTCACGCCGTTCGCGATCGCCGTGCCGGACGCCTTCTGGATGACCGGACCATCGGCGAGGGGGTCCGAGAACGGAACCCCGATCTCCACGATGTCCGCCCCGCCATCCTCAAGTGCGCACACGAGGTCTGCCGTTGCATCCAGTGTCGGATACCCGGCGGTGAGGAACATGGCAAGCGACCGCCTGCCCTTCGTTGCATTGCCGCTCAACCGTTCTTGGAGTTTCATCGTCATAGGTTCGCGTATGTTGTCATATCCTTGTCACCCCGCCCCGACACGTTCACCAGGATGAGGGGTGAGCCGGTGGTGCGCGGCGCGAGCTTTTCCAGCCATGCAAGAGCATGCGCAGACTCGAGCGCGGGGATGATCCCTTCGAGGCGGGAAAGCAGTTTCGCCGCGGCAAGGGCTTCCTGATCTGTCACGGCAACATACTCCACCCGCCCGGCATCCTTCAGCGCGCTGTGCTCGGGGCCGACGCCGGGATAGTCCAATCCCGCGGAGATCGAGTGGGCAAGTTGCACCTGTCCGTCATGGTCCTGCAGCAGATAGCTGAGGGAACCGTGCAGGACACCGGGAGCTCCCAGCGAGAGCGTCGCGGCATGCTGCCCGGACGTGAGGCCGTGCCCGGCAGCTTCGACGCCGATCATGCGTGCCCTCGTGCCCAGGAACGGCTCGAAGAGCCCGATGGCGTTGCTCCCTCCCCCGACGCACGCCAGCAGGATATCCGGATCGCGTCCTTCAGCGGCACGCACCTGCTGCATTGCCTCTTCACCGATCACGCTCTGGAAATCGCGAACGATGGCGGGGTACGGATGAGGGCCAACGACCGATCCGATGATATAGAATGTATCGCGGACGTTGGTCACCCAATCCCGGATCGCTTCGCTCGTCGCATCCTTGAGCGTGCGCGTCCCGGAATGGACCGGCACCACGCGCGCACCGAGCATTTCCATCCTGCGCACATTCAACTGCTGACGCTCGATGTCCTCGTCGCCCATGTACACATCGCAGGCAAGTCCCATCCGCGCGGCCACCGTGGCCGTTGCCACCCCATGCTGCCCGGCACCCGTCTCGGCAATGATCCGCTTCTTCCCCGATCGTTTTGCCAGAAGGATCTGACCGATGGTGTTATTGATCTTGTGTGCCCCGGTATGGCAGAGATCCTCCCGCTTCAGGTAGATCTTCACCTTTCCGTAGTGTGCGGCAAGGCGGTCGGCGCGTGTGATCGGCGTGGGCCGCCCGGCAAAGGTCGTCAGGAGTTCGCGCAGCTCTGCCGTGAATGCCGGGTCCTTCCGCGCGTCCTGATACAACGCCTCGAGTTCGTCCAGCGCGGGAATGAGGGTCTCGGGCACATAGCGGCCACCGTACGCTCCGAAATAGCCCCGTGCATCGGGCATACCTCCGGGAGCAAGTGCAGCAGGAGCGTGTGTCATGTGGTGCTTCCTTCGTTCAGTGTTCTTCCAACCACCGGCGCGAGCCGGCGGATATCATCCATCAGCGCAGCAAAGCGGGATGGTTTCAAGGACTGTGCGCCATCCGAAAGTGCGGCAGCAGGATCCGGATGGACCTCGATCATCAGCCCATCCGCCCCCGCCGCGATCGCGGCCATGCTCATCGCCGGAACAGCTTCCCAGATCCCGACACCGTGACTCGGATCCACGATCACAGGCAGGTGGGTGAGCCGCTTGAGGACGGGGATCGCATTCAGATCCAGCGTGTTCCGTGTCGCCGTTTCGAACGTCCGGATCCCCCGCTCGCACAGGATGATCTGCAGGTTGCCGCGGCTCGCGATGTACTCTGCCGCCATCAGCAGTTCCTCGATCGTCGCGGCGATGCCGCGTTTGAGCAGCACCGGTATGCGGAGTTCGCCGACGGCCTCCAGGAGACTGAAATTGCTCATGTTCCGTGCGCCGATCTGCAGCACGTCCGCCACTTCCGCCACGGCGGGGAGGGTGCCCGTATCCTTCACTTCCGTCACGATCGCAAGCCCCGTCTTCTCGCGCGCCTCGCGGAGAAGGACCAATCCTTCTTCCTTCATGCCCTGAAAACTATACGGCGACGAACGTGGTTTGAATGCGCCGCCCCGCAAGAACTGTGCACCTGCCGACTTCACGTTTCGCGCAACGGTAACGATCTGCTCCCGGCTCTCCACCGAGCAGGGCCCGGCCATCACCGCAAGTTCGGGCCCTCCAATGCTCGCTGTCCCGACCTTGATCACGCTGCTCTCCGGCCTCGCCTCACGACCGACGAGCTTGTACGGCTTGGAAACCGGTATCGCCCGTTCCACACCGGGCAGGATCGTGAACACATCCGCGGCGATCGCGCCGTGATTACCGGTGATGCCGATGGCCGTCCGCTCCGCCCCGGGTATCTCGTGGGCCCGGAATCCGAGATCGCCGATCTTCAGCATCACTTCCCGGACCTGGTCCGGCGTCGCATCCTGTCGCATCAGGACGAGCATCTGTCATCTCCCTTGTGCTTCACGTGAACGATCCCATGCCAACGCCTTGAGTGCCGCATGGACGAACGCCCTCACCTTCTCATGATCCTTGATACCCGGCGCCACTTCCACGCCGCTGCTCACGTCCACACCCATGGGACGTGCTTGTCTGATCGCTTCCGCAACATTCGCCGGCGAGAGTCCGCCGCCCAGGATCACGGGCCCATGCCCGGCAGCCGCCCGTGCGATGCTCCAATCGAACACCTGGCCGGTACCGCCATGCACACCGGCAACGAAGGTGTCCAGCACGTGGGCATCCACGCGATATGTTCCCACGCTGGCCGGATCGAAATCGGGTCCCACACGGTGTGCCTTCAGGACGCGGACCGGCAGGCCTTCCGTCTCCGCCGGCGACTCCTCCCCATGCAATTGTACCGCCTTCACCCCGCTCCTCCGGATCGCATCGAGGATCGCGGCGCGTGGCGCATTGACGAACACGCCGACCGTCACGATATCATTCGGGATGGACCGGACGATGTCCGCAACGGCATCAGGGCTGATGCACCGCTTACTCGAAGGCACGAAAATGAAGCCCAGCATGTCGGCACCCGCATCGAGCGCGCACAGGGCATCGTCACGCCTGGTGATCCCGCAGATCTTCACCCTCATGCGCGGACCCCGGCAAGCACGTCCCGGAGTGCCTCACCGGGATCGGGAGCCCGCATGAACCCTTCGCCGATCAGGAATGCATCGATGTTGTGGGACCGCAGCATGCGTATATCTGCAGCGGACTGGATACCTGACTCGCTCACGCAGACCACATCGGAACCGATCAGGCCGCGCAGTCGCACCGACGTCTGCATATCCGTCGCAAATGTCGCAAGGTCACGATTGTTGATCCCGACCACGGGGAATCTTCCGCCCTCCAGCGCACCCACTTCCTCTTCATTGTGCACTTCCACGAGGACGCCGAGGCCGAGTTCATCGGCAAGGGCTTTGAGCTCATTCAGCAGGATGCGGTCCAGGGCGGCGACGATGAGCAGGACCGCATCGGCCTGGTACGCTCGCGCTTCATGAAGTTGATAGGGGTCAAGGATGAAATCCTTGCGGAGGACAGGCACCGCATGTCCTGCACGAGCAAGCGCCATGTAGTCCAGATGGCCCTGGAAGAACGGAACATCCGTGAGCACGGAGAGCGCCGCGGCGCCCGCCGCTACATACGACCGTGCGATCGCCGGTACGTCCATATCAGCGCGGATGACGCCCCGGGAGGGCGATGCTGCCTTGATCTCCGCGATGACCGCGGGGGAACGTTGGCGCAGGGCAAGTTCGAATGGCCGGCGGGGCACGTGATAGCCGGGCATATCCATCAGTGCGGCAAGCGGGGCCCTCTGCTTACGGGCGTCCAGGTCCTCCTGTGTGCGCCGGAGGATCGCGTCGAGATAGGTGCTCATGCTCTGTTCGTGAACTCCACCAGTGCCTTGAGGGTTGCCAGCGCGCGGCCCGAGTCGATCGCTTCCGCCGCGAGGCGTGTCCCGGCCGTCAGGTCGGCGGCCTTGCCTGCCACAAAGATCCCCATCCCTGCGTTGGCGAGAACGATATCACGACCCGGAACCGGTTCGGCCTGGAGGATGCTGAGCGCAATACGGGCATTTGTTTCAGGATCCCCACCCTTCACGGCGTCGTGCGGCGCTGTCGCAAGCCCGAAATCGGAAGCTTCGACGATATACCTGCGCACAGGCCGATCCCCTCCCACCTCGTGGACCGACGTCGGCCGTGCGAGGCTCACTTCATCCATCCCGTCATCGCTGTGGATCACGCACGCTTTGTCCGTGTCCAGCACGTGCAGCGCACCGGCGAGCCGCCGGGCCACATCATGATGATAGGTCCCGAGCACCTGGCGCCGCACGCTGGCAGGGTTGGTGATCGGACCGAGCATATTGAAGATGGTCCTGACGCCAAGCTCCTGACGCGCTTTCGCCGCGAACTTCATCGCGGGATGGAACAACGGAGCGAACAGGAACCCGATCCCGACGGTATTCACGCACGCCTCCACGCGGTCCGGTGCCAGTTGTGTCTTCACGCCGAGCGCAGCGAGCACATCGGCGCTGCCGCTGCGGCTCGACACGGAGCGGTTGCCGTGCTTCGCAACGGTCACGCCCGCGCCGGCAGCCACGAGCGCGGCCACCGTGGAGATATTGAACGTATCGCGTCCATCCCCACCGGTACCGCACATATCGATGGCGTCGCCATCGTCGGTGGTGATCCGGACCGCATGGGCACGCATCGTTCGCGCGAACCCGACGACCTCGGATTCGCTCTCCCCTTTTGCGCGGAGTGCGATGAGCAATCCGGCGATCTGCGCATCCGTAGCGGTGCCGCTCATGATCCTCTCCAGGGCATCCGCTGCCTCGTCGATCGACAGGTCCTGCTTCTCCAGACACTTCTCGATATAGTGCTTCATGACAGCCTCTCCACCCAGTTCCTGAGAATTTGCATGCCCTCTGTGGTCAGGATCGATTCGGGGTGGAATTGCACGCCTTCCACCGGCAACGTCCTGTGACGCACGCCCATGATCACGCCATCCTCGGTCTCCGCGGTGATCTCCAGAGCATCAGGCAGCGAGGAACGCTCGACGACCAACGAATGGTAGCGCGTCGCATCGAAGGGATCCGACACGCCCCGGTACAGCGACGTTCCGTGATGCCGCACGCGCGATGTCCGTCCGTGCATCAGCGACGGCGCGTGGATGACGGATCCGCCGAAGGCGGCGCCGATCGCCTGATGGCCGAGGCAGACGCCGAAGAGCGGGAACGAGGTACTACAGTGGCGGATGACGTCAAGGGTGACGCCGGCATCCTCCGGTCGGCCGGGGCCGGGGGACAACAGGATCCCGTCCGGCGCCAATGTTGTGATCTCGTCGACGGTCACGGCATCGTTGCGGCGCACCAAGAGATCGGTGCGGAAGGTGCCGAGTGCCTGCACGAGATTGAACGTGAAGGAATCATAGTTGTCGATCACGAGGATCATTGTGCACCTTCCTCCTGCCCGTCGGGCGCGGCGAGCCCGCGTGAGGCGAGACGTATCGCCTCCATGAGCACCCGCGCCTTGTTGACCGTTTCGTCGTATTCATTCGACGGCACGGAGTCGGCAACGATCCCCGCGCCCGCCTGCAGCTTCAACGTTTGTCCATGCGCGAACACCGTGCGTATCGCGATACAGGTATCCATCGTGCCGTCCATGCCGAAATACCCCACGGCGCCTGCGTACGCTCCACGCGGAAAGGGTTCGAGGTCAGCGATGATCTCCATCGCACGCACCTTCGGGGCACCCGAGACCGTCCCTGCAGGGAAGCACGATTCAAAGATGCCCACCGCGTCGATGTCCGGACGGATCCGGCCGCGCACTTCCGAAACGATGTGCATCACATGCGAATAGCGGTCCACGCGCTTGAAGACCGGCACTTCCACGGAACCGTACTCGGAGACCCGGCCAACGTCGTTGCGCCCGAGGTCCACAAGCATCACATGCTCGGCAAGTTCCTTGGGATCGGCGAGAAGGTCCAGTTCAAGACGTTTGTCGTCGGCTTCATCCACACCGCGGCGCCGGGTACCGGCGATCGGCAGAAGCTCCACTGTGCCGCCGTGTGCCTGGATGAGCATTTCCGGCGAAGAGCCGGCGAGTTTGGTAGCGCCGAAATCCAGGAAGAAAAGGTACGGGGATGGATTGATGATGCGCAGGGAACGATAGACGGCAAAGAGATCGCCGGTGAACGTACTGCGTGTCCTTCGTGAGAGCACCACCTGAAAGATATCGCCTTCGGTGATGTGTTCTTTCGCACGAAGCACGGCCTGCTCGAACCCCGCGCGGTCCGGTTCACCCGCTCCATCCATCGCACAACTGAACGGCGTGGCCGGTGCGGTCACTCTCCGCAGGCGGAGTTCCAGCGCAGACAGGGCGGCCTTCCCCGATTCGTACTGGTCTTCCAGTGGCGCCGCCGGGTCGATGAAGACATTGTGCATGAGCGTCATGACCTGCCGGTGATGGTCGAACTGCACGACCGAGCCGAACAGGCCGAGGATCGCATCGGGCTCCTCACCCGCTGCGGGCGTGATAGGTATCCGTTCGATGTGCCTGACGCAGTTGTACCCGATGTATCCCACAAGTCCGCCAAGCAGCCCGTGGGGCTCCTGCACCGGTGCGATCCTGTGCGGTGCGAGGATACTGCGGATGACGGAGAACAGCGGGCCCTGCACCTCCTCCGTTCCCCTGGCATCGCGCACGGTCACCGATCCGTTGCGGGCTTCGAGGATCACCCGCGGACGCGTGCCGATGAACGAAAAGCGTCCGATCTTTTCGTTCGGTTCGACGCTCTCCAGGATGAAGGACGGCACCCCCTCTTCACGGAGCGTGAGGTAGGTCAGGACCGGGGTCAAGGTATCCGCCACCAGGGTCCGCACGAGCGGGATCACGGTGTACGAAGCTGCCAGTTGCCTGAATGTTGCGAACGGTATCATGGACCTCCCATAAAAACGAAAAAACCCTTCCTGGCTGTCAGGAAGGGTTGTGCATGGCACAACGATGGAAAAGACACTAACCTCCTGCAGGTTGCGGGCTCATCATCGTGCGCCACCACCAGGACGACAGGTTTGTGCGATATGCGTTGACGGATTTCATGATGGTGCAATATACGTGCAGAGGGGTGTCGTGTCAAGCGAAAAGTGGCAACGCGGTGCTATTGTTCGCCGCCGCGTGTCTGGAGGATCCACTTCGCGATGGTCGCCCCCAGGAGTGCAGGCTGGACGGGCTTGGCAAGATAATCATTCATCCCTGATGCCAGGCACCGTTCGCGGTCGCCTTTCATCGCGTGCGCGGTCATCGCAACGATCGGGATCACGCTGTTCTTCTCACCTGCTTCGCCTTTCCTGATCCGCTCCGTGGCCTCGAACCCATCCATCTCCGGCATCTGGCAGTCCATGAGGATCAGGTCGTAGGGTACGCTCTGGACGGCGTGGATCGCTTCGACACCATTGGCAACCGCATCGGCCCGGTACCCCTGCTTGCGGAGGATCTTGAGCGCAACCATCTGATTGATGTGGTTGTCCTCGACGACAAGGATCGCAGCCTTTCCGCCCGGGGGTGGAGCGACCTCGCTCCCGGCCGGTAGCGTTCCTGCAGCCGTGGTTCCGCCGGGGCCTGCCAGGAGCGACGCGAGGACCTGCTGGAGGCTCGTACGCCGGATGGGCTTGGACAACACCCTGCTGAAGCCTGCCTGGTGGAACAGGTCGGACCTGTCCCGCTGGCCGAGCGATGTCAGGAGTACCAGCGACGTGTCCCGCAGCACGGGATCGTTCTTGATGTGCTCGGCGAGTTCAACGCCATTCATGCGGGGCATGAGCATGTCCAGCAGGGCGATCCTGAACGGCTCCCCCGCTTCGACTGCCGCGCGCATCGCCTGAAGCGCCGATTCGCCGTCCTGTGCCTCGACGACCTTGTACCCCCAGCCGGTAAGCAGCGTATCGATCAGCAGGCGGTTGGTCTCGTTGTCATCGACGGAAAGGACCTTCACCCCCTCGATCGGGGAGACCGGTTCTGGCGTTTGCTCTTGCGAGGAACCGCGCGCCAGCATGACCGTGAACCAGAAGCGTGAGCCCTGATCCGGAGTGCTGCTCACACCGATCTCGCCGCCCATGAGTTCGACGATCTGCCGCGAGATCGCGAGTCCGAGGCCCGTCCCGCCGAACTCCCGCGTCGCCGAACCATCGGCCTGGGTGAACGGCTTGAAGAGTTGTTTCTGTTTTTCCCCGGCGATCCCGATCCCCGTGTCGATGATCGTGAATTTGAGAACGACCTTCCCGTTGACCTCAGCGACCCGGTCCACCTCGATGGTCACGGCCCCGTGACGGGTGAACTTGACCGCATTGCCGCCGAGATTCACCAGCACCTGCCGCAGGCGCCCTGCATCGCCCCGGAGGACTGCCGGAACCGACGGGTCCACCACATAGGCGAGTTCGAGGCGCTTCTCGTGCGCTTTGACCGCGAGCATCTCCGCAGTGTCTTCAATGAGTCCACGCACTTCGAAATCCAGCTCTTCAATATCGAGCTTGCCCGCCTCGATCTTCGAGAAATCCAGGATGTCGTTGATGATCGTGAGAAGATTCTCCGCGCTCGTGCGTACGATATCGGCGTACTGCCGTTGCTCGGGCGTGAGGTTCGTATCCATCAGCAGGCCGGTCATGCCGATGACGCCGTTCATCGGTGTGCGGATCTCATGGCTCATGTTCGCGAGGAACTCGCTCTTGGCCCGCGTGGCATCTTCGGCACGCCGCTTGGCGACCTCAAGGTCTGCGATCAGCCGGCCGCGTTCCGCCTCGGCCCTGCGGCGTTCGGACACGTCGCGCACCATGACGAGATCGGAGATCCCGGTGTCATCGTGCACCATCCCTGCGCTGAGTTCCACCGGAATTGTCGTGCCGTCTTTCCGCAGCAACGACGTCTCCAGCCTGGCATGCGGGCCGTTCCCTTCCGTCCGGTGGAGCGCCCGTTCCTCCCATTGTTGCCGCTCGGTGGAAGCAAGGAGTGCCGCAAAGGGAGACCCATACAACCCGCTCTGGCTTTCGCCCACCATCGACGCGAAGCCGGAATTCGCCAGGTGGATCGCGCCGTTCCTCACGATGACGATGCCGTCGTTCGCGCGCTCCACCACGCTCCGGTATTTCTCTTCGCTTTCCCGGAGGGCTTCGGTGCGTGTGAGGACCTGCTCTTCCAGTACTGCGCGGCGCGTGCTGAGGAACCCGATCAGCACCGTCATCAGGGCGGTCAGGATGATCCCGCCCGCACCAACGACCCATCCACCGCGCACGAGATTCGCCTGGAGGTACTCGGCATCCGGATGGATCGAAATGACGTATGTCCGCCCGAAGAGAAACAGAGGGCTGACAAAGGCATACGGACCGCTGAGACTATCCGTGCTGGCCCCCGGAACAGGGAACCTTCCCTCATCGGGAGTTGCAGACGAGGCCAGAAACACGGGGTGGGCCGGGTCGCAGATATCGAACAGCTCGACGCGCAGGACGCTGCCAAACATCTCCGCCTTGGTCAGAGCCTCGCGCACCGTGACCGCGGGCTTCATGACCGCCACCACAAACCCCCTGACCACCGGAGCGCCGTCGCCCTTCGCCCGTTGACCGCCCCCCGGATCATTCTCAAACACCGGGTGAACAGCGATGATGCCGCGGTTCGGGATCGAATCCGTAAAGAGCGTGAGCGATGGAGTCGCTGTCGGCAACCGGGTCCGGAGTGAGCGCATCAGGACATCGCGGCGCTCGTCATCCGACGCATAGTCGAAGCCGATCGCATCCCTGTTTTCCCGCATCGGCTCGACGAAGGCGATCGGATAGTGCTCATCACAGGCGGGGGCGGGGATCCTCGCACCATCGGCCCTGCGGGCCACGAGACCGTGAGCGACGAGGCCCTCTGCCCGCATCGTACTTTCGTACGCAGGCCGTTGGGTGCGACCGACCCTGGGCACCCAGGCGTACGCTTCAACGGCGGACCTCCGCGTGAGCGGTCCGACGAAGTGAGCGAACTCCTCGCGCGTGACCGCTTCGCTTCCTTCGAAGAACCGGACGAGACTCAGCAGCTCATTGCGGATCTCACGGAATGCATCATCGATCATCGCGGCGTGGGCGTCGGCGAGGCGCATGAACATGGCGGACTGTGACCGGGCCTCCACGCGATGGGCAATGAATGCGGCACCGAGGCTCAATAACACGCCCAGGACCGCCGTCATCACCGCTTCGATGTGGCGTTGCCACCACGACCGCCCCCCGGCTCCCCCCACCCGCCGCTCGATCACCGTCCCCCCGTACGCAAGGATCAGGACCAGAACAAAACCAAAGCCGATCACACCCAGTCGTGCCTGCGCGATCTCGCGGGACCACGACCCCGCCTGTGCATCAACGCCGACCACTGCGAACACCTTCCCCTCACGTGCATCCACCACCGGAACGAAGGCGCTCACGAACGTTCCGAACTCATCCTCATACGGACCGACGATGCCACCCTGGTGCAGCCGGAAGACGTCTTTGAGAGCCACGGGGGGATTCTGATAGACAACACCGGGCATGGCACGCTCCGAGTCCTGTTCCCTGCCGAGTTCAGGCCCGAAGACGAATGATCCATTCCGCTGGACCACCGTGTACACATCGTGCAAACCGAACCGCACGGCATAGGCATTCATCTGCTTGGACACCCGCTCGTACACCGGGTTTGCAGTGTCGGCTGCCGTGTAGGACAGAGCCATGAGTCGCTGCATGTTGAGCGTCTGCGCAATGCCCGAGGCATGGAGGAAGAGCCGGTCACGATGGCTGGCATCAACAGTACTTCCGACCCAACGCGCTGCGCCGAACGAGAGCACGGTAACGAAGATCACGCCCCCCTGGACCGCCCAGATGCCTATGGTCTGTGGTCTGGCGCGGTGCACAGGACAGTGCCGGTGCACCATCCAGAATCCAAACGCAGCGATGATCAAGGAGAGTGTAGGAAGGACATGATGCGCAAGGCCCGGGTCACCGATCCAACTCTCCGGCTCGAGCGGCGTGAAGGGAGCGAAGACGGCCGGAAGTCCCTGAAGGACCCTGCTCAGCCCGTACACGCCGAAGCTCACCGCGGTACACCGGAGGATGAGTCGCCCCCCCTTCGCATGCTCGGCCCCGTGTTGCCAGATGCGAACCGCTGCCACGCCGATACCCGCCATCGCGATGGCCGCCCAGATGATCCATACAACGATCGGTGGTGCGAAGAGGGATGCGCTGGCGAGCACAGCGATGCCGGCCGCGGGGAGCAAGTACAATGCACGGGTCAGGGAGAACCTGACGGCCACAACATCGAGGAGCAGGAGGAAACCCGCGGAGGCCACAAGTCCGGCCACATATTGGAACTTGCCACCCTCGGGAAAACTGAACGCCAATGCCTCAAACCAGGCGGCGATGCCTGAGAGTGCAAGGAAGAAGACAAGCACCCTCCAGAATCGTCGTTCCTGATGATCCCCCCCGACAGGCCAGGCAAGGCTCCCGAGAAGCAGCGCAGCGAGGCCTTGCAGGGCCAGAATCAGGTCACTTTGCCCGGAGACCATGGTTCCCAGTTGAGCTGTGGCCGATATCAGCCCAATGGCTGATGATGGTCGACGGCTTTCCCCCCGCGTTCAGGAATTGCGCCTTCTGCGACAGGGCGAGCAGGGGGAACCGCCTTTTCATGAACTATCTGCCTCCAGGAACGCAATCATCATGCCATTGTCACTCTATTGTATGCCTATTGGCTGAATTTCCACTCAAGAACGCCCGAGGAAAGGCCCTTCTGGAGCTGAACTTCCATGCGCAAACCTCTGGTCGTGACCGGTGTGAAGCGGACGACATTGAGCGCGTCCTTCTCCGTTGCATATGCCGACTGCGCCTGAACAGGAACCCACGCATCACCCGCCCGATAGAGGATCCGCCATGACTGCGGTACCCGGGAGAAACCATCGACTCCATCGTCGAACCAATACACGGAGCAGGAGGAAACCGACTGCTCTGATGGGAGATCGTACTGGATCCACTCCGCGGTCCCCTTGTGATCCCACCAGCTCATGCGCGTGATGCTCTCATCGTTCGAAGCCTTCGGCTCGAAGCCATCGGCGACCGCTTCAGGATCTTCATATCGATTGATATACGAGTAACTGATCGTGAACGGGATCGGACGCGGGCGTTGCGGCGGCACCCATTCCACCCCCCGCGCATCCGTCGTCACCGTGGGGAACGATGTGATACGGAGCCGCGCCGTACCCATGGGCACGAGCGTGAGCGGTTCTTCAGGTGCGGCCGTACGTGCTGGACTCTTCTGCAGTGGCCCGACCAGGTTACGGTAGTCGGCCTGCCACCCATCGATCCTCCGTCCCGTGGCCTTGATCACGAACGGCAATGCCGCAGGGGTCCAGGGGAGCGCATGCGGATCCGGCGTGCGGGGTTCGACGGTGAACGACCGGGCTGCATCCACGGAGTCGAGCACCAGGCCGTAGTTCCAGGCCGTCGTGGGGAACACTTCCCACTCCGGCCACGCGGTGTTGGTGCCGTACTTTTCCCACCGTTCGCCGATGCTCAGGGAGAAGGTCAACGGGCCGCGATTCACGGACACGGAGTTCTGATTCTTCTCCCACCGTTGTACCTGCAGCGGCATCGCGAAGGTGATCACGACCTCGTCACCCGGCGACCACTGCCTGTCGATGCAAGCGAACATCCCGCCGGATGAAGGCAATGCGGTCGCGGCGCCATTGATGCTGACCGATGCCTCCGCGCACCAGCCGGGGATGCGGACGTAGAGCGGAAAGCGTACTTTCTTCGCCGGTGTCACGCGCAATCGAACCACACCGTCGTAGGGATAGTCCGTCCGCTCCTCGATGCCCACGGCGATGCCATCTCCTACCACCGCGCGCACCTGCGAGGGAGCGTAGAGAGAGGCGCACAGGCCGCCATCACGCGTCGCAAGCCACATCTCCTCTGCGAAGTACGGCCAGCCATGGGCGACGTTGTGCTGGCAACAGCGGTAGGTCTGGAAAGGACTGTACGAGAACATCGTGCCGCCGTTCTGGATCCCCGGCGTCTTCAGCTCCTTGTCCAGTTGCACCTGATTGGCACAGGTAAGATAGTGCAACCCCTTCTGGTCCGGTGTGAGGGCCACGGGCAGGCTGTTGAACGCGAGCTCTTCGCAGCGGTCGGACCAGACCGTACCGCCGCCCGTACGCGTGAGCATTTCGAAGCTGTGCATGAACTCCACGATCCCGCATGTCTCAAATCCCTGACGGGGGTCGATGAAGCCGGGCCGCGCATTCTCATCGGCCGCGAAACCGCCGCCGGGAAATTGGCCGTACATCCCGCGGACCTGGCGGTAGTTCCGCTCCACGGCATGCAAGAGGGAGAAGTCGCGCGCCACCGGATAGTACATCGCCGGGCCACGGAACCCCTGGGCGATGTTCACATTGTGCCAGTTCACGACCGTGGAGTCCCACCGCGACATGTTACGATGCATCTTCCCCGCAAGGTCGAGCAGCCACACTCTCCCCGTTCGGTTGTACAGCCACACCACGCTCTCGATGTTGTCTCCCATCCTCGTCTTGGGCCAGTAGCCCTCACCGAAGGCCGTCTCCGGAAGCGTGTTCTCCCATGCGAAGTACTTCTCCATGAACGGGATCACGCGCGGGTCTGCGGTATATTCATAGTAGGATTGCAGGACGTTGAGCATGACCATGTGCGGCCAGAGATCGGGCTTCCCCTCGAGCGAGGTGAGCAGATCGCGCGGGCCGAACCAGCCGTCCTCGCGTTGCGACGAGAGCATCGCCTCGATCCAGAAACGTGCCTTGCGCTGTATGGAGGTATCCCCGAGGACGTAGCCGAGATCCCCATACCCTTTCAACCAGTACGGGAGTTCCTCCCACCCGCGCGAGCCCTTTCCCTCTGCGTTCGCCCACGCGCTCGTTGAAGGATCGAGCCAGGGAGAGATCTCGGCCAGGTGCCCGACCATGCCATCGCGTTCGATCTCCAGCATCCGCTGGAGCCACCCTTCGGGCCTGATGCTTCCGATCGGCAACCGCGTCATCGGCGTGCCCACAAGGGGTGGCCGGTTCCACTGGCTCCCCGTCGAGGTGTGCGGCGGATCGATCACGGCATGCAGGGAGATGCCGTTCGCAGGCGCGGGAGGAGTGATCGCACCACGGTTCGCTTCAGCGACCAGGTGCGCCGGTGCCTTGACGACCATCCTGTCGTAGGTCATCAGGCCGTTACATTCCACCTCGACGTCCGTGATCTGCGTGTACACCGCGGCACAGAGCCCATCGGTATCTTTGAGCCGGCGTACCGAACCGAGGAACTGTGCATACGTGGACGTCAGTTCCTCTGCATCCTTCATCCCCTTGTATCCCCAGTGCTCCTTTTTCCACGTGTGTCCGGGCAGGGCGAGGCCAAGTCCTCCGAACTCGCCGAGGACGATCGCGCGTGCCGATTCCGCGATCGGCGCCGCCGGTTTCGGGTAGGAATGAATGTCCATGACATCGCCGGCATTCTTGTCGGTCCAACCGCTGGCATTGTTCACCAGCCGCGCCGGATCGAGCTGCTTCACATGGGCCGTCAGACGTTCGGTGTCGTACTGCCCCCACCCTTCATTGAAGACCACCCACATGATGATGGACGGATGGTTCCGGTGCGTCGCCACGAGCCGGTCGAGTTCGGCCTCGAACTGGGTCCGCGAAGCAGGGGTGGTGTTGTTCGCGCTTGGCATGTCCTGCCACACCAGAAGGCCGAGACGATCCGCCCAATAATACCACCGCGCCGGCTCCACTTTCACATGCTTGCGCGTCATGTTGAAGCCGAGTTCTTTCGTGATCTCGATGTCGTACCGGAGTGCGGCATCTGTCGGTGCGGTGTAGATGCCGTCAGGCCAGAAGCCCTGATCGAGGGGACCGACCTGGAACACAGGCTTCCCGTTGAGCATGAGGCGTTGGATCCCGCGCGCGTCGCGTGCCACGGCGATCGTGCGGAGGCCTGCATAGCTTCCGACGGCATCGATCGTCTTCCCATTGCGGACGAGTGTCACCTTCAGATCATAGAGGAACGGCGTCTCCGGCGACCAGAGTCTCGGGGAGCGTACACCCACACTGATGGGTGCCCCGGGTGTGCCGCGCCCCTTCCCCACTTCTTTCCTGCCGTTGAATACCGTCACGATGCACTCCGTACCCGCAGGCTCACCGCTGGCATCCACCGTCACCATGAATGACGCGGCATCCTTCCCTGTCTCGATGCGGAGGTCCCTGACCGCGGTGGCGGGTACAGGTTCACACCATACCGTCTGCCAGATCCCGGTGCAGGGGGTATACCAGATGCCGCCAGGTTTCCGCACCTGCTTTCCGCGGGGCTGATCGCCTGCATCCGACGGATCGTGCACACCAACCACGATCTCCTGTGCGCCCGACGACTTCAGCGCATCCGTGATGTCGAAGGAGAACGGGTCGTAGCCGCCCCGGTGTGTTCCGACCCGGGCACCGTTCACGAAGACCACCGATTCCCAATCCACCGCGCCGAAATGCAGAAGGATCCGTTTGCCGGCCCAGGCCTTCGGAACGGAGAACATCCGCCGGTACCATATCCGGTCCGTGCGCTTCATGACACCGGAGAGTGCTGATTCTACAGGGAAGGGCACAAGGATCTGTGAAGACAGGTCCTTCCCGAAAGGCGGCGTGTCCAGAGTTGACGGCAGCTCATATCCCCAGAGTCCGTTGAGGTTGAGCCACTCCTTGCGCGTCATGATGGGCCGCGGGTAATCCGGGAGCGGCTTCGCGGGATCCACTTTCGCCGACCAGGGGGTGAGAAGCGGCGCATCGGCAGGCAGGCGCCATGCGTCCCCGGCCCGGCAGAACGCAGCAGAGAGCATCAGGGCAAGCACGGGGACAAGGATACGGGAGACTGTGTGCATAGGTGTTCTCACAGAGTGAAGGAGAGACGAGGACAGTGATCTCATAGGGGCACGTTCTGCAACGTCAATGTGTCAGTTCCTGTTCGATGAGTTCCAGGGACTTTCCCTTGGTTTCAGGGACGCGGAACCAGACGAAGACAAAACCTGCGATACAGATGGCGGCATAGAGCCAGAACGTCCCTGATACGCCGAGGGCGGCGTTCAGGAAGGGGAAGGTGTACGTCAGGAGGAAGCAGGCGATCCAGAGCGCAGAGACCGCAACGGCAACGGCCGCCCCCCGGATCCTGTTCGGGAACAACTCCGAGATCAGGACCCATGTGATCGGTGCAAGCGACATGGCATAGCTTGCGATGGCCAGGAGGACGAACGTGATCACCACCGGGCCCGTCCAGTGCAGCAGGTAGGCGAGACCGATGAGGATATGAAAGAGACCGATCCCGGCACACCCGATGAGCAACAGCGCGCGCCGTCCGAACCGGTCCACCGTGCCGAAGGCGATGAACGTGGCCACCATGTTCACGATGCCGGTGATGACGATATTAAAGAGGATCGAACTCACCCCGTACCCGGCGGTGCGGAAGATCTCTTCCGCATAGTTGAAGATCACATTGATGCCGCTCCACTGTTGCAGCACGGCGAGGGTGACACCGACGAAGAGGATGCTGCGCACACCGGGGGCAAGGAGGTCGCGGAAGTGCACCTGCCGTACCTCTTCCGTGGCGATGGTCTCCTGGATCGTGGCACATTCCGCTGCTGCGTACGCTTCACCACCGATGCGCCGCAGGACCTCCCGGGCGCGGTCCACGGCACCGTTCTTGATCAGCCAGCGTGGACTTTCGGGAATGGCGAGTGATCCGAGAAAGAAGGCAACCGCGGGGATCGCGACCACCGTGAACATCCAGCGCCACCCTTCCTGTCCGTTCCACGACATGCGGATGAACTCCGCTGTTGCGGCATCCGGTACGGGTTCCGCGATGCGCCAGTTGACCACCTGCGCGGCGAGGACGCCGATGACGATCGTGAACTGGTTCAGCGAGACCAGCCGCCCCCGCAGGTGGGCCGGGGCGATCTCGGCGATGTACATGGGTGAGAGTGCGCTGGCCATCCCGATCGCAACGCCCCCGGCGATGCGCCAGGTGACGAACGCGGTGAAACTGCCCGCCCAGCCCGTCAGGATGGAGGAAGCGGCAAAGAGCACGGCCGACAACAGGAGCAGTCGTTTCCGTCCGAAGCGATCGCTCACGCCTCCTGTGAAGAGCGCGCCGAGCAGACACCCGAGGAGAGCGCAGCTATTGGCCCATCCGCGAACGGCCTCATCCTCGAGCCCGAAGTACGGCTCAAAGAATGGCTTTGCTCCCCCGATCACCACCCAGTCGTACCCGAACAGCAGTCCGCCCATCGCGGCGACGGCGGAGATGAGCCATACAAAACGCAGATCGAATGATGCAGAGAGGTCCTTCGAAGCTGATGTCATAGCGATGTTCCGTTTGCAGTGTGACGTGGATCGGTCGTTTCAATGGAGGGGGCGCACCCTGACGAACATGACGCCCCTGGCTGGCACGCGGTACGTCAACGACCCCGCGGCGGTACCGATATCCTTCTGCCGCCACAGATCGCGGAGAGTGTGCGTTCCCTGAAGTCCGAGCACGCTCCAGGATGCCGTCAGATCCCGGTCGATCTCATCGCGGTTGAAGAACCCGACGGCCTTCGAGCCGTCCTCCATTTCTTTCACCATCACGAACGTTTCCTCGTCGAGCGGGATCATCGCAGCGCTCTGTCCCAACGGGTCCTGGTTCACCTCGTTCACTTCAGGATTGCAGAGGATGTTGAGCGTGAAGGGATCGAGCCGGTTCATATCGCCGCTGAAAAAGAGCGGCGATGCCATCAGAGACCAGAGCGACATGTACACATACTGCATGCGTGGCGGGACGGGTGTTGGTGTCGGTTCCCCTCCCGTAAATGCGCTCCCCACATACCCGATCTGAATATAGTCCGGATCGTTCCACGAGCCGGGGCCCGACCATGCACGATGCTCTGCGTTCTGGAGGGCGACCTCGAAGATCCGGTCAAGTTCGAATCCAAGATCACCCGCGGTCCGCCAGCATTGTCCACCCACGGCAGCACCCCACTCCCATACGTTGCCCATGCCGTACTGGCACAGATTCAACACGATGTCGCGGTCCTGCGAGGCCAGCACCTTGCCCATGATCTCGTAGGGCTTCCGGAGCGCGGCACGATCGGGATTATTTCCGGTGACCTCCGTGTAACTGCACCAGTCGTACTTCAGGAAGTCGAATCCCCATGCCGCGAACTGCTTCGCATCCTGTTCCTCATGGCCAAGTGTTCCTGAGAAACCCGCACAGGTGAGGCGGCCGGGCGACGTATAGATGCCGGCCTTCAATCCCAGTGCATGGATATGATCCGTGAGGCCGCGCATCGAAGGAAAGTGTTTGTTCGGCAGGATGTTCCCCTGCGCATCACGCAGCGGGCCGACGCGGAGCGGATCGCTGTGCTGCGGCGCATTCATCCAGCAATCGTCGATGGACACATATTGATAGCCTGCGTCCGCCATGCCGCTGCGGACCATCACATCGGCCGCATCACGCATCAGTGCATCGGTCACGCGGTTGTAGTGCGCGTACCAGTGGTTCCAGCCCATGGGCGGCGTCAGCGCAAGCGTTGCGCCACTCACGATCCGGAACTGTGTGGAAGCGGATCCCCGCGCGTTCGTCGCCGTGATCGTCACGCGGTGCGTCCCGGCCGCAGGAGCGGTGCCGCGGATGATCCCGGAAGAGGCGTCAAGCGTGAGTCCGGTCGGCAGGCTCACGGCTGTGAACTTCATCGGACGTTCGCCGGTGCATGGGATACGGTGGAGGAACGGGTGGCCGGGCCTGCATCCGATAACACGCGCACCATTGATGCGCGGGATCGGGCCCGGGGTCGGGGTCAGGAGGAACGGCTGTTCGGGGGCCGGCGTGAACGCCCGGGGCGGCACACCCGAATACAGGATCCGTGCATCACACAGGTCCACGTGATCGTGGTCAATGCCATCCCCTGCATCCGTCGCCATGAGGATGAGCGTATCGATGCCGCGAAGATCGGTATCGATGGCCACCCCGCCCCTGCCTGTGCGAAGCGCACCGGACTCAAACAGGATCTTTCCGTCGCCGAGGAGCCGCACGCGTACGGACCCCGCGCCGTTACTGCTATCGTTCACCCCGGCGATCGCACGGAAGCGCACCGCGGATCCGTGCAGGTCGATCCGAAGAATGGCACGTGCATGAGTGCCGACGCCCTTCCGGTACGTGACGCCTCCGAGGCGCAGCGGCGATCCATCGACGGAAGAATCGGCCCTGGGCCTCCCCCACCCCTGCCGGAGATGGGTAAGATCGAGAGCGCCCAGCCACACGGAATCCTGAGGGGCTGGAGGAATGGCTGAGGCTTCCGTGAACGAGCACGCGAGAATTACGAGGACGAGAAGGATACGGCGGGTCACGGTTGAGTCTCCGGCTGGAAAGTGATCAGGGATGTCGTGCGGTGGCTTCATCACAGCAATGTTACACCCGGTGCCCGGGGCGATCGGAACAGATGGATGTGGCGGACAGTGGCGAGATCAGGGGCCGGGCACCACGGCTTTGCGGAGCCACGCGATGGCCTCATCCCTGTCGTTGAACACGCGTGCATTGAACCCCCGGTTGCGGCACGCGGTCTCATAGAACTCTGCATGTTGACCGAGAGGCGTTCCCGGGGGAACGAGGACAGCTTCCCGGAAGCTCCGGTCGATCCCTTCCGCTTCGATACGCGATACGATGTCCATCAGATCAATGATGGAGTGGCCTCCGGTGAGCGAGGCCAGGTTCGCGAGGAAGAGCAGGCTCTGGCGCTGAGATCCTTCGGCAAGCGCAGCGTAGAATGCGGCTTCCAGGTCGGTGGGAGCGACGACACCTTCATAGATCACTTCGATGATAGCGGGAGAACCGGAGACCTCGAGTTTCCAGGGCATACCGTAACTTTCTGTGTGGCTTCCCGGGAGGAGTGGCTATGCAGGTGAATGTACGCCGTGTTCTTGAGAGATGCAACGAGAGCCCGTGGACAGATGTCTCAGACGGATGCCGCAAACGGATGACCCCGGGCGTCGGGCAGCAGCGCTCCGGGCTCTTGCCTTTGGCCGCCGGCTTTAGTATTCTGAGTGGTCGTTTCCTTTCACATGGACCACATGAACAGCGATCTGTATACCCTCATCGGCACTGCCGCATCACTCGGTTTCATCCACACCCTTGTCGGGCCGGATCACTATGTGCCGTTCGTCGCTATGGCCCGCGCGGGCAAATGGAGCCGGCTCAAGACGTTGTACGTGACGGTACTCTCCGGCCTCGGCCATGTAGGGAGTTCCATCCTCCTCGGAGCGGTCGGGATCGCATTGGGCAGTGCACTGTCGCATCTTGAGTGGGTCGAATCGATACGCGGTGAGGTTGCGGCATGGATGCTGACCGGCTTCGGACTGGCATACATGGTCTGGGGGATCTGGCACGGGATCCGCTCCCGCCCGCATTCCCATGCACACGCCCATGCAGATGGCGCGGTGCACGAGCACACGCACACGCATCACTCAGCGCACGCGCATCCCCATGAACACGGCAAGCCCGCGAACCTGACGCCCTGGATCATCTTCAGCATCTTTGTCTTCGGCCCGTGCGAGCCGCTGATCCCGTTGCTCATGTATCCCGCGGCCATCCACTCGTCGCTCGGCGTGGCCCTCGTTGCGACGGTCTTCGCCCTTACAACGATCGCAACGATGCTCGGCATGGTCTTCCTCGGATTGGCCGGCGTCGAACTGATCCCCTTCCCCCGCCTCGAACGCTACATCCACGCCATGGCAGGCGGGATCATTGCCATGTCGGGGCTGAGCGTGCTCTTTCTTGGCCTCTAAGAATTAAGAACTAAGAATTCTTAGTTCTTAATTCTTATTTCGTCAGGCCAAGATACACGTACTCCACCGTCATCGCTTTCTGCGCATGGATGCCGATCCGGTTGAGCCCCTGGAGCAACGACGGCTCAACGGAGAACTCGACCGACTTCTTCACATCGGGAAGTTGGCGGACCACCTTCTCGGGAAAGATCTGTGGAGCGGCGGGCATGTGGCCGTCCTGCAAGCGTATGCCATTGAAGAAGACCACCACATCCTCCAGCTCCATATCCTCCTTGCACTCGATCCGCAGCACCAGTGTCCGCGGAGGCATGGACTCTTTGACTCTCAGCTCTACAGTCTCGAGTTGAGCCTTGCGCAACGCGAGTGGAAGCTGCGATGTCAAGCTTACGCCGGGCACCGGGAACCACGCCGGCGCAAGCGAGTACAGTTTGTCCTTCCCTTCCAACAGTGACGGATCGATCAGCTCATGCAGGACCTCCAGATCAGGTTCGATCCCTCCATCCCATGCCACGAAGTAGTTGAACAGGTAGATCCCGTCAGCGCCGTTGGCGTAGTGCAACGCAGCTGTTGCCCGCTTTTCCCCCGCGTCATCTGACGGTTCCCCATGGTGAACTCCTGCGCCGCATACACGGGCACAGGGCCGCAGACCGCCTTGAACTCGCGCGCATTGATGTCATTCTCGGTCGACAGGAACGGTGCGATCGCAAGAACGTCGATCATGCCCTTCGTGCACCAGGTTGCCGGATCCACACCAAGATATGCGCACCCTTTGAGTGATGAAGGCACCCGGGCGGTAAGGAGTATCCGATGCCCGCGCGCAACCGAGATGCTGTCCACCACTCCCCTCACGCGGCCGACAAAGTCCGTCAGGATGCCTGCGAAGTGGGTCATCGAATCCGGCTTCAGCGGAAAATAGTACGGGAAACGCATGAAGTCGAGTTCAAAGCCGTCCATGTCGTACCGCTCAAGCGCTTCCCTCACGAGGGAGTAGAAGTATGCACGCACCTCGGGCACCGCGTAGTTTAGGGCCTCTTTTCCCCAGCCGGCATATCCCCCCACCCGCCACTCCGGGTGGGCCTTCCAGAAATCGCCGAGCAGAGGGCTCTCGGGCTTGTCCACATCATGCAGTTCATTCATGCGGAAGCTCAGGAAGGCCTCCATGCCGCGCAGCCGGGCACGATCAAGGACGATCCGCACCTGGTCGAGGGAGTCGGTGCCGAAGCGTGCGAGGTTCCTGCTCATCCTGGCCCCCAGCAACGGCCATCCCTCTTTCGCATGCACCGGGGCATCCGGCCAATGGAACATGGACTCAACGCTGCTCGGGTACCCCGGGTTCTGTCCGGGATTGATATTATAGATGAACGTCGTCACCCCGGCCTCCGCAATGGGATCGACACGGCCGTGGATGTCGCGCACGGTGAGTGAATCGAAATCCATCGGGATGCTTGAACCGTCATTATTATAGATGAGGCGCCGGGCGAACCGGGGCGGCAGGGTCGCATCCCCTACCGGAGCCGAAGAAAGGGCCGCAGACAGATCGAAGGGGCGGAAGCCAAGCGCGAATGCCGGCGAACCCTCTTTGAGCCGGAAATCGCCTCCGGCGGCATCGGCGAACCCGGGGTCAGCGACCAGGGAATGCACGTCGCGTCCGGTACGCTGCCAGCCGCTGAAATCGAGGGAATCGTACCGGAACGACCCCTGCACCGGCCAGTACAGATTCCGGTCCATGATGAGATTGCTGTCGCGCATCGAACCGAAGAGCACGGGCCCACCGCTCCAGAGAATGATATTGCGTTCGAATGCGAAACTCATGTGGGGTTCGAAGCGGGTCCGGGCGACCTGATACTCCGCGCCGAACGCCAGGATATTGTTCCGGAAGATGTTCTCCTTCCCGTAGTGCTGATGGAACCCCCCGTGCTTCGTGCGGTACACCAGGTTCTCCTCGGCGCGGATATTCGTCGTCCCCTCATCGAAGTAGATGCCCCATCCGCCGTACACCCGTCCCGCGATATCATGGAAGACGTTGCGCCGAATCTCGGTCCCGCGTTGATAGCCAAGCGTGTAGATGCCGCCGAGATCGCTCAGCATCGGCCCTTCGCCATTGCTCAGGACACCGATGTGATGCACATGATTCAGCTCGACGATATTCCCGTACGCAAGCGCCGGCCCATACCCCCACGTCCACCCGATCGAGATGCCGGTATACTCGAAATCGTGAATATGGTTGTGGATGAGGCGGTTGAACGGGCTCTGGCCGATCCACACGCCGATGGCACTGTGGAAGATCTTCCCCCCGCTATGGATATGATTATCGAGGAGCCGGTTCCGCTGCGTCAACAATGCACGATCGTTCTCCAGGGTCTTGAGGCCAAGGAAGACGCCCCCGGCGCCAAGATCGGCGATCTCGGACCGCTGAATGAGATTGTCCTGGCATGCGGCCCCGAGGGAGATGCCGTAGGTTCCGGTGTGTGTGATCGCGCACTCCTCGAACGTGACGTGCCGCATCCCGGTGCACGCTACGGCCGCGGGCACTCCTGTCGCGGCCTGATTGAATCCGCCAACATCCGGATTGCGCGAATCGGTCGTGTATCCTTTCGGGAAGAACCACTCGGCATGGCTGAAACCGATCCCGCGGAAGACGACGTGTTCCACCCAGCGGCCTCGTGCGGGTTCGCCTTCGATCCGCATCACCTGCTCCAGGACGGGCACGACCGCATCGATGCTCCGGATGTCCTCACCCGGCATCGGCAGATAGTAGATCTTCCCCTGTTTCTCGTCGAGCCACCACTCCCCCGGTACGTTCAATGCGCCACGCGCGGACTGGATATAGTACACATCACCGGGATCGATGCGGAACACCGACCTGCGCGCGAAACGGAACGTGCGCGACGCCGGTTCATAGGTTGTCACGGGCAGGTACGACTCGACCCATTTTGTGGAGAGGACGACCTGCGCCCCTCTGAGGTCGAACTTCGGCGGTACGGTCCCCGGTTTCGCGACGAAGGAACGCTGACCCTCCATCCAGTCCATGGACGGCGTGATCTCAGGGATGGTATCGACGGAGAGATAGCCGGAATCGGGAAAGCGTGCCGGAGATCTGCGCTCACCGTTCACCCACAGTTCGCGCACATCGGGATTGGACCTGCGTACCTGTGCGGGCAACGCGGCAACCCAGACGTTCTTCCCATCGAGGGTGGTCCGGGTCCACTGTGTGAGGACGGCGCCGCCGCTGAGCACAGGCGATGCGCCCGGGAGGGCCGCGATGACTGTGGGCGATGTTGCGGAACCGCTGATCCCGGATCCCAGATGGAGAGGTGCGTTCAGGAAGTACCGTCCGCCATGGAGCAGGACCAGCACGGTATCCGTGAGGCCTGGCCGGGCCGACCGGAGATCCTGCACTGCCCGGGCAGCCCGGGCAAGCGATGCGAACGGGTGGGCGGCATCACCCACAGCGCGGTCGTTGCCAGAAGGCGCAACATGGAAAACGGCGGCCGGGGGGAGGGCCCAGGCAGCACTGATGGACAACAGCAGACTGAGGGCGGCGATACGGAATGAGCGGGAGAACATCGGAGGCCTCTGCTTGTGGGACATGCCAATGTAGCAAGTGCATCAGGACGATGCAAGCAAGAACAGCACCAATTTAAAGGAGTTAACAACCTCTCGTTAAACCGCTGTCCTTCTCCTCCGGTCTAATGAGGACGAATCTCCGATACCACCCCGGGCCACCCGATGCGCATTCTCACGTTCTGCATTCTCACCGCCTTATTCGCCTTCCCGGCGAGGTCCCGATCGCATGAGATCCATGGATGCGTTCTTGCCATGGATTCACGCATCCCTGTCTCCGGCGCGATCATCACCCTTTCACACGACACAGACACCGCCGTTGTTCATCGCACCTGGACCGATACCAGCGGCGTCTTCAGGTTCGCAGAGATCGATCCCGGCACGTATCTCCTGCAGGTCAACCATCTCGCCTACCATCACGCACGGCGGACCATCACGATCACGGCTTCCTCAGGACAGATCGAAGATGTCCTGTTGCGGCCACGCACGATCCCTATCGGTGAAGTCCTGGTCCACGCAACCCCTCCCGCCGTCCAGAAGGCCGACACAACGGAATATGTTGCCGACGCGTTCAAGCTCCATCGCGATGCGCAGGCGGAAGACCTCTTGATGAAGCTTCCCGGTGTCTCGGTGACGGAGGGCATCGTGCGTGCCGGGGGTGAAGAGGTGAAGCAGGTCCTGGTGGATGGCCGCCCGTTCTTCGGCACCGATCCGTTGATCGCTCTGCGCAACATCCCCGCCGACGCCATCGAGAAGGTGCAGGTCTTCGAGAAGATGAGCGAGCAGTCGGAGTTCACCGGGTTCGATGACGGCCAGTCGATGCGGACCATCAACATCATCACACGTGAAAGCCGGCGCCGGTCGCAATTCGGACGCGCATCCGCAGGCTATGGTGAGAGCGGCAGGTATGTCGCCACCGGCTCCGGCAATATTTTCAACGGCACCCAGCGGATCTCCCTGCTGGGGCAGAGCAACAACGCGAACCAGCAGAACTTCTCGGCACAGGACATCCTGGGCAGCCTGGGAGGCCCACCGGGTGGAGGTGGGCCGCGGGGAGGATTCGGTGAGGGGCGGCCACGCGGTGGACCGGGAGGCGGGCCGGGCGGCGGAGCCGGGGGTGCGCCTCCGCAGGGGGGGATGGGACGCCCGGGAGGGACCGTCGAACTCGCCAACAGCATGATCGGGATCCAGAGCGGCATCTCGACGGTCCACTCGATCGGAACGAACTATACCGATATGTGGCAAAGCGGTGTGAACATCACAGGAAGCTACTTCTTCAACCGGTCGGACAACGAGAA
Source organism: Ignavibacteriota bacterium (assembly GCA_016707525.1). Lineage (NCBI taxonomy): Bacteria > Pseudomonadati > Ignavibacteriota > Ignavibacteriota bacterium. Next base: position 129,776 of record JADJHP010000003.1, read on the forward strand.
CGACCGATCAACGCATCGCGACTACACCATCGCCGGCGATACGCGGACCGCATACGAAGAGCGGTCGACGGGCTCCACCGGTAATGGCAACCACCGGTTCAGCATGCGGCTCGACGTTCCGATCGACTCCATGAACTCGTTGCTGTTCGTTCCCAACGTCAGCTATCAATCCACCGACGGCATCAGCGTCATGGATGGTGCCTCGCTCTTCGCGGGCGGATCGTCCAGCGTGGCATCGACCGACAGTTGGTCCAGCAGCACGGGGTACACCCTTTCGCAGAACGTGTTGTACCGTCACAAATTCGACCTGCCGGGGCGCACCATCTCGGTGGACGCCACGCTTTCCGGGAACGCCCGCGACCGGGACGCGACGCTGGGGTCTTCGGTATCGACCGACGGCAACCTGGCCGATCTCACGCGGCAACAACGATCGACGGAGATCTCGGGGCTGGGATACTCGGCGCGTGTGGCATACACAGAACCCATGACGGTGAACAGCCAGGCGCAGGTCGAAGTGCAATCCTCGCTCACGCGGTCCGCATCGGACACGCGGACGTACAACGAGGATAGCATTGGCGTGCGCACCCTCGATCAGGCATTGTCGAACAGCTACGACAACCTGTACTGGTCGCAGCGCGGAGGAGTGAGTTATCAGATCAGGACAACGTCAACACGGTTCACTGTCGGAGCGGCGCTGGAGAGGGCCACGCTGGAGGGTGAGCGGAGGTATCCGTCCGACGCGGAGTCCAGGTATACATTCTGGTCCGTGCTGCCAAGCGTGACACTGGATCACTCCCCTGCGCTCGGACATCACTTCCGGGTGAACTATCGCGGTTCGACACAGGCACCGTCGATCACCCAGTTGCAGGATGTCGTGGACAACAGCAACCCGCTCTTCCTGAGCGGCGGCAATCCGTCCCTCCGGCAAACGTACACCCATTCGCTCACCGCGCGGTTGCTCGAGACCGAAGCGGACCGCGCGACAAGCAGGATGTTCATGGTGATGGTGTCGGCGGCCAATGACTACGTCGCGAACCACATCCGGACGCTTCATGCGCGACACGATCCTTGCCGGTGGTGTTGGAGCGACCGCCGGGAGTCAGATCACGACACCGGTGAACATGTCGGGTTACTGGAGCGTTCGCGGGAATGCGGACTTCGGATTCCCTCTCGAAGACATCTCCAGCAACCTCAATTTGAGCACCAATGCCTCCGTGAGCCATTCCCCCGGCATGTTGAATGACTTGGTGTATGCCACGACGGGTTGGTCCTTCGGAGGGGGCCTCGCGGTGGGAACGAACGTGGGCCGTGAAGTGGATGGGCATCTGACGTACAACGCAACGTACACGACGAGCAGGAACACGCTCACGCAGAATTCGCAGGCGTCATACCTCACCCAGACAGCGAGTCTGCGATCCACGCTCACATTCTGGGACATCGTGGTGGTACGCAATCAAGCGTCCTATATGCTGCGGACGGGATTGGCCGGCGGACAGGACCAGGACAGTTTTCTGTGGACGGCGACGGTGGGGATGAAATTCCTGGCCGAGAGCCGGGGGGAGGTGCGGTTGACGATGTACGACATCCTGGATCAGAACAAGAGCATCGGGAGGACGGTAACGGAATCCTACATTGAGGACACCACGAACCGTGTTCTCCCGCGGTATCTCATGCTCACGGTCGAGTACATGTGGCGGTAGGAAGAAGCATCCCGCCACGAGCAGCATAGCGGGATGCGCACCACAACCGTGAGGCTGCCTGCAATTTGTCTGGCAGCATCTATTCATGTGGCATTACAGGAGCGTCCCCGCCAGGATGAAGGAAGCGACGCTGAAGTAGATCACCAGTCCTGTCACGTCAACAAGCGTTGCCACGAACGGTGCCGATGAAGCCGCGGGATCTGCACCGAGTGCCCTGAGGAGGAACGGCAGCATCGATCCGGACAAGGTACCCCACATCACCACCCCCACCAGACTTCCCGAGACGGTCAGCCCCACCAGCAGCCAGTGTTCGCCGTAGATCGGCGAGAATGCCGACCAGACTGCAATGCGAAGGAATCCGATTGATCCGAGGATGAGGCCAAGGATGAGTCCGGAGAGAAGCTCGCGTCTCATGACACGCCACCAGTCCGCCAGCCTGATCTCTTCGAGTGCCATCGCACGGATGATCAGGGTCGCGGCCTGCGACCCGGAATTGCCCCCGCTGGAGATGATCAGGGGGACGAACAACGCGAGGACGACGGCGCGGGCGATCTCGTTCTCGAAGTAGCCCATGGCCGTTGCCGTGAGCATCTCCCCTAGGAAGAGAACCACCAGCCATCCGGCACGCTTCCACACGAGCGTGAGGAGTGGTGTTGCGGCATACGGGGTCTCGACCGCTTCCAGACCGCCGAATTTGTGAATGTCTTCGGTGTGCTCTTCCTGCGCAACGGCCAGGGCATCGTCGACGGTCACGATGCCGATCAGGACGCCTTCTTTATCGACCACCGGAAGTGCGGTCCGCCCGTAGCGCTGGAACATCTGAATGGACGCTTCCCTGTCTTCCGTGACGTTCAGGGAGACGACGATCCCGTCGGCGATCGATCCGATGGACACCTCGGGGGGAGCGAGGAGGAGTTCGCGGAGCCGTACGTCATCCAGAAGGACTCCCTTGGTGTTGACGATATAGATGACATCGAACGTCTCGCTGTCGCGTCCGTGTTTCCGGAGGTTCTCCATGACCGCCGCAATGGTCGTTTCAGGCCGGACGGCAAGGTACTCGGGCGTCATGAGGCGCCCGATGCTGTTCTCGGGATATCCCAGCAGGGCCTGAGCAACGCGCCGTTCGTCGGGAGAGAGAGATCCGATCAGGTCACGTGCGATCGTACCGGGAAGGTCCTCGAGCAGTGCGGTACGGTCGTCGGGGTGCATCTCGTCCAGCAGCGAGACCACCTCGGCCTTGCCGAGTTCGGCGAGCAGTTCCCGCTGGGCGGTGCCGTCCAGGTATTCGAACGTCTCCAGGGCGATCTGTTTCGGGAGGAGGCGGAACAGGACGGCGCGGTCGGTCGGTTTGATATCCTCGATCACCTCGGCGATATCGGGGACGAGCATCTCTTTGAAGACGGCCTGCAGGCCGCTGAAGTCGCGCGAAGCGATGAATGCTTCGAGTTCCGGTTGGATGATCTTGCCGATCATGGGGTGTTCTCTACGATGGTTCGTTCGCTGAGCGAAGACAGGTAAAAAGCGATTATCAGCACCGTGACGGCGATTCCGGGCATGGACGATCAATGGACAAGGGTGGAGACGGTACGGACCTTCTGAGGACTGGAGGTGGTTGGCCCAAGATACCATCATAAGGTCGGAGAGTGGCGAGGAAAAAGCAATTGACATTTTCCCCGAGAAGCATTATCTTGAAAATATCCTCCGGGTTGGACAATGAGCGGTACATCGCGGTGGTTCAGCGAAGAGGATGAGGTAGATTCCGCGATAGCTCAATGGTAGAGCATGCGGCTGTTAACCGCAGGGTTGCAGGTTCGAGTCCTGCTCGCGGAGCACAAGAAAGCCCCGGAAGAAATTCCGGGGCTTTCTGCGTTTTGGAACACGCCCTACGCTATGCAATCGTGGCATCCCTGATGGCGATCACCACTACCGGAGAACCAAAAGCCTCCCGGGTCTCCGTGAAGTTGCCCCCTGCAGTCTATAGAAATAGACCCCGCTTGAAAATCCTCCCGCATCGAATTGCACGCTATGATCCCCCGCATCCTGTTCTCCATCCTGCAGAACGGCGACCTGCTGGCCGAGAACGTTGAACACCGTGAGCTTCACGCGCATGCGTGCAGGCAAGGCGAACCGGATGGTAGTTGTCGGATTGAAAGGATTGGGAAAGTTCTGCGCAAGCATGAATCCTCCAACAGGATCGGCACGCCTCTCCCGGACGGCAGTAACCGACGACCCGGGACTTTTCAGCAGCGTTCCCGCATTGCCGGCGATGAGCTGGGTCTGCCCGTTCACAACCGCGATGGTATGCAGATCCTGCGTCGTCCCGCTCACCATGTACCCCCACGTCGCTCCTCCATCGGTCGTCCTGAGGATCGTGCCCCGGGCTCCCGCCACCCAACCGGAATCGCGGCCGGAGAATGCAACGGCATTCAGGGATGATCGCGTTGGGACCCCCTGTTGCAGGATCCAGACTTCGCCACCATTCGTTGTCCGGTAGATACGGCCGAAGTCCCCCACGAGGTATCCTGTCAGCGAGTCTGCGAATGTCATGCTCTGCATGGTGAGCGTATCGGTAAAGGTCCAGACCGTCCAGGTGGCACCGCTGTCCTGTGTCGCCGCCAGAGTGCCATGGTCCCCCATCGCCCATCCTCGCGATGGATCAGCGAAGTATACACCCCGGAGAGTCCTGGTGGTCGACAACGGTACGAGCGTCCAATGTATGCCGCCATTCGTGGTCGTGTAGAGCACACCTCCCGTTCCCACAACCCATCCACGGGTGGCCGAGAGCATCTGGATCGCGCACAGGCGGCCACCCTCAGGCACGCTGACAAGCGACGGCTCCCAGGAAACACCGCCGTCTGATGTGCGGTTTATCGCCGCAGAGTCGATGACCCAGCAACGGAGTGGATCCACCGCACTCACTCCATATGACGGTTTGTTTGATTGAGAAGATACGGCCGCCCAGGTGAGTCCGGCATCCGTTGATCGAAGGAGCCCCGACTCTCCCGCCAGCCACCCTGACGCAGGGCTCGTGAAAGTGACCGCATTGATCGCCCCGGGCGTTGGTGAAGCAACACGCTCCCACGCAGGAGGGGCGGGCTTCATGTTCACCGTGAATGTGATGCTGTCTCCCGGGAAACCGATCTCCGAGAGATCCAGATTCCCCATCAGCCCTGATGCGAGGATGCACGCCGGATTCGTCATCCCGCTGATCGCCGTGCGTGCTGGCCTGCAGAATGCAGCGGAATCCAGCGTGCCGTTCAGTTGGAAACCAAGGTAGGGATTGCCGCCCGGTCGATAGGGATACACTTCATCGGGAGGGCCATCCGCATTTCCGCGAAGGAGACTATCGATCCGGTATACCAGCAACCCTTCGCCCGGAAGAATGCTCTCAAAGATGGAAGTCCGCTTCCGATACTCAAGGATGAAGCACTCGCCTTCCACAGGAGAATCGATCCTGTAGCAGTTGTTCGAGGGTGAAGTCAAGGGCCGAAGAGAATAGCGCCCCGATGTTGTGATCCGCGGGATCGTGTCGATCCATCCCAGGTATTTGTACCGGAGCCATGCCCCGGTGTGTTGAGGGATCTCCCGGGTATCCGCCATGAGATCCCAACGACCGACTGGAACAACGTTATCCGATGTGGTGTACCGATACGTGTCAGGCGCACCAAGCGAATGTAACATTTCATGGACGAACACGGCAACGGTGGCACGCGACTGCATCTGGACATTGAACAAGTTCACCTTCTTCGTCCCGATCATCGGGCCCATATCCCGCATCGACGACATATGAGGCCAGAGGAAGGTACCCCGTGCAACAGGATCACCCTGTATGATGAAGCACACGTTGTCGACATACCCGTCCCCATCGCCGTCGAGCACAAGGCCGTTGGGGATCTGGCCAGCGATAGCGCTGATCGCCCGGTCAGTGAGTTCCCGTTCGCGGATGTACCGTTGCGAGGGTGGATAGCCGATGGTGTCGCTTGCGCTGTACGGATAGTAGTACGCGCGGGGCCGGACATCCAGATACGAGAGGACCGTGGATCCCGGCTGTGTCGGGAAGAACGATGTCATCACCTCAAGCCGGCCGAACGATATCTCCCGGATGTAGTTGTACACCGAGCTCACTCCAGGAGTGGCCTCATTGAATTTGGCGACATACTGCGCGAAGCTATCCCCGAATGCGTCATCATCACTGAAGCGTACGAAGATGACCAGGTTGGACATCACGCCGGTCCTCGGCGTGGCCGCGTGCACTGGCGGTGCATACTCCGGCGTCAGGGCACGGATCGCCTCTTCCGCCTGGAGGGAAATGTTCGCGTGCGGAAGCAGCCCTGCGCCGGCGGGATCATCTCGGCCGGGGAGTTCGGCTGTCGGGACAAGCAACTCTCCCCTCCGCTCGGCGTACACGTAGAACCCACTCGTCCGGTCCTGGATGATGGTGAACCCGTTGCGGTCGTGGAGCCAGTTATGATACTCGTCGCCTGTCGCAAAGCATTGCAGCGTACTGCCGTCCGGTTGCCGGACGGTGACCGGAACATCGTGCAGGTACGCCGTGTGTGAGATGAACGGAAGGAGAAAGAGGCACGTGATAAGAATGGCAATGCGCATGTGCACCCCCAGCGTGAAGCGGTCTGAAATCTGGAATCACGGGAGGAAAGGGATCAGGACGGGATTGATACGAATCCCCCACTCCGATCAATCAACATCATTAGGTGGGGGCATCTGCTCCTCTCTCCCTTTCCGGTGAGGTGTCGAATTGTCCGACATGGCATTGCTGATCGGTCAAGGGCCATATCGTTCCCCGGTGATGCCATTCAATAATACGGCTCGGCAGCGAGGTTGTCAAATCCGATGTGAACCACGAATGATCACCGCGAACGAACTTTCCGTCACTTCATGTCCCGTCTGGGAGTCGATGTTGCTCATCATACGATCCATTCATTCAGCAGAAGATATGTACCATCCGTGATAGGAGACCCCGCCTTGCCTGCCATCAAGCAGCTTGGGCGATGATCCAAGAAGAAGAGGTAGATGTGGACCCGGCTACCCAGCCTTTTTCACATACCCTTCAGCACTCTGCTTACCCAGACCCTGATCACTCCCAAATGCTGGGCCAGATCCGTTTGCGTCGTGAATGGTCCGTCGTCAAGCATTCGGCGGTACAGTCGTTGTAGCGCCACATAGTCGATTCGTGATCTGGTGATCCTCTCCGTAACGAATGGGAGTATCAGACCGCACTCACGCAAGTGCATGATTCCGCCCGCCGATATCTCCCGCGACGAATGGAGAGTCGCTTCAGTGATCGAAAAGACCTTCTCACCATGTGCGGAATTGCGGATTTCAAGGGGAATCCGGACCAACAAAAGTTTGAGTTATGGTGTCTTTCGCGGAGCAAGGGGTCCCCTCAGACGGGACCCCTTTTTCTTTTTTGTCCAGTGTTGCAGGCTGAGTCCCGATGCCCTTCATCGGGACGAAATCCCTCCGTTCGTTAGCGGGATGCGAGTTGAGCCCCTCAATTTTGCACATAGTCTCCCCCGTTGCATTAGCAGGATCCTGCTCGCTGGCCCCCCCGATTGTACTGGAGTAAGTCCACATATTTAGTTAAATTTGTGGAGTCATCATCCACATATTTGGGGCCCGCATTGTGATCGAAAGAGCACTTCATATTGAACGGCTTCTGAAACCCAGGAAGGTCCTGATCATGTACGGGGCCCGTAGGGTTGGCAAGACGACCCTCCTGAAAGACTTCCTGTCTCATTCGAAGCTCAAATACCGTATTGATTCCGGCGACAATATCAGGCTCCAGCATGTGTTCGAGTCGCAGGACTTTGAGGCATTGTCCGATTACGTCGAAGGGTATGAACTGATTGCGATTGATGAAGCGCAGCAAATCAGGAACATCGGCATGGGCCTGAAGATCCTTGTGGACCAACACCCGTCTCTCAAGATCATCGTTACAGGTTCCTCTTCTTTCGACCTGTCACAATCGGTCGGTGAACCATTGACGGGCCGCAAGAAAACGGTGGTCCTCTATCCGATGTCGTTGTTGGAACTCGGCGCCCTCTACAATAAGCAAGAACTCTCAGAGCAACTGGAAAACTTCTTGAGATTCGGGCTGTATCCTGAGATCATCACGACGAAAAGCAAGAAGGGAAAGATGGAAATCCTGCGGGAACTTGTCGATTCCTACCTCTTGAAGGACATTCTCAGCCTCGAAAAGATCAAGGGTTCGCGCCAGCTTCTGGATCTCCTCAAGCTTCTTGCATTCCAGATCGGCAATGAGGTGTCTTTCACTGAGTTGGCCACACAGGTCCGGCTGGATGTGAAGACCGTAGCACGCTACCTCGATATCCTGGAAAAAGGATTCGTGATCCAGCGCATCGGTGCATTGAGCCGGAATCCGCGCAAGGAGGTGACCAGCAAAGCGAAGTACTATTTCTTCGATGTCGGCATCCGGAACGCCATCATTTCGCAGTTCAATGAGATCGGAGATCGGAACGATACAGGAAATCTCTTCGAGAACTTCATCGTCATGGAGCGCCAGAAAACGAATGCCTACAAGCAGAGGATCTCTCAGACATATTTCTGGCGAACCTACGACGGACAGGAAGTCGATGTTATTGAGGAACAGAATGGCAGGATCCACGGCTATGAGGTGAAGTCGTCTCCGGGAAAGAAATCCAGAACACCCTCATCGTGGAAAACAACATATCCGGATGCCCTTCTGACGCTGATCAACAGAGAGAACTATCTCCCGTTCATTCTGGATGAAAAGCGTAGAGAGAAGCAATTGCGCGAGGACATACCGCAGATCCGGGGAAATGAACGCGTAGAAGTTCCGGTCTATTGCCCCCCGTGATACCAGGCTACTTCACAACCAACCGATACGTCTCGATCGCCTGATGTCCGACGGGTACCGATATACGGTTCCCGCTCTGGTTCATGGGACCGACTTTCACCTCAATGATGTCCGTCGAGAACGATGCCTTCGCTTCGAATGGAAGCCCAATGCGGGCCGTCGCGCTCTCCCTGTCCGCCTCGTAGAGCCGGAGGATCACATCATCGTTGTCTTCCGCCTTCTTCATCGTGCTCAGCACGATATTGTCCGCCTCCACCGAGAGAAAACTCTTCGATCCGGGAAGCGTCCCGCCCGCATGACCGGGATCGAGCACGACCGCTGTCAGCGGAGAATTCGCCTCGACGCCGAACCGGCGCCCGTTTCTCCATCCGGGTTGATGCGATGTGAGAGAGAATCGGAAATCATGATCGCCGGTCTGCGGATACCAGTTGCCTTCCCAGTGGCAGCTCTTCCGGGAGGCCAGGAGGATCGGCTGCAGCAACGTCGCGGTATCCGTGCTGTCGGTCGGATTCCGATAATCCCATACGGCGACGCTTGAGCTCAACGTGATCCCGAGGTCATTGTCCGAGGCGTTGATCCAGTTCTGGATCGTGCGCGGACGGACGCCCGGAGCCGGACTGGTATACCGCTCTCCCGGCGCACCGCGCATTTCGTCCTTCCCTATCTCGACCGTTTCGAACGGTGCTTCGTACGCAACCGTGCCCCGGTTGACGTTCACCGGGAACGCCAGACGGAACTCGCGGTAGTGCGTTCCATCCCATCCAAGCAGCGATGTTGAGAAGTCGATCTGCCTGAGGGCATGATACAGAGTGATCCGCTGTACCACGGTCGTGTGCTCGATCGGCTGGCGGAGTTCAAGTACATCTCTGACCGGTCCCTGCTCAAGGACATACCAGCGCGAGGGATGATTGCTCATCCTGTCGAATCCCTCCATCGTCGGATATTGGGGGTCAGCCCATTCTCCCGCATCCTCGCCGATCGACTGCATCGTGAAAAGTTCGCCTCCAAGAAACGCCGAGCGTGCCAGCAAATTCTTTCCGAGCTTCTTGTCGGTTATCTGCTTCACGCCGCCAGGCGCGAGGGCGATGCGGTAGTGCTCGTTCTCAATGATGCTGGGGGCCGGCGCATTCGCCGGCGAACCGGAAACCGCATTGCCACCGACAACCCGGTACGTCGCATACCCGATGGAGGGGACCCCGGCGGCGATGAAGGTGATCTCGGCGCTCCGTATGCTTCCATCGTCAAAGCGCTCGAGTCTGCTCACCTGAGCCGGGATCACTTCTCCCCCTGTCCCCTGATCCCCACTCCCTTCTTGAACATCCCCTTGGCCGGTTCCACCGTGCACGTCACTGCCCCTGTCCGCTTCCAGCTGAGCCGATTGAAGACCACAACGGGGATACCTCCCTTCGTGTCCCTCCTCACCATCTTTGCGATATTCTTCGTGGCTTCGCCATAGATCTCTTTGGACATATCGCGGGCCGTCCGGTACTTCGCCAGGAAGGTACTATCCGTGACGTCGCCGTTCTTGCCGCCCCATCCGTGATCAGGATAGAGCTGCGCTTCCCACGCCGCCGTCAGGCGCGCGGCGGGGTAGCCGGAGAACGAACGGGCGAGAAGTGCACCGATCGTGGAGAAGGTCTCCGCCGCGGTGAGGTACGTGTCCGCCTCCCGCTTGGCGTCGATCGCCCAATGATGGGTCGGCCCGTGAATATACAGCCAGATGTTCGGCCGTTCCCCGCGGATCTCCGGGAAGGAGCGGCCTTCCTTTGCGACCTGATCCAGCCACCCGGCTGCCGTCGAGTACTGCAGGGCAGGCAGACGGAGGGGTTGACTCTCGCCGGATTCCGACGTGATGGAACTCAGGCTGTTCCAGGTGTGCATGAAGTCGCCATAGTTGATCGGGGCGCTCATGTCACTCATCGAGATCACAGGGATGGCTCTGGTGCCATTGGGAATGCCGACGGCCCAATCGCGGGAGAACGATGCGAGAAACCCTGCAGCCTCGTGGAACGGCTTCCCGAGCGAGCGTTCGATGAAGAGTGCATAGTGCGCAGGACTGAAAACAGTGATCGACGAGCTGTCGTAACTCTTCCAGGTGTACAGTCCTTTTTCCTGACGGCTCACGATGAGCGCCGGGACGCCGGCCTTCGCCATCACCTGGGGCATCTGTCCGGCCCGCCCCGGGACGTCCGGGTTCCATGCAACTCGCGAATCGCATCCGGGGAAATTCGTCAGGAGCCATTTCTTACCCGCGTAGAACTGGCGGACCAGCATTTCGCCCGAGCAGAGATCTTCGTACGGCATATTGTAGCTGGCGCCGATACCGAGCCGTCCGTCGGCGATATACGATCCGATCTCCGCCTTGCGGTCGGGATGCCTGCCGAGGTATTCGCGTAGTTCAAGAACGTCTTCAAGATCGAACCGGTAGGCCGGTATGTCGCGGAGGAGTGCGAGGGCGGGAGTGATGATCTTCTCGTCGCGCGCCTTGATGCACTCCTCGGGCGTATCCATCCAGGCGATATCCTGGTGGGAGGAGTTGATGATGTACCCCCGTTCCGAACCCTTCATGGCCGTTGACAGATCGGTCAACGCGCCGCCGAAGTCGGGCAGAAAAGTGGTGCGGTAGTCGAGTTTCCATGCGCCCGTCGGCGTTCTCGAGACGGTGCGCTGTATCAGCCTTTTAGGCGTTATCAGGGATTCATCGACGGGCTGCCCGAGCGAGCCTACACGGACGATCTCATCCTTATCGATCCACACCTCGAGCGGCTCGCTTGGCGAGATCGTCCCTGTGAGTGTTGCTCCGGCGCGATGATGCACATCGGCAAGCTGCGCGGCGAGCTCGGGCCGAGAACCGGCACGGAGGCGGACGGTGCGACCGATCCACGTCGAGGCGGCGACGATGCTCATGACCGCATCGGAACCGGTCCCGCTGACGGTGCATTCGCAGTACGCGTCAAACCGGGCCTTCCCTTGTAGATAGTCGATGACCGATCCATCCTGGTACACCATCATCCACGAAGCGGTCGGGGACTTGTCGGCGGTGATGCGGATGGAAACAGGTTCGCCCGGACGGATCCATGTTCCGGGAACCACGAACCGGAGATATCCAAAATGGTCATTGAACTGGTCGCGAAGGACGCCGTCGAATGCCAGTACACCGCCCTCCTTCCCATTCACGCGCCAGGAGGAGGCCGTCGTCGGATGGAAATCGAATCTCCGCACGCCGTTAATGGAAACGTGGAACGTGACCGGGGACTCCCCCTGACCTGCAATGCCGGCGCTCACCACGAAGCCGGCATCTTTACCGGAAGGGATGGAGCCGGGCAGGGCGGTTTTCCATTCGATCGCCATGCTTCCCGTGTTCGCACGACAGATCATCGCCGTTGCAAGGGCGGGGCGGAGACGCGGGTACTGGAGAAGGTCACCGCCGACGATCTGGCTGTAACCCTCGGTGTATCCCGCGATGTCACGCACGATCTGTGCATGACGCTCAACGTCGTCGCTCGACTGTGCATACAGTGAGGCGTGCAGCATCAGGGTGGCCAGAATCCATAGGGCAGAGCGCATGTATCGGGTCCTGTTCGGATGAATGAACGTTTGCATTCAGGCGGAGATCGCAACTGCGGTTTGACTCATGGGAAGCGGCGCCCCGTGAATATCAAAGCAGTATGAGCAGATGAAGCGTCTCTCGATTCAACCTATCGAAATGCTGGAGGAAAGTCAATCAGCCGTTCGGCTCGATTTATTGATGAGGCAACGGGCCAGCGTTGGACTCGATGTATTGATGAGGCAACGGGTTGTCCCGGAGCGCCGGACATCATTTCTCGATGCGATAATGCCACAACACGTACACAAACCCGGAAACGATGATCAAGCCCAGATTGAGGAATACGATCAGATCCCGCATCATGAATGTCGGGTCATCGTTCATCCACATCACCCAGCCCATCGCGTTGACAGCAACGATCATGGTGAGAAAGAACCCGTAGAAGAGGAACTGAACCGGAAAGGTGGTCCGTGGCCTGGTCCAGAGCAAATAGACGCTGATGAGCCCCAACGGTATGGAGAATCCGAGGTCGAACATCCGCACCACCCAGAACATCGTCGGCGATGCATCATAGGCGCGCGTGGTGCCGGTGGCAATGACCTCCAGCACTTCCTTGATCCACATCGAGGCAAAGACCAGGAGGAAGACAGGAAAGCCAATGGAATAGATAATGAGTCCCGTTTTCCTGAACGTCGCCGTAACGTTCCCGGGAAATATCGAGAGACCATACAGCAGAATGATAAGTGCCGAGACGAGAATGAAAAGGAAATGGAACGTGTACTGTTCGCTATTCCCTGAGTAGTGCGTTGAGCTCCATTCCATGCCGAGGGTATAACTGAGAACGAAATAGATCAGATACAGAGGGGTCATCATGAGAAGGTACGGTGCGATCCCCCTCCGGAAGAAGAGGGTGACGCCGCCGGCAATAAGTAAGGGACTCAAGAGGAAGACATTCACCAGGTCCTGCGCCACGATCTGGTTGTTGTTGATCCCCGGGGTCTTGTACCGAAGCTGGTTCAGGAACGTGGGGCCCTCGACCGCCAGATAGACCAGCATAAGACCGGTGGCGATCGCTATCAACGCCACGAAGACTCTCTCGAAGGGACTCCCATAAGAATTGGTCTTCATGATCTGGTTCTTCCTTCCGTGGTCGCTGGACAGGGCGATTCTCCGCCGTGGATCTGATGAAAGCTACCGGAAGGATCCCCAACAAACATCGGTCGAAAGCATGAGAGAATGGTTAATCACACGAAGGATCGAAGCGATACCAGCGGTGGGAACTGTGGCACGCGGGAACTGGTGGAGCGCACACAGGAACTACAACGCCCGAGGGGGTCCCTTGTATCCGGGACCCCCTCTTTGGTTACACCGGGGATATCGCGTTGTGTCGCAATACATCTGCCTACCGCTTCTCGTCCGCCGGACGGGCAGGCATCGTCGGCGACTTTTCTTTCAGCCTCTTCAGCACTTCCTGCACTCCCCGTTCAAGCTGGGTATCGACCCCCTTCGCGAGCGCGGCCGGATCCTCCGGGACCATGATGTCGGGATCCACACCGTGACCTTCCTTGAACCAGCTCCCGTCCGGATTGTACATGCGGAACGTGGGAACGGTGACATTCCCCCCATCGATCAATTCCGGGACTCCGCTGATGCCGATCAGGCCACCCCAGGTGCGCGTGCCCACGAGCGGACCAAGGCCGGCTTTCCGGAAGAAGTCGGGGAATGCATCGCCACCCGACCCGCTCCAGCCGTTGATCAGCATGGCCTTCGGACCGAAGTGCGCAACGACCGGCCACTGCCAGGTCTTGCCATCGCGGACCGCCCAGTACGCGAGCGGCTTCCGGTCGAGGAGTTCGATGAAGCGGTCCGGGATCTGCCCGCCGCTGTTGAACCGTTCGTCGATCACCAGTCCGTCCTTCGTGAATTGAGCAGCGAACTGACGCACCAGCTCCGTCTGCCCATCAATGCCGGTACTGGGGACATAGACATAGCCGATCCGGCCTCCGGAGAGCTCATCGACCTTCTTCCGATTCGCTTCGATCCACGCCAGGTGACGCAGACGCGATTCATCGGCGAGCGTCCTGACGATGATCTGCCACGCCCCATCCATTGTCGGCCTGGAGTTCACGGTCAACTCAACGGTCTGTTCCGCCGATCCCCTGAACGCCTCCCACGGCGCACGGCGCGCGTCCAGCGGCGTTCCATTGACTGCGAGGATGAAATTTCCTTCCCGGACCTTGAGCCCCGGCATCGCGAGGCTGGAACGGACTTCACTGTCCCATGGGGCGCCATCAATGATCTTCTTGATGCGATAGGCACCTTCAGCAAGCTCCCAGTCGATGCCGAGATAACCGACAGCCCGCATCGGCGCAACTTCTTCATCCCCGCCCCCACGATAGGTGTGGGATGCGTTGAGCTCGCCGATAAGTTCACCGATCACAAAATTGACATCAGATCTCGTCACGGCGAGATCCAACAGTGCCGCATAGTGCTTCCGCATCGCCGCCCAATCCACACCGTGCATCTGCCTGTCATAGAAGAAATCTCTTTCCAGCCTCCACGCGTCGGTGAAGATCTGTTTCCATTCAGCCCGCGGATCGACCGTCATGTCCAGCTGGCCGCTCGGAACTTTCTTGTCCATCTTCTGGCCTTCGGCAATGTCGACCACGGCGAAGCTCCCCTCCTTGGAGACGAGCAGCTTTTTCCCATCGGCGCTCACCTGGAACCCATCCGCATCATCGAGAATGGTCTTCTCTTCCCGCTTCTCGATGTCATAATACAGCACGGACTTCTTCTTGTCGGATGAGCCGGAATTGGGGAATCGCTGGAACACGACCTTCCCGGCGACAGCATAGACACCGGAGATATTTCCCGCAGCCGGCGGAAGGATCACCACCCGGCGTTCCAGGCCCGCGATCGTGACCGCGGTCTCTTTCGCCTTCTTGTCATCCTTCTTCTCTTCCTTCTTCTCGTCCTTCTTTCCGGCAGGTGTTGCTCCAGCATCGCCGGCCGGCACCGAGAGCGTATCATTCCGGGGAGCGAGAGGCGAGAGGATGTCGTCGGTCAACGTCGCTACGGCAATGCGCGTGGTGTTCGGATAGATCCACGTCCCATCCAGATCCGAGTACACCGGGTTGAGCGTCCGGTTCGTAAGGAAGAACAGGTATTTCCCATCGGGATCGAACGACGGTTGCACATCGTTATAGTACCCCGACGTTGCCTGCATACTCTTCCCTTCCCGTGTATCGAACAGGAAGATCGCGCTGCTGCGGTTGTCGAGATCCCGTGCGTACGCGATCCAGCGGCTATCGGGCGACCAGCTGACGCGGAAGCCCGCAAGATCCCCCTCAGTATAAGTAGAGGGCCTTGTCGACGTCCGTCGTCCGCTTCTTTTCGATGTCATAGACCCTGATCTGCATCGTCTGGTCGATGAATGCCACCATCTTGCTGTTCGGCGACCACCAGATGCGGTAGCGGAAGCCGGGACCGTAGGATGTCACCGTGGTTTCGGTCCGCTTGCCGGCATCCATGAGCGTGAGTTCGTATTCACCACTGCGATCGCTCCAGTAGGCGATCGTCTTGCCATCCGGCGACCACGAGGGAGACCGTTCGGCCGCTCCCGGTGTGCGCGTCAGGTCGTACACCGGCCCGTTCTCCGCCGGCACGGAAAAGATCTCTCCGCGTGCCTGGAAGAGTGCGCGTTTGCCATCGGGTGACACAGCAGTTGCCCGGATGAGTTTTGCTGCATTCTCCGTACGGGGAAGCAGAGAGCTCTGGTCCGTGACCACCTTCACGGCAACCTCCTGCTCCTTCCCGGTTGCAGGATCCAGCACGAACAATTTCCCGCCCGTCTCGAAGACGATCCCTGCCGCACCGATCGACGGACTATGAACATCCGTATCCGTGAAGCGGGTAAGCTGACGGATGATCTTCGTTGCACCATCATACACCCAGATGTTGGAGCGTTGCTCGCGTCCGCGGTCGGAGAGGAAGTAGATCAGGTTCCCCTGCCACATCGGGAACTCGTCGCTGGCGTCATTGGGACTGATGGTCTCATCTGTCCCCTTGTCGAGATCGAAGACGTGGATGTCCGGCGCCCACCCCCCACGATACCGCTTCCATGTGCGGAACGCCTGGGTCTGGAACGTGTACGCCAGCTTCTTCCCGTCGGCAGAGAGGGATCCGATCTCGGCATACGGCAGGGGCAACGGCTGCGGCAGTCCACCGTCGACCGGCACGCTGAAGAACTGATTGAAACGCTGCCGCCCGCTGTACATCGACGACGCGAAGAGAATGCGTTTCCCGTCCGGGTACCAGCCCACCACCCGTTCGCCGCTCCCGTGGGACGTCACCCGCACAGGCATGCCCCCGGTGGCGCTGATCACATAGACGTCCATGTTCCCGTCATAGTTGGCGGTGTAGGCTATGGACTTTCCATCGGGCGAAAAATGCGGGTACAGTTCTTCCCCTTTGGGCGAACTGAGTCTGACCGCCGTCCCTCCCCCTGCCGGCACGAGCCAGAGGTCACTGGCGTACGCGAACACGATCTGCGTCGCCGAGATATCCGGCGTGCGCATCATCCGCGCATCGAGTTGGGCGAAGACATGCGGGGCGATCGGGAAGAACAGGAGCGCGAGAGTGGCAGCCACAGCGCGTGGAGATTTCATTGAGCGCTTCCTTGGATGTGACGGAATGAGGTGTGGTCGTGAAGGATTTCACGTTGGTAATGTAGCTGAGAGTCGAACAAAAATCAATTTCACCCCCTGTTCTGCCACCGATCCACAGCCCGCGGGGTGCTTCGAGGCTTCCTGCCCCCCCTGATGTGTTGACTTTGCCTCCGCGAATTGGTAGTATCCTTCAAGTCAGCCTTCGGCTGGCGTTGTACAACGGGGATGATCTCTTATGGGGTGGATCATTAGACTTGTTGGTACCTACCTGAGCGGCATTGCGCCTCCTCCTTATGATTCCCTAACCCCTGCGCGTATCGGACAACAGGCATTTCAGGCCGATCGATGCTAGCCAAATTGCGGCACACTATGCGGACCGTCACCGCGATCGCCCCGCTTGTCGGCGGAGCTCTGGTTGTCTGCATCGCGGCCTTTGTGCTGGCCGGTTGGATATACGGGTCGAGAGTCCTCATGTCGTTCGGCCAGGACCTCCTCCCCATGGCCCCCAGCACCGCGCTCCTCTTCATGATGAACGGGGCGGCCCTCATCCTCATTGTGTGGCGTCAGGGATCCAACGTCGTCCGCGTTACGGCGCTCGGCGTTGCGATCGTGGCGCTTGCCGGAGCGGGTACACTCACCGTGCTCTCGGCACAGGGGTTACAATCTGACATCGAACATCTCGGGTTCCCGTCGTCCACGATGCCGGATGGCATGGCCATTGGTCACATCTCCTCTATCGCCGCAGGGTGGTTGACCGCCTCGGCACTGGCACTCGTCATTCTTCAGCTCTCCCGGAGCAAGGGGCGCACAGGGCCGGTGATCTCCCTCGTGCTCGCTGCTACACTCTTCATGTCGTCCCAGCTGCTCCTCATCGCAAATCTTGGGGGTAGCCCGTTCGGCTTCGGCCCAAGCGAGATCGTGCCATCCCTCCCCACAGCGATCGGACTCGTCCTCCTCAGTGGAGGACTCCTTTTTGCATCTGCGCGTATCCTGTGGCCTGACATGGGAATGGACCCCCGACGCGGCGGCGAGTTCGTGTTCCAGAGCATCCTGGTCTTCCTGTTACTCGCCAGTTGCATCTTCGTGATCGCGTTCCTCCAAGCCGTCGCAGAACTCAAGGTGCGCGACATTGCCCAGTACCGTCGCGAACGTCTTGGTGACGCCTCTCTCCTCATGGAGAACCCGGACATCAGCCGGCTCGCTCTGGGCACGCTCGGCAGTTCGCCGGATGGAACGAGCAAGCGACTGCTGGGCAACTGGATGCGTAAGCTCCGCGAGGCCTATTCCTATGACAGGGTCTTTCTCCTCGACCCTGAAGGGGACATGCGTCTGACACCGGGCGAACCGGATGAGCGGATCGACACGGTGATAGCGTCGCGCTGCGCCAGCGTGCTCCGGTCGCACACGCTCCATGTGGAAGACCTGTACCGAAGCGACGTTGACAGGAAGATCTACATCGCTCTCCTCATCCCCGTCTACGATGGCAACACACCGCTCGCCGTGTTCGTCCTTCGCATCGATCCTGAGGTCTATCTGTACCCCTATCTCCAGACGTGGCCCGGCCCGAGCCGCACATCAGAGACGCTGCTCGTCCGGCGCGATGGGAACAGCGTGGTGTTCCTGTCGCCTCTCCGTTTCAGCACTGATCCTCCCCTGACACACCGGATCAGCCTCACCCACACAGAGGTGCCGGCCGTCCAGGCCGTGCTCGGCGAACGCGGGAGTGTGGAGGGCATAGACTACGCTGGACAGGAGGTCATCGCCAGCATCGCTCCTGTACCCGGATCCCCCTGGTACCTCATTGCTCGGACCAGTGTCTCCGAAGCCATCACTCCCGTGCGCGAGCGGCTGTCGCTTATGCTGATCCTGATCGTCATCCTGGTGGGTTTTGCCGGGCTCGCTCTGGCCTATTTCGCCGTCGCCCAACGCGCCCGCATCTTCCGTGAGCAATTCCAGCATGCCGAGAACATGCGTCGATCCGACGAGCGCTTCCGGAAACTCGTGGAGTCCGCCCGGGACGGCATCGTCCTCACCGATGCCACCGGCACGTGCACAGATGCGAACCCCGGTGCATGCACGATGTTCGGCCTCCCCCACGACAGGCTGGTGGGTCAGCCGTTCCCCTCGCTGTTCCGGCTTCCGGATGGCAGCGATGGAAACCCGTTGTGGCTGTCGCTCATCCGCGCCGACACAAGAGCCACGGAACTGTCCCTCCGGCGGGCGGACGGATCGTGCCTGTCGGTCGACGTCAGTGCCTGGGTTCTCCCCGATGGGAACGCTCAGGCGATCGTGCGCGATATCACCGAACGGAAACGGGCCGAGGAATTGCAGCAGAACCTCCACCTGGAGCTGGAGGAACGCGTGAAGGTCCGGACGGAACAGCTCGAGACCACGAACAAGGAACTTGAGACATTCAGCTATTCGGTTTCCCATGACCTCCGTGCTCCCCTCCGCGGGATCGACGGATGGAGTCTGGCCCTGCTTGAGGACTACGGAGACACGCTGGAACCCCGGGCGAAGGAATTCCTCGACCGGGTCCGTTCGGAGACGCAGCGCATGGGGCACCTCATCGATGATCTCCTCCGGTTGTCGCGCGTGACCCGAACGGATATGCGTTCGGTACCCGTCGACCTCACGGCTCTCGTGCGCCGGCTTGGTGAGAGCATACGGATCAGTCAGCCCGATCGCGACACCCTCCTCAGTGTGGAAGATGGGCTTACCGTCCAGGGCGATCCTTCCCTGCTCGAGATCGCGATCACCAATCTTCTCGACAATTCTTTCAAGTTCACGTCCAGGGTCGCACCGGCACGTATCACCGTGGGCAGGCAGAACGGCGGTGGGCGCAATGTGTTCTTTGTCAGTGACAACGGTGCCGGCTTCGATATGGCGTTTGCGAAGAAATTGTTTGCTCCGTTCCAGCGCATGCATACACTATCGGAATTTCCCGGGACCGGCATCGGGCTTGCGATCGTCCAGCGGATCATCCACAGACACGGTGGTGCGATCTGGGCGGAATCGGCCGTGAACGCCGGGGCCACGTTCTATTTCACACTGGAGAAAGGCTCATGAACGAGAAGATCATTCTTCTGGTGGAAGACAACCCCAGCGATGTGGATCTGACCCGGCGGGCATTCGATCGGAGCAAGCTCGCGAATACTCTCGTCGTTGCCCGCGATGGTCAGGAGGCGATCGACTTCTTCTTCGGCCCGCAGGGAGTGGCCGGTTCGGCCCCAGACAGGCTTCCTGAACTGGTGCTGCTTGATCTCAAGCTGCCAAGGGTGGACGGCCACACGGTGCTGCGGCGGATCAGGAGCGACCCGCGCACCCGTCGCATCCCTGTGGTGATCATGACCACGTCGCAGGAGGAGGAGGACATTGCCCAATCCTATGATCTTGGGGCGAACTCCTACATTCGCAAACCGGTGGATTTCTCTCAGTTCTCTCAGTCCGTTCAGCAATTGGGCCTCTACTGGCTCGTCATGAACGAGCCCCCGCCGAAGGGAGCCGCTGTATGAGCACGCCTCTGTCCGTCCTCCTTGTCGAGGATTCAGAGAGTGATGCCGGGCTCATCACGCGCGCGCTGAACGCGGGAGGATTCCGTGCGGACGTTCTGCGTGTGGAACAACCCGGAGCCATGCGTGCGGCACTCGCTTCCCGATCGTGGGACGTTATTATCTCGGACTTCCGTCTCCCCGCCATGGACGGACATGCAGCATTCGCCATCCTTCGGGAGACCGGCGAGGACATCCCCTTCCTCATCGTGTCCGGCGCGATCGGCGAGGAGAATGCGGCGGAACTCATGCGCAGCGGGATCAATGACTATGTGATGAAAGGGAACCTCGCGCGCCTTGCCCCCGTTGTACTGCGCGAGCGGAATCAGGCCCTCATACGGAGGGACCGGGCAGCCGCCGAAGCCGCACTGCAGGTAAGTAACGAACGCTACCGCATCCTCGCCAACGCGGCGCCCGTCGGGATCTTTCACACTGATCAGCACGGGGCGACCACATATGTGAACCCGGAATGGTGTCGGATCGCTGACCGCACGCCCGACGAAGCATTGGATCACAGGTGGCTCGAAGCGGTCCACCCCGATGACCGCCCCCGCCTGAGCGCGGGCTGGCGGATGGCCACCAACATGGAGGGGGTCTCTTCAGCAGATTACCGCTTCGTGCGGCGCGACGGGTCGATCGCGTGGGTGCAGGGGCGCGCGGTTCCCCAGCGCGGTGGGGACGGGAGTATCACAGGCTACGTTGGAACGATCACCGATATCACGGGACGCAAATCCGCCGAAGAGTCGTTACGAACGAGCGAGGAGCGCTACCGGCTGCTGACCGATCACTCCGGTGTTGGCGTCGGGTTCTATGATGCGAACGGCACCGTGCTTTTCTTCAACTCCCGCGCGTCGGCAGCACTCGGCGCTTCCGCAGGGGAACTTGTCGGTCGGTCCATCCTCGACCTGTTTCATGGTCCGGCCGGAGAGGTCTACCTCGGCCGGATCCGCCTCGCCGCGGCGCGGAATGCGCCGGATGAATACGAGGATAGCGTATCCATGCCGGGCGGGGCGAAGTGGTACATATCAACCTACTCGCGGGTGCTCCGGCACGATGGTTCGGTGATCGGGGTGCAGATCATTTCTCAGGACATCACCGCCCGGAAACAGGCAGAACTCGCCGCGCGAAAGCTCGAACGCGAGATCGCCGTGCTCTATGAATCCATGAGGGACGGGTTCGTGGTAACGGACCTCGACGGGCACATTCTCCGGTGCAATGATGCGTACTGTGATCTCCTGGGATACTCCAGGGAGGAGCTCCTCGGCCGGACATACCGGGAGTTCACACCTCCTGCATCGCTGGAGATCGATGATGCCGTGGTGTCGAATTCTGTTCTCATCCAGGGCTATTCCGGGGTCTATGAAAAGGAGTACATCACACGATCCGGCCCCCTGGTTCCCGTCGAACTGCGCGTCCTCCTCATCAGAGACTCCGCCGGCAATCCCTCGGGCATGTCGGCTATCGTCCGCGACGTGACGGAACGAAGACGGGCTGAACTGGAGATCCGGAAGGGCCAGCAAACGACCGAGGCGATACTGAATGCACTCACCAGCCATATCGCCATGCTGGATGCCCATGGACGGATCATAGCGGTCAATGATGCATGGCTCCGCTTTGCGATCGAGGCCGGGCTTCGTGATACGACGACGGTGAGCGCAGGCGCCAACTACCTGGAGATCTGCCGTACCGCGGTCCACCGGGACCATGATGAGATCGCAGCAGAGGCATTAGAAGGGATCCTCGGAGTGATCGAAGGCAGGATCTCCCGGTTCTATCTGGAGTACCCGTGCCACTCCCCGGCAACGAATCGCTGGTTTTCTATGCACGTGTCCCCGCTCCTCCAGGCCGACATGGCAGGCGTGGTCGTCGCGCATGAGAACATCACGGACCGCAAGCTGTCGGAGATGCGTGTGCAGGAGCTTGCCGACGAAATGCGCCGCCTCTCGTCCCACCTTGCTGCCGCCCGGGAGGAGGAGCGCGCGCACCTCGCCCGCGAGATCCATGACGAACTCGGGCAGTCACTCACGGCTTTGAAGATGGATATCACGGACATTCGGACGCACGGCAACGACTTCCCGCCGCGGACCAGGGACCGGCTTTCGGCAATGGGAACACTCATCGACCAGACCGCTCGCACGGTCCAACGACTCGCGGGTGAACTCCGTCCGCCCATGCTGGATGAACTCGGACTCCTCGCCGCCGTGGCGTGGTACATTCAGGACTTTGAAGAGCGATTCGGGATCGCGTGCACCCGCGTGCGGTTCGACGACCCCCCCGTCACCGACCGGAAGCGGGCCACAGCCCTCTACAGGATCCTTCAGGAAAGCCTGACGAATGTCGCGCGGCATGCCGGTGCGACCGAAGTGGAGATCCAACTGATCTATGCCGACGCCGCAGTGGCGCTGACCATCAGCGATGATGGCAAAGGGATCACGGAGGAGGAAATGAAGAAGCTGACATCACACGGGATCATCGGCATGCGGGAGCGGATCATGGAACATGGTGGGACGCTGGCGATCACCGGGAAGCCGGGGACCGGGACCACCGTGCATGCCCGCATTCCCTGGCCGGAGGAGTGAGCTATGCGTGTCCTGATCGCTGATGACCACCACCTGATCCGCGAAGGGCTCGTCCGGGTGCTGGGCGACACCCCCGGCATTGCCGCCGTTGGCGAGGCCTCGAATGGCCAGGAGGCACTCGATCAGGTCCGGACCGGACAGTGGGATGTGCTTGTCCTTGATCTCAATCTTCCGGGAAAGTCCGGATTCGACGTCCTTGCTGAAATGAGGCAGGAAAAAAGCCCGGTGCCTGTTCTCGTGCTCAGCATGCACTCCGCACAGACATTCGGAGTCCGAGCGATGCAGGCGGGGGCGGCGGGCTATCTGGCCAAGACCGCTCCTACAGAAGAACTCATCAGGGCAGTTGCCAGAGTGGCAGCCGGAGGACGAGTGATCTCGGAGGATGTCGCTGACCAACTCGCGGACCGCGTACAGGGCGAGACTCAGGGCCCCCCCTCCACGACCTCCTTTCCGAGCGGGAATTCCAGGTTTTTCTCCTCATCGGCAGCGGAAAGACGGTCGGAGAGATCGCCCGTGAAATACATCTGAACGTGAAGACCGTAAGTACCCACCGGGCGCACATCCTGGAGAAGATGCATCTGCAGAATAATGCCCAGATCATGCAGTATGTGTTGACCCGCGGCCTGCTCCCGTAAACCCGCTTCCCCCCCCCTTTTTTCCGGATCCACCCCTATCAGACAAACACCGAGGCCCGATTGCGGCTCTGTCTGATGGCACACGCCTTCCGGGTGCAGTATATTGATTCCACACAACGCCGGAAGGACCGAGCACTCATGGCAAAATTGAAGCTGGAAATCGTTGACGATACCTCGATCGTCAGAGAACGCCTCCGCGAAACGATCCTGGGCATGGGGAACTATGAGATCGTGGGCGAAGCGGCGTCACCAGCAGAAGCGGTTGCGCTGTACGAACGGGAGCAGCCTGACGTGATCATCCTGGATATGAAGCTTGAGGACGGCACCGGCATTGATGTCCTTCAGGCCATACGCAAGCGCAATGCGGAAGTACGCATCATCGTCTGGACCAACTTCCCCTACGAACGCTACCGCTCCGTCAGCAAGGCCATGGGAGCAGATTACTTTTTCTGGAAAGCCACCGAATACGACAAGCTGCTCGACACGCTCCGGAACCTCTCCGGCACGGGCACGACAGCATAAAAAGGACTGAGAGAACTCACATGTTCACTTCCACCCGTTTCGACGAGTTCACCGGACCCCCCCGGGGTCATGAGCACGGACACCACCTGTGCGGAGACCACACTGCTGCAGGCCGGAGAGCACGCGACCACGCGATCATTGAAGCCATGCCCCTCCCGTCATGGGAGACCGATCCCTCGGGGCCGCGGCTCAACGTCAATGCCGCGTGGCTCGAACTCACGGGTCACATGGATGACCCGGCGATCGACGGTTGGACCGCAGGGATCCTCGAAGCAGACCGCCCGCGCATCCGTGCAGAATTCGAAGAAGCCAGGAACGCCAATGCCCCGGTCGATCTCGAGTTCCGGCTCGCCACGCAAGGCGGGGGACTGCGCCTCGCACGCATGCAGGGTCTTCCCCTGCCCGGAAATGGAAACGCTTTCGCCTTGTACCGGGGGGTGCTCGTCGACGTCACGGACTCGCATGCGCGGCAGGCCGCGACTGCCGCGCGGGTTCAGGAGAAGGATGTCCTTATCAAGGAGATCCACCACCGCGTGAAGAATAACATGCAGATCATCTCGAGCATCCTCAGCCTCCAGGAATCCGCTGTGAGAGACCCATCAGACCTCATGCTGTTCCGCGAGTCTCAGGGGAGGATCCGGGCCATGGCTCTGGTCCACGAACACCTGTACCATGCGAAAGACTTCGCCGCCGTGGATTTCGGTGCGTACGTCAGAGAGCTCGCACCATCGTTGAAGAACGCGTATGGTCCCGATGCGGACCGGTACACGCTGCAGATCGAGGCAGACGAGGTCACACTGGATATCAACAGCGCCATTCCCGCCGGGCTGATGCTGCACGAAGCGCTCTCCAACGCATTCCGCCACGCGTTCCCCCCCGACCGTTCCGGCACGGTCCGGGTCGGATTCTCGACACGATCCGACGGGACACGGCGCCTCTCCGTTGCCGACGATGGCATCGGCCTGCCGGCGGGCCTTGATGTCGTCACGACGGATACCCTCGGATTCCGGCTCATGCATATGCTCGCCGACCAGATCGACGGAACCCTTGAGGTGGTGAGTGCTGATGGATTGTCCGTGACATTGTCATTCGAGGAATAGCCCGATGACCGGGGACATAACGCGGACATCAGCCGGTCTGCGTAAGATACTCGTGGCGGAGGACGAAGCGATCGTCGCGCAGGACCTGTGCGGCCGTCTGACAGCCATGAATTTCGACGTCGTGGGCGTAGCGAAATCCGCCGATGACGCCGTCCAGAAGGCCCTTGCCCTCCATCCTGACATCGCGCTCCTCGATGTTGTATTGCGGGGGTCGCGTGATGGGATCGAGGCTGCCCGGCAGATCCGGCATGCGCTGGATGTCCCGGTCGTCTTTGCCACCGCGTCCTCCGATCCGGAAACCTTTGCACGGGCGCAGACGATCGGCCCGCACGGGTTCGTGTTCAAACCGTACGACACCGGCGAACTGCGGATCACGCTCGAACTTGCCCTCTCCCAGCATGCCGCAGAACGCCGTATCCGGCGCAGTGAGGAACGATATCGTGTCCTCTTCGAAAGCAACCTTGCCGGCGTCTTCCGTCTCAATGAGAGCGGTGCCATCCTTGATGCCAATCCGGCGTTCTCCAGCATGCTGGGGCTCTCCGCACCGGAGGCGGACGGCCACCCTCCTGCGACGATGTACTTCGCCGACCCGCACGAATACGAGACGATTCTCCACCGGTTGCATACCAACACGAAGCTCGAGGCCCAGGAACTGCGGCTCAGGCGGGCAGACGGCCAGCTCTTCTGGGGGGTTGCCAACATGGTCGTCACAGAGGAAGGCGACATCGTTGGTACCCTCATTGACGTCACGGGAAAGAAGGAGATCGAGCGGGAGCTTGCGCAGCAGCGGCAATTCCTCCGTGCCCTCGTCGATACGCTGCCCGATCAGGTGTATGTCAAGGATCTGGACCATCGGTTCATCTTCTGCAACCCCGGCTGCACACAACATTTCGGAATATCCGAAACAGAGATCCTGGGCCGGACCGACGTGGAGCTCTCGCTGCCCGACTTTGCGGCGAACTCGATCGCCACGGAGATCGACGTTATGTCCAGCGGGCTTCCGCGGTTCAATCGAGAGGAACGCCAGATCGATGCCGCAGGTACACCGCGTTGGGTACTCGCCAGCCGCGTTCCCGTGCTCGACCCGGATGGGTGTACGAGCGGGATCATCGGGATCAACCGGGACATTACGGCACAGAAACAGTTCGAAGAGATGCTGCAGGACGATGTGCGCTTTCAGCAGACCCTGCTGGATGCGATCCCGGCGCCGGTCTTCTACTGTGATGCAGGCGGCCGGTTCCTCGGGTGCAATGCATCATTTGAGGCTTTCTTCGGACACCAGCGTGACACCAACATGGGATTGCCTCTTGATGCGATCCTTCCTTTTGATATCGCCGAGACCTTTTCACTCGCCAATGCAGAACTGACCGAGAAGCACGGCAGCATGTCATTTGAGACCATCCTCACAGACGCCAGCGGGCGACCGCGGGCAGGGCTCACGCACCAGGCCGCGTTTGAAGACGCCGATGGCAATGTGGAGGGGACCGTCAGCGTGTTCATCGACCTCACGGAGCAGCAGGGGCTCCGTGATGCGCTCGCACGCTCGGAACAACGCTATCGGAACATGTTCGAGGATGTCAATGCGGTCATGCTGCTCCTCGACCCCGAGACGGGCCGGATCACGGATGCCAATGCCGCCGCTGCCCGGTTCTACGGCTACGGGGTGCAGACCCTCACATCGATGCACATCGGGCAGATCAACCCGGCACCTTTCGAGATCCTCCTCGCAGGCCTCCAACGTGCAAAGAGCGGCTCGCAGAAGGCCTTCACCTGGGAGCATCGGCTTGCGAACGGAGAGCTCCGGAACGTCGAGGTCCATACCGGTCCCGTCACGATCGACGGCAAGAGTGCTGTGTTCTCGATCATCCACGACATTACCGAACGCGTCAGGGCGCAGGACGCCCGCAGGGTGAGCGAGGAGCAGCGAGAGGCATTGGAGTCCGAATTACGGAAGCGGAATATCGACCTCGAACGGACCATCATTGAGCTTCGCAATATGCAGACCGGGCTGGTCCAATCGGAAAAGATGGCGTCCATCGGCCAACTGACGGCCGGGATCGCCCATGAGATCAACAACCCCCTCGCCTTCGTCATGAGTAATCTCAACCGGTTCGGCGAATACTTCGGGGACACCACCGCCCTGCTCGAGGGCTGGAAGGCTCTGGCTCTCCGCCTCCCGCGGACGGAGGATACCGGACGGGATCTGAGCCAGCAGGAAGCAGAGGAGAAGCAGCTCGACCTCGCATTCATGAAGGAGGATTTCCACCGGCTCATGGAGCATACCACGCAAGGGGCCGAACGCATCAAGAAGATCGTGGAACAACTCCGGGGCTTCTCGCACGTTGCAGGCGCCGGCTTCACCGAGAGCAGCATCAACGAGGCGATCGAAGACACGCTGATGATCACCTGGAACGAACTGAAATACAAAGCAACGGTCCATCGCGAGTATGGCGATCTTCCTGCTGTCACGTGCAATGTCGGAGAGATGAAACAGGTCTTCGTGAACCTGCTTGTCAACGCCGCTCATGCCCTGGACACGCAGGGGGACATCACCGTACGCACGTACGTGCAGAACGACCGCGTGCACATCCAGATCCAGGACACCGGATGCGGCATACCACGCGAGAACCTGAAGAAGATCTTCGACCCGTTCTTTACCACGAAGCCGACAGGCAAAGGAACCGGTCTCGGGCTCTGGATCACCGCGACGCTGGTCCGGAAGCATCTGGGTGAGATCACCGTGGACAGCGAGATCGGAAGAGGGACAACATTCACCATCGATCTGCCCGTCAGGCAGACAGAGCCCAGGGGGCAGGGTCATGAGTGACCAGCGCACGGCGGCACCAGGTACTGTGGTGGCATCACGGCCCCACCGGGTCCTCTTTCTCGATGACGAAGCCGCGATCCTGGCCTCGTTGCGCAGTCTCTTCCGGAGGGAGCGATACGAACTCGAATTCTTCACTGAACCTGAAGAGGCACTGAGCCGCCTGCGAAGCTCCCCCGTCGACATGATCGTATCCGATATGCGCATGCCGGCCATGTCCGGTGCGGACTTCCTTGCCCAGGCCACGGCGATCCAGCCCTATGCGATCAGGATCATGCTCAGCGGCTACGAGGACAAGGGCGTCGTCATCAGTGCCATCGGGAAGGGGCTTGCGAAAGACTACGTCATGAAGCCGTGGGACGACACCTCGTTCCGGCAGATGGTCGCCGACAACCTGCAGATGCACCGCGCCCTTCATGACACCGAGCTCAGGAGGATCCTGGGCCAGATCGACTCCCTGACAGCACCGGCGCGCTCCGTCGAGACCATCACGCGTGTCCTGGGGGGGGCCGACGTGAACATCAAAGATATCGTGGTCGCTGTTGAGCAGTCACCGCCGCTCGTCGCCCGGCTTCTGCGCGTGGCCAACTCCGTGCACTACAGCACCCGCCACCCGATCGGCACCGTGAAGGATGCTGTCCTCTTCGTGGGCACGGAATTCGTGGCCAGCCTCCTGCTGGCGATGGAGACCTTCGACGCCCTGCAAGAGGACTGCTCGCCCGAGGGGCGGAAATGCATGGATCGCCTCTGGGATGAGGCCCTGCGCCGCGCGACGATCGCAAAGGCGATCGCAGCCCGCTGGGACGGGGGTCAGCAACAACATGTCGCCTACGTCGCATCGCTCTTTCAGGATATCGGCCTGGTCCTCCGTGCTCAACTCGACCCCCACCTCCTCGCTGCCTTCTTCCATGCGGTCGATGAGGAGGACGTTCCCCTGTTGCAGGCAGACGCCATGGTCTTCACCATCACGCACGATGAGGTCGGCAGTTCGCTGCTCCGTTTCTGGAACTTCCCGGAGGAGATCGTACGTGCAGTCGAATGCCACCATCGGGTGGGCGTCGAAGACCCACTCGCACGAATACTCAAGATAGCGGAGGACATCGAGAGGGCAGTGCGAACAGGCAAGGCGATCGATGGGCAGAACACCGCCGCCGCAGAGTGGTATGACACGCTGAGCGATACTCTGGCGGCCTTCGCGCGCGCGGGGGGCGCTGACAGCGAGGATCTGACGTAGTCTGCGGGACCCGGTACCGGGCATCTTTCTGCACTCGAGCTTCATCGTCGGGGAACCGCACGATCCCCGACCGACGGACGCCCCGCACCCCGGGGCGTTCTTTTTTTCCGCCCTCTCGGAACAATCGATACGATTCTGTACATTGTTGCTGCTTCGTCGTGTCTCTCCCGAACGAGCATCATTCGAAGCACCCCGGGCAGACCTGACCCGGAGCCGGACACTCGTGCCCGGCGATCATATGAGTCCATCCCCCAGAGCAACGCCACAGACCATAGCATATGAAGTCCTTGCACGTGTTTTTGATCCACCTCGCAGTCGCCAGTATCCTCCCCGCGGAAGCTGGAGCAACCGACAGTTCAGCGGTCACCCCTTCCCGCACCTATACAACCGTTCGTCTGACCACGGCACCCCCTGAGATCGATGGATCCCTGAGCGATGCGTGCTGGTCTGCCGGGACGTGGGCTGGCGACTATGTCCAGTGGCTGCCCCGGGAAGGGGCAAAGCCCTCGCAACCGACATTCCTGAAAGTCCTGTATGACGACCACAACATCTATGTCGCCATTCGCGCCGTGGATACCATCGCTTCGGACATCACCGTCAGGCGCGGCAGGCGGGACCAGTTCATCGGCGATGTGGTCGGTATCAACTTTGATAGTTACCATGACCGGAGGACGGGGTTCGAATTCAACCTCACGGCGGCCGGCCAGAAGATCGACCTGGTGCTCACCAACACCAACTGGGATGTGAACTGGAACGCGGTGTGGTTCGGCAAGACCGGCTTCGAGGATTCCGCCTGGACGGCGGAATACAGGATCCCGCTCAGCCAGTTGCGGTATAGCAGCGACTCCGTCCAGGTGTGGGGTATGCATGCGTGGCGTTGGATCGACCGATTCCAGGAGGAGAGCGATTGGGAACCGCAGTCGTCCACCGGGCCCGGGGCGCTCTACCTGTTCGGTGAACTCCATGGACTTGCGGGGCTTCCTGCCCCGCAACGGATCGAGATCATGCCCTATGTCGTGACGCGACTGAAGACCTATCCGCATGATCCCCGGAACCCGTTCACCGCCTCCGGGCGGGAATGGTTCGGCGGCGTTGGTGGCGATGCGAAGATCGGGCTCTCGTCGAATTTCACCGCGGACGTGACCATCAATCCCGATTTCGGCCAGGTGGAAGCGGACCCATCGGTGATGAACCTCACCGCCTTTGAGACCTTCTACGACGAGCGCCGCCCCTTCTTCCTCGAAGGGCGGACGATCTTCAACGTGGATTATGATGATGGCTCATTGTTCTATAGCCGACGGATCGGACGCCCGCCCGCGTATTCCCCCGCCGTTCCGCAGGGTGCCTCTGTCGATATGCCCGGCACCACGACCATCTTCAGCGCGGTGAAGGTGAGCGGCAAGACCGCGGACGGACTCGCCGTCGGCGTCCTCCAGAGCCTGACGGCCCGGGAATTTGCCACCATCGATTCAGCAGGAAGCCGCCGCGAAGCGGCGGTGGAACCACTGACAAGCTACACCTTCGCCCGCATACAGCAGGACTACAACAACAGTGCGACGATACTCGGTGGTGCCCTGGGCATGGTCAACCGGGCCATCAATGATCCTGCGCTTGAGATCCTCCCGCGCAATGCACTCACCGGCGGGCTGGATCTGCTCCACCAATGGGCAGACAAGGAATACTTCCTGGATGTGCGCCTGATCGGAAGCGCCGTCAACGGGAGCACCGCAGCGATAGAGCTGCTGCAACGTTCATCGGCGCGCTACTTCCAGCGTCCCGACGCCGGGTATCTCGGTGTCGACGGCACACGCACATCCCTGACCGGCCATGGCGGGAGTATCAGGGTCGGCAAGGGCAGCAAGGGGCTGTGGCGGTATGCAACGGGCATTCGCTGGCGCTCGCCCGGCCTGGAGATCAACGATCTCGGCTTCATGCAACAGGCGGACGTGATCGTGCAGGAGAATTCCGTTTCCTATTTCCTGAACCAGCCGGCGGGGATCTTCCGCACGTACTCGCTCAAACTTAACGAGGCCAACACATGGGACTTTGGTGGAGAATTCCACTCCTCCGAGATCTCGCTCGATGGTGAGTTCCAATTCCTCAATCAATGGGGGTTCGAGGTGAACGGCGAATACAGAACGGCGGGCATCGATACGCGCCTCCTGCGCGGCGGGCCTGGTATGCGCGTTCCCTCGACCTGGTCCGGCAATCTCTATGCGCATACGGACGGATCCGCGACGGTCGTCGGGAGTCTCCATGCCTCCTCCTCATGGACCACACACGAAGGTGGGAATGCCTGGTCTCTGGAGCCGACCCTGACCGTGACCCCTCACCAGACGTTGCGCGTCTCGGTGGGCTTGGAGTTCGCGGGCATGAGGAACGAGTTGCAGTACGTTGATACGCAGTATCCTTTCGGGGGGCCGACATACATCCTCGGGCGGGTCGACCAGCGCACGGTGATCGCAACCCTCAGGGCGGACTACTGCATCACGCCGGAATTGACAATTCAATACTATGGCAGTCCATTCTCTTCCGTGGGCCGCTTCAGCGGATTCAAGATCGTCACGGCGCCGCGTGCCGAACGCTACGAAGACCGCTTCACGTATGTCGCCGATCCTTCAACAGTGCAGGATCCGGACTTCGCGTTCAGTCAGTTCCGCTCCAACCTGGTCGCACGCTGGGAATTCCGGCCGGGCTCGAATGTGTATCTCGTCTGGTCGCAGGACCGAACTGCCTTCGAGATGCCGGGCGATCCCTCTGCCGGCACAACCCTGGGGAACCTGCGATCTGTTGCACCAGAAAATGTCGTGATGCTGAAGTTCAGCTACTGGTTCGCTCTCTAGGGAGCATCCGTTCACCCTGCATGTTAGCCCATCCGGGCGGTCAGTTCTTCCTCGCTCGATCCGCCCGGCAGCGGGCGCATTGCGTTCACCCCCCCCCCTCAAGCCTCATTGCCGGCGGTCTGCCCCACTTCCGGGCTCCCCGTTTCCCATCCGTGATGCGAGTGATTAACTACATTTTCAATCTTCCGGACGATGCCCGAATGTGGCGTTTCCTCTATTATACAGCAGCCCTCAGGCCAGACGAAGGACGTTGGGAGTATGTCCATGGCGGACCGCGATCATGCTCGGCGATCGAAAGGGTCACTCGTGTGCTCCTCAGAGCGAAAAGTCTTCAGGGCTACACATTGATCAGCCTCGATGGGAACATCGGGAAGGTCAACCATCGATCCAATTCCTTGCGGAGTAGCACGTGAACAATACCGATCCGGTTCGCTCAATTCCAGTTGTCACTGAGGGCCCACAGCCTGGTCGCGGAGCCGGCCAGGATGCAGGCCCGGATCAGCAGAGGAAGGCGGTCACCGTCCCCACGGTGTTGCGCCTCTCCGTGTTTGAAACGATGGCCCCCCTCCCTCCGCGAGAACAGATCCGGGAGATCGCATGTTCACCCCGTGGTCCTGTGGCTAAAATCCATCTATCGGAGCATGCGCCGTTGGTTGCACTTGTCTCCTATTCAGCAGGTCATGAAGATCATCGAGCAACAGGGTACCCGCCTCAAGGACCTGACGGTTCTCGAGGCGTTCGCAGGTGATGGTCAGATGCAGGTGGTCGACTATCACAGGCAGGTCGCGCACGTGTCGCTCTGGGAGTGGGGGACGGCGAAGATCGCGAAGTTGAAGAAGCAGTTCCCGGGGGCACGTGTCGTGCAGATCGATACCTTCGAACAGATCAAGGTCGAGACGGAGTCGTATGACATTGTCGTGCTGGATGCTTCGCCAAAATCCGGAGATCACTGGGAGGTCTTCGATCTCTTCCCCTGGGCATTGAACCTGCTACGGCAACAGACGGGGGTCATCGTCTGCACGATAATGGCGGAAAGGAATCCAGCGCTCCTGAAGCAATACCCCGAATGTGGTACAGAAGCTCATCGCGCGGCACGTGCACAGTTCTACGGGATCCCGCTCGCATCTTCGGATGCGCTGTCCGAAGGATCCATCCGCAGGGCGTTCGAGGCCATGGCCGGGGAGAAGGGCCTGGCCATCGGATGGGCGCATCTCATACCCCGTAACGCCTATGCCGCATACTTCGTGTTCAGCATTCACCCTGCGGTCTGACCGCACGGACCGGGCACGCGTTGGTGACTCTGCCGTCCGTTCGATATCCTGCATTCGGCCGGGAGGGTCTCCCCCCGGTCAAGCCATTTTTGCCGGAGCCGCCCGGGCGTACTTCGCCCGGTACTGCACCGGCGACAGGCCGGTGATCTTCTTGAAGGTCGTACGAAATGCTTTGGTGTCGGTGTACCCCGTCCGCTCCATGACCTCGGTGATGCCCGCCCGTGACCGCTCGAGATGCATCTTCGCAGATTCCACTTTCACCCGTTGCATGTACTCCACGACCGTGTTGGACGTCGCCTTCTTGAACCGGCGTTCCAGATTCCGCCGGCTGAGGGCGACCATGTCCGCAAGGGAGGCCACGGTGACGCGCTTCTGCACGTTCCGCTCGATATACTCCTGGACCTTCCGGACGGCAACATCCTCATGTCCCTTCTGTCCCTTGAACATGAAGTAAGACGCCTGGCTCACGCGGTCGATCTCGATCTCATAGTACTTTGCGATGAGCACAGCCAGAGGGCGGTCCACATACTTCTCCACGAGGTACAACAGAAGATTCCAGAATGAGTTCGCTCCGCCGCTGGAGTAGAGGCCATTCTCGTCAGTGATCACCCTGTCCGATACCAGGTCCACCTCCGGATACATGGCGCGGAACTGCTGGTCCGCTGACCAGTGCGTTGAGCACTTCTTTCCATCAAGCAGCCCTGTCCCCGCGAGGAGGAACGCACCCACGCACAGGCTCGCAACTTCGGCCCCCTGTTCATGCTGTGACCGGATCCACGGAAAGAACGGACTGTTGTTCGTTACGACCTCTTCCATATCCCCGTTCACCGGAGGAATGATGATAAGGTCCGTGTGCGACACCGACCGTACCGAAGCATCGGGCTGCACAGCGAACACCCCATCATAGGTCCGGGGAACCTTCGTGAGTGCCACCAGGTTGACATCAAAGCGGGGCCGTTCCCCCCGCCCCTCCAGGAAGGTGTTCGCGAGGAGAAAGGTCTTGCGTGCGCCCTCGATGCAACCGACGACGGCTGCACCTTCAGGCAACAGTATGGACACATGATGTTTCATCGGCTGCACCTTGCTCGAAGCGATGGACGTTGTGACGGTAGTGCAAGTATAGCGAACGCGTGTGTCGCATTCAACCCCCAAGAATGCCGTTTTTGCACCTTGCGCAATTGCCCCCAGAGTGACACATTGCGACATAGCCGGCATCACCCGGCACAATCATCAAGAGGAGGACACATGAAGATCACTGTTTCCACTGCAATTGCAGCTCCGCTCGCTGACGTGTGGCGCGCCTATACGACACCGGAGGATATCAAGGCCTGGAACGCAGCGTCTCCGGATTGGCATACAACCGCCGCTGCGGTTGATCTTCGCGTGGGTGGAACGTTCACCTCCCGCATGGAGGCCAAAGATGGCTCGTCCGGCTTTGACTTTGCCGGAGAGTACACCGCGATCATTCCCCTGCAACGGATCGCATACACGTTCGGGGGGCGCGTCGGCGTTGTCGAGTTCGTTGATGGCCCGACCGGCGTCACCGTGAGAGTGACATTCGATAGTGAAGAAACGCATACCGAGGAACAGCAGCGTGCCGGCTGGCAGGCTATCCTGGACAATTTTTCTCGCCATATGATATCGCTGACTGCGGGCGGGAAGGATGCCACGGCACGCTGATGGGCAGACGGGGCGCACCATGGAACTGACGAGACCCACCAGTTGACAACCAGGGACACGGAGAAGCGCATGAGAGCTCTCAAGATCTTCGAACACATTTCGCTGGACGGTGTGATCCAGATCTCCGGCGAAGCAAGCGATTTCCCCTATGGCGACTGGACCGCCCCTATCGGAGTCCCGCTGGCCGGGATGCGGTCACTGCCGCGCAGGGGGGGAGGTTCGATCTCCTGCTCGGCCGTCGCACGTACGATATCTGGTCAGGCTACTGGCCGCACGCGCCGGCCAGCCCGATCGCGGACGGCATCAATGCCGCAACGAAGTACATCGTCACGCAGCATCCGGAGAGTCTTGCATGGGGACCCTTCGAGGGCCTTGGCCCGGATACCGCTGCAAGTGTTCGCCGCATCAAGTCGCTAGCCGGTCCGGATCTTATCCTCTGGGGGAGCGCCACGCTGACTTCGACGTTGCTCGAACAGGGGTTGGTGGATGAAGTCACGCTGATCGTCTATCCCGTCCTGTTGGGCACCGGAAAACGCTTCTTCGCGGAGGGAACCCCCGCACGTGCATTCGAGCTTGTCAGCACAAAGGCTTTCCCGTCCGGGATCGTCTTCAGCACCTACAAGGTCTCCGGGCCTCTGATGAACGGATGATCCGACAACGCGGCTTCGTCCATGACACTATGGACGTCGTACTCTCTCACTCCCTATCACCGAAAGGCACCGTGCATGGCACAGCTCACCGTCTTCAACTTCATCACAGTGAACGGCGCCTACAAGGGTCCGGGCGGAGACATCCAGTGGCACAGACATGGTGCTGAAGAACAGGAGTATGCCGCCAAAGGGGCGAACTCGCCGAGCACGCTGCTCTTTGGACGGAAGACCTACCAGATGATGGCCTCCTGGTGGCCGACCCCGATGGCGTTGCAGAGCATGCCGGACGTGGCCCGCGGGATGAATGCATCGCAGAAGATCGTCTTCTCCCGGACGTTGAAGAAGGCAGCATGGGAGAACACCAGGCTCATTGCCACCGATCCGGTCAGGGCGATCAAGCGGATGAAGAAGGACGGGAAGGACCCCCTCACGATCCTCGGAAGCGGGAGCATCGTTACCCTGTGTGCGGAACACGGGCTCATCGATGAATATCAGATCATGGTGGATCCGGTGCTCATCGGATCAGGAACGCCGATCGCGAAGGCCCTGACACACCATGTGGATCTGAGACTCGTGTCACACAGAGTGTTCACCAGCGGAGTAGTCCTCCTGCGGTATCAACCCCGGTAAGCAGGTCGCTCCTGCCAGGAGCGACACTACCCCGGGGGGGGCGTTACTTCACGTGAAGGCACTGGTCCGCTGTTTCCAGGATCGCATCACGTTCTCCCCGCCGATCCGCGTTGCAGGACCGGAGACCTGCACGCCGGGGGAAGGGGGGAAAGAAGACAGGCCGCCGGTACATCATACCGGCGGCCTGTGGGCTGGACTGCAGGGGGATCTCAGAAGTAGATGATCGCCGAAACGCTCACCATCTGCGAAAGGTACTCACTGGTGGCGGTATTCGTTGCCGTCATCGCGAACTTCTGCTCCCAACTCGTCTGGGAATAGGTCACATCAAGTGCTATCGCACCGCCGATGAAACCGGTACCGACGCTGAAGCCTGTGCCCGCGACCTGTCCATCGGGCTTATCATTGACATCCCAGTTGGCGCGCAGTGTTGGCACCGTATGGAAGCCGGCCCTCACCGGGATGACTCCTGCACGGGTCACGATAAGATACTCAGCGCCCACGCGGATCTGATTCAGGTCCTGCTCACTGGCACTCAACTTGATCGTGTCCTGGCGCTCGATCCCCGCCTGGGTCCGCCCCTTCCGGTACAGTTTGCGGTCACCGTAGAGCCGCGATTCGAAGTCGAACGCAATGGTCAGATTCTCACCGATGCGCCCAGAAGCACCGACGCCGAACATGAGCGGGACCTGGACCGAATTCTCGAAGCTCCCCTGCTCATCCACCCGCGTACCGGTGCTCCATTTGTAGTCGCCCTCCACCTTCAGATCGAAGGGTGTCCGCACGGTCGCCCCGACCTTGATCGGCACCGGGGTCTTCATTCCTTCAAAGTCGATCAGCAGGCCTGCCGTGAAATTCAGGCCTTTGTACGAGCCATTGTTCTCATCGAAGCCGAACGGTGTTGTACCCTTGGTCGTGGTCTTATTGTCGAAGTTGCCCAGCCAGATATTCGCCGTGCCGCCCACGTAGATCATCGGATGCAGCTTGATGCCGA
Organism: Ignavibacteriota bacterium; assembly: GCA_016707525.1. Taxonomy (NCBI): domain Bacteria; kingdom Pseudomonadati; phylum Ignavibacteriota; species Ignavibacteriota bacterium. The sequence goes on from JADJHP010000003.1 coordinate 167,059, forward strand.
TGCCCGGGGTCAGGGTGTTGGCGCCACCATTCGATTCGTACTCCTCGTCATTCACATCATACTTCTGAAAGCTGTCGAGTTGCTTCTGGAACGCAACGGCAGGGACGATGTTGATCTTGCCGGCATGCAAGGGGAACGCGATACTTGCGAAGTTGTACGTGAAATGCGACTGGTTGATCGAGTAGTTCACCGCCGGGCGGGTCGGGTTCTCATACTTGAACTGCTCGCCGATCCACCGTCCGACCACCGAGAACTCCGAACGCTCGAGCTGTCCGAGTCCTGCCGGGTTCCACGAGATCGCCGTGGCATCATCCGCCAACCCGATGAATGCACCACCCAAGCCCTCTGCGCGCGCGCCGGCGCCCGTGACGTTCCAATCTTCCTGCGCAACGGCAGGCAATGCCACGAGGATCGACAGTGCGACAACAATGAGTATCATGCGGACCTGCATACGCTCTCCTGGGATGAGGGGGAATGAGGATTATTTCACTACGATCTTGTCGCCGACCTTGATCGCCTGTTCCTTGTCCACGACGCGCACCTGCGCAACCTTCTGCTGCACCTGCACCACCACCAATTCGCCGAGCTTGGTCACCTGATGGCCAAGGACCTCACCGGTGGATGGGTGCTTGATCTCCTTCCCTTCGCGGAACGCGACGCATTTCGATCCTTTGCGCACGCCTTTGAGCGAACCCACATCGACGTAGAACGTATCGCCTTCCAGACTGACGATGAACCCTTCAACGATCGGCAGTTCATTGTAGATCATGATCGCGAGCGCATCCACCGCCTTCTCAAAATCCTCGACGTCGGAGCCCTCGACCTGCTCGCTGCGCGCAACGATGGTCTCTCCGGTCTCGGTGTCGATGATCCGCGCACTCACCTTGCCGCCGTCACGGGATTGAATGGCCGACGTGAGGATGATCGCGTCAGCACCTGCGATCTTGCCTACCTGCACGGCCGTTGCCTCATCCACGGCCCCGGAGACCTGCAACTGTTGCTCCGAGAGAACCTTGTCGAGCGCTGCACGTTCGATCACCTTGAACCGGCGGAGGTTGACGAGCTGGGTCACCATCTTGTCGGTGAGCGCATCCCCATACTGTTCCAGATCGCCCTTCAGGGTGATGGGGATGACGCCCACGCCAAGGCGTGAACCAACCTGTGTGACCCTGGACGGATCGTAGGTCAGCGCTCCCACGGGGAGCGTCCCCGTCCGATTCGTTTCCATGCGCGAACGGTCGGCAGTGTCGTCCTCCGTGCGGGTCCGCGACGGTTTCCCTGGCTTCGTCGCCAGAGGGGCCGGACCGGTCCCCCGGATCAGATCGATATACTCGCTCGCCCGTTCACTCGACGTGTATGCCGCCGAGAGTTCGAGTTCCTTCAATGCTGCCTGGTTCTCGCCAAGGAAATAGTGACAGACGCCGATCTCTCGATGAGGGAAATACTCGATGAACCGCGTCCCGTAGGTGCGCTTGCGGGAGGCATCCTCGAATTCCAGGGACATGGCACTGCGGAATTCCTGGATCGCCCGGAGCCAATCCTTCTTCTCGACGTAGTCCATCCCATCGGAATAATACTGATAGAACTTGGATTGGCCCGCAGCGGCACTTGACGCGATGATAAGAAGACATACTGCGGCGAACGCAGACTTTCGCAGGGTCATGGTGATCTCACGGGATTGAAGTGGTACAACGAAGATACGTGAATCGCGCTCTCATGTCAATGGTCCCCCGCTTCCCCGGACCCACTCCCAGCACCCATTTTGGGCGCTTTTGGAGGGATCTCGCCCGGGCACCGTGGTCACGCAATGTGGAGACGGCAGATCTGCCGCCCCGGAGGGGTGGTTGCACGATCGTAGAATCGTTATCTTGGTAGAGATCGCTCACACGACACTTCACACACCGGGGGATGATCCGATGCGCCCACATATTATTTGCCACATGGCCTCATCCATTGACGGCCGGATCGACGGCTCCACCCTTGCCTCCCTCATGGGGAAGGGCGAATACGAGCGCACCGGGGCCTCACTCCGCGGCGATGCATGGATCTGCGGGAGGACCACCATGCAGATGCACTTCGCGGAGAAACGGCGCTTCACTCCCCGCTCCCGCAAGCAAGCCGCTTCCCCATCGGTCCATGTCGCAACGCGCGCACGCTCCTATGCCATCGCGGTCGACACCAGGGGAACACTTCCGTGGGCAGGAAATGACATCGATGGGGACCATCTCCTCTGTATCACGAGTGAACGCGTGACTCTGGAGTACCTTGCGGACCTGAGGAAGAAGAAGATCTCCTACATCGTCACGGGAGGGATAGGGGTGGATCTCGGAAAAGCGGTACGCCTTCTCCGGAAGCACTTCGGGATCAAGCGGCTTCTTCTTGAGGGAGGTGGACACATCAACGGAGGCTTCATGCAGGCCCGGCTCATCGACGAGATCAGTCTCCTGCTCATCCCCGGGATCGACGGACGGGCAGGAGTCCCAACAGTGTTCGACGGCGTGGGGCCGGAGCACACGCATGCCGTTCCCCTGCGCCTGACGTCCGTCACGAAGCGGAAGAACGGCACCCTCTGGCTCCGCTACACGGTCCTGAACAAGAAGTAGGGCCGGAGGGTCTACGTCGGTTCTGCGCATGCACGGACGAGGGGCCCGCGTCATCGATCCGGATGCATCCGGCATCAGTGAGGAGAAGATCCGACATCTGCAGGACCCATCGAGAGGGGAGGAAGGTTCACGATCCATTGCCGGGATCGTCCCATTGGGGGCCTCAGGGCGTCGCGTACTTCTTGATGACGAGGTACTTCAACTCCGTGTCGCCCGGATTGCGGATGCCGTGAAGTGAGTCCGGCGGGCAGTAGAAGCTCGTGTACGGGCGCACGACGCGGGTCTCGCCATTCAGGATCACTTCCGCCGTGCCTTCCAGTACGAAGAAGAACTCATCCTCCGCGTGCTTGTGCGGTGCGTGCGTCGCTGCATGCGGCCCGACAACACTCATCTTCAGCGTGCGGCCATCCAGGAACTCCTTCCCCACGAACCAGTACTGATACCCTGCCTTCGTCGACTCGATGCGTGCCGGGCTGAATTCGCTCACGCATTCGTTCAGCGTGAAATGCCTGGCCGGCGCCGAAGGTGGATGAGCGGCATCCTGCGCGTTCATGCCGACTGCAGCGACGATCATGATCACGCCTGCGTACACCACACGTCTTGGCTTCATCATCTTCTCCTCTGATCGGACCATCCGTTGTTCAATAGATCCCCGGGATCAATCGCTTCGTCGCCGCTTGATACACCCGGTATTCGTCGCCGAACGCACCGAGGAGTGCCTCCTCTTCCACCCTGATCCTGTACAGAAATGCTGCGGCGATCGGCACAATGATCACAAGCACGCTCAGAGAGTTCATGAAATAGACGCCAAGGCCAAAGAACGAAAGCAGGGTCCCTGCATAGGCCGGATGACGGATGACACCGTACAGCCCCGTCTTCACGATCCGGTGGTCCTTCGCAATGGCCACGTCAACAGTGAAATGTTGCTTCAGTGACATGATAGCGCACCAACGCAGCGCGATGCCCGACAGGATGAGCACCAGACCGGCAATGCCCGTTCCGGTGGCATCCGTACCCCAATGGCCGACTCGCTGTTTGGAGAGCACGATGCCACCTGTCACTCCCACCGTGATCGCGATCCACAAGAAGCGGAGCGAAGAGCGGTCAAGGCTCTTCTCTCCCCCATCTGACCGCTTCACCTGTGAGAGGATGACCTCGGAGGAGATCCAGAGGATCGATACTGCCATGACGACGAGCGAGGTCTCCATACTGCGCACCTTTCACAAAAGACGTAGAAGGGACGGCATCGCCGCCCGGGCAGCGTCATAGCCGCACCGGATGAGAGCTGCTCCCTTGTGAAAGTCCAGCATATCGAATTCCTCCACCGCCGGATCGATCAGCAGATCGGGGGGCGTGCGCTGAAGCTGGAGTTGGATGAGATTATGCGCGCTGATCGAGATCGCCTGCATGGACACCCGGAACGCGGTGGGATAGTATGGACTCCTGGGGGTCCTTGACCGGACCGGGACCCTTCGCAGGGTCCGGTTGAGGCGCGGATACCGGCCGGCCTTCATCGCCTCATTGAGCCATGCCGGGACCACCCGACGCTTTCCGGGGGCATCGCGCTTCGCAATGCGCTCGCCGATCCTCGCCCGCAACCGGCTCGGATTCGGTGTGACATCGACGGCAACGGTCAGCCCGGAAGAGAGGCCGGCTGCAACGCTCACGGGCACAGGATTCGAGAGTCCTCCATCGATGAGATACCGCCCATCATTCAACACCGGCTGAAGGAGCCCGGGGATCGCGATGCTGGCAAGAATGGCCTCCACGAGCGGACCCCGATCGAACACGATGCCTTCGCCCGTCATCAGATCGGTTGCAACAGCCCTGAACGGGATCGGGAGGTCTTCGATGCGGCACGGTCCCGTCAGGCTCGCAACGAACTTCCTGACCGATGGGGCGCTGATGAGGCCGGACGACGAAAGGCCGGGAAGGAGGATCTTCGTCACGCGGAGGGTATGCATCGACACGATCACCTCCACCATATCCAGCGCACTCATACCGGACGCGTACAATCCCCCGACGAATGCACCGATGCTCGTCCCCGCGACGGCGCGGACGGGAACACCATACTCCTGGAGGCACTTGAGCACCCCGATGTGAGCCAACCCGCGTGCGCCTCCGCTGCCGAGGACCAGAGTGATCCCTCCATCAGATGCAGGCATGGTCTGCGATCGGTGTACTGATTTTCATGATTTTTTTCATCATCTTGATGCGTTGACCATCATACTCGGAGATGTCCATGAGACCCGCTGTCCTTTTCCTCGTCCTCGCCAACTTTTTCGCCGGATCGGCGTACTCTCAACCGCAATTGCTGAAGGTGTGGCCCGAAGGGGTCCCCGGTGCGGTCCACCACCCGCAATATACAGAGGAAACCATTAAGATAGAAACAGGGGCCGAGCGGACCCTGAGGATCGCGGACCCCACCATCGCGGTCTACATCCCCGAGAAAACAAAAGCGAACGGAACCGCTGTTGTTGTGTGCCCTGGCGGAGGGTATATCCGGCTCGCCATGGACCATGAGGGGACCCAGATCGCTGCCTGGCTCAACGATGCCGGGATCACGTGCATCCTGCTCAAATACCGCGTCCCGAGCGATTCAGCGATGGTGGACAAGACCGTCGGGCCGCTGCAGGATGTGCAAGAAGCCATCCGGATAACGCGGCGTCATGCTTCCGCATGGCATCTGGATCCGCACCGCATCGGGGTAATGGGATTCTCCGCCGGGGGCCATCTTGCGGCAAGTGCTTCTACCCGCTTCGCAGAGAAGGTGTACGCGTCGGACACCACCAGCGCACGCCCCGACTTCTCGATCCTGATGTATCCGGTCATTTCCATGCAGACCGGGGTGACCCACAACGGCTCGCGGAGGAATCTCCTCGGGAATGATCCGGACCAACAGCTGGTCGACCGCTCTTCGAACGAACTGCGCGTAACGCCGGAAACGCCGATCGCCTTCGTGGTCCATTCCACCGATGACGGTGTCGTCATCCTTGAGAACAGCCTGCGGTACATTCAGGCTCTGAAGAAGAACAACGTCCCGGCAGAGCTGCATGTCTTCGAGCGCGGCGGCCACGGCTACGGACTCGCGACAACGCGAACGACCACGGAGCGTGGCTGGCCACCGCTCTGCATTGCCTGGCTCCGCATGCACGGCATGCTCGAGTAACCCGCCTCAGCTCCGCGCCGGACGCTCTGCGGAGCACGGGGTACCGGCATGCCCCCCGATGGAATGAGTTCCCCGCAACGGCATCTCATCGGGACGTCACAGAATGACGCGAGGCCCGTCCCTTCATTGGGCGACGGGCCTCGGCGGTCCTGGCACTGGCAGCTCTTCGCAGAGCTGTGCCCCTTATCCTTCCTTCCTCCATACGATCTGCTTGACCTCGTTCCGCACCGGCGTCACAGTCTTGAGATACCGGTAGAGAGCCTTCAGTTCGAGGTCGCTCATGTTTCCATACGCACCCCAGGGCATCACCGTCCCCTCCTCCAGAGATCCTGCCCGGAACCGCAGAATGAACGACTCCTCATCCCATAGCGCCATCTTCCCCGTCGCTTCGTCAGGCGTGATATTGGGGGTGGTGAACATCAGGCCCGGAACGAGGTCCGACCCCATCTCAAGTCCTCCGGCGAACGGCTTACCGATGAACGCGCCCGTCTTCATATCACGGTCCGTATGACATCCGACACAGTTGGCGACAGAATGAGCGAGGTATTTGCCGTAGGCAGCAGTGGAGTCGGGAGGTACGGTAGCCGGCGGCGTGCCGTCCGGGCCGACCGGCCTGATGAGGAACGCGTTGACCGCCTTGCCGGCGAAATTGATATCGCGCCGTTCTACAGTGTTCTTCACCGGCGGGAGCGTCCGCAGATACGACACAATGGCTGTCAGGTCCTCATCGCTGAGGTTATGGAATGGCATGAAATCAAAGAGCGCATGGCCCTCACGATCCACGCCGAACCGGAGTGACCGGGCGATCTCTCCGTCGCTGAATGCACCGATGCCTGTCTCCCGGTCCGATGTGATATTCGGCGTGCGGATGATCCCGAACGGCAGGGTGAACGCGTTGCCACCCTTCAGATCGATGGTCTCACCTGCCATGATCCTGGGGAGCTCGTCCCACGATCCATGACAGAAATTGCAGTGAGCAGGTCCATACACAAGGTGACGGCCACGGGCGATCACCACACTATCGTTGCTTGCCACGATCTGCGGATACGGCGCTTCATAGGTGCGGTATTGCAGCGCGTACACGGCCACCACGAACAACGCGGCCACCGAGCCAACGCTTATCCCTGTCCACTTTACGTACGATTTCCAACGCTTCATCTGCCTGCCCTCCCGGGATAGTGTATGTATGAAGGCCGCCCCCAGAGAAGAGCCCGGCCTGATGTGAAAGAACGATCGACGCGTTGCACGCGTGTCCTACCTTACGACCGACACGCCCATTTTGTTGCACCTGGAAAGACGGGGGGGCGGTTCCGGACTCGGAACCGCCCCCACTCCGTTAACGCAAAACTCCTGCAGAAGGTCTCCCGGCAGGGATCCCGTCCTACTCTATGATGATCTCATCGGCAAAGATCCAGGCCTTGCCCCCTGCGCCGGGATGCCACGGCGGACAGGAACCGATATTCTTTGCGGTGATCCGGACATATCGTCCTTGCACGCCGCCGACCTGCACGGGGATATCCTGGATACCGCCGTCGGTCGCTGCGGCCGGCACGCCAAGCTCACGCGTTACTTCCTTGCCATAGGTCGTTCCGTCCGTCGACACAGCCACGGAGATCGACACCGGATAGAAGATCCAACTGCCGTTCTCGCTCAGGCAGCCGACGGTGACGGCGTGGACCGGCCGGACGGTGCCGAGGTCGAGGACGACCGCAATGTCTTCGCCTTCGAAGGCTTGCCACGCCGCGTTCGCATACGCCGGACTGCCCCGCATGCCATCGATGAACGTGCTATCCCCGGCCCCGCGGTACTTCGGCGAGTAGTGCGACTGGTATGCTGCACTGACGATGGGATAGGCAGTGTAGAACTTCGTCGTCACCGGGGTACTCGGGTTCTTCCCTCGTGCAACAGCGATCGCACTCACCGTGGTCGTCCGCTCGATGCGTACCGGGGCGGTGTACATTGTGGACCGCTCTGTCGGGACCGTGCCATCGACCGTATAATAGATATCCGTGTTCGCATCGCGCGCAGCGATGCTGATCTGCGCACCCGCATCCACGATGCAACCTTCCGGAGAGAAGTGTGGCTTTGGCGTCATCTGGAACCGGGCATACTCCTCTGCCGGGATGTTCAACGTGTCATGGAGCGCCGCCGCGGGAACGGTCGCGTCATTCTCGTTCTGTGCCACCGTGGCCGCAAGCACCATGATGCTCTCGCTGCCGGGTAACGTCACTGTGCGGGCACCGCGCGGAAGATCGATCGATACCCTGTACAGATACGTGAAGGCGTACGGGTCGTCCTCGCCGCCGGCGAGATGGCGGTGCGTGGTGTGCAAGGCAACCGTGCCCGGCGTGATGTACCCGGGATTCAGCCCCTCGTACACGATGCCATCCCACGTGTAGTCCGTTTCCTTCTTGACGAAACCATCCCAGATACGATTGTCCCACTGGCCGATGAAGCCACTCCAGCCACCAACGTTCACCCGGACAGGCTTGCCGTCCACGAGGAACGACGCTGCCTCTCCGCCTTTCGACGACGCTGCAAGGAGATACAATCTGTTGAACTCGCCTGCAGGAATATCGAGTGACTGTCCACGGCACACAACGGCGTTCGGCACGTCCGGTTTGTTGGACCCGAGCGTGAACGCGATCCCGCCGCTGATGACCTTGCCGGGCATCAGCTCCGCGGGGAACGATGCGCCCGATCGTCCGACCTGACCATCATCCTTCTTCCCCTTCACGCTCATGACATCCGCATTGTACGGCAACGCAAGAGAACGCGACACGGGCAGCGAGAGTCCGGCTTTGGGCTGCTTGAGCGACACCGCAAACGCCCGCAGTTGATCCGCCCCCAGATCGCACACGAGCGCCCCGCGTTCCACCCGCGCCTCGCCGAGTGGCTGCTCCTGTCCGTTCACTTCGCGGGCACTCGCGACCCCCGACGGGAATGTGACGCGCACATTCTTCGCAGGCTTGCCCGTGGTCTCGAGCAGGCGGACGATGATCGCCTCCTCGTCTTCTGCTTTCTTCAGGGCAACAACCGCGACGGCGGGATCATTCGTGCTGAGGAACGCCATCGTTTTGCCCAGCGGCCCCTTGTGCCGCGGCGCCTGGAATGGAAGCAACGGCTGATTCAACCGGGCCGCCTGCCATTGGGTTGCCCCCGTACGCCAATCGCCCTGATGGCCGGCAACGGCATACACCATGTCGTGGATGCCGAAGTCCTGTGTCGCCTGGTCCCGGTATCCACCGCGGACTCCCGGCGTAAAAAGGAGGGTCAGCCGCACGGTAGTGTCCGATGGCTTGTCCGAACCGAACTTCGAATCTTCCAGGATGGAGACCCCGTAGTCACCGCTCTTGTCCGTGAGATCGAACCATTGGTGCGACGGTACTTCGAATTTCTTCGGGTCGTTGTTCCCACGCTGGATCGCACCCACACCGGTGTTGTATGTGGCAAGCGGGTTCGAAGCGGTCAGCGGGAACGCCGCCTTCAACGAACTCGTAGGTGTGAACCAGTGGATGCGGGTCTTGAACTCCACCCGGTCGCCGCTGCCACCGGTGGTCAGGCGGATCTGCTGGGTGAACCGTGACCCGCGCGATTCTCGCGCGACCTCAAGGCCCACACGGACCGGACCGTCCTCAACGATGCGTACCGTAGGCGTGCCGTCGACATACCCCACGGCAGGTTTCTGCCGGTCTTCCCAATCCATATTCCACGCCGGCCATTCCTGCGGGCGTTCATACCGGAACTCCAACCGGTGCGGGGCAGCGAGCAACTCCTTGCCGAGTTTCTTGTCGTAGATCGATGCAACATCGCCGGCGGCATTCAGGGTGACCTTGTAGCGGCGGTTCTCGACCGAGCCCACCTTCACGCTCAACCCCGTTTGCATCGCGCAGGGAGTGGCCGAAGGACGCACTTCATACACACTGAATCCGATGGAGGGGATGCGGGCAGCGAAGACGATCGTGCGGTTCGCGCCGGTGGTTGCGAGAGTCTGCGATGGCACCTCTTTGGCATCGGGGCCGTACACACGCACGTGCGCCGGTGAACCTGCCGGAACAGCAATGGTCGCCTCGACGATATCTTCGCGCGGGATCGAAAGCGCGTTGAACACCACCACCGGGATGCCGGTCGTCTGTGTATCCATGCCACGGGATACTGCGCCGACGGCATCGATCGTCCCTGCGGCGAAATGCTTGAGCGCGAGGACCTCATCGTTCCATGAGAATTCATATGCGCGGGGCGTGCAGGTGCCGGCGAGCACGTCGTGGAATTGCGCACCAACCACAAGCCGCCACGCTTCCCGGAATTGCTCCGCGGGATACGCCACACCACCCAGCCAGTCGGCCACCACCGAGGATGCCTCAGCAGCACTCGCCAGCAGTTCATTCTTCCGGTTCCACCGCTTCAGGTACGACTGCGACGTGAGCGATCCAGCGGAGTGGTTCGTCAGAAGGAGCTCGCCCTTGTATCGCGGCAGGTGGGCCTTCGTCGTCGCACCGACGTCATCGAAGAAGCGTGATGCGGGGGCGGAGAGGACGCGGACCGGGCCCGGACCCGCGATGCTCTTCTCCACCCACTGCACCGTCTCTTCTCCCGGTGCCCCGCCGATGTCACCGGTGCCGAAATACATATAGTCCGCCACGATCCCGGACCTGACACCGTTCTCACGCAGCCGCGTGCGCCACGTCGGGCTCGTGCTCAGATTTTCCTTCACCGTGCCGACATATTCTCCCGGATTCAATGACGTGATGACCGTCGATCCATCCGTTCCTTCCCACAGACCGAAGTTGAAAGGGACACCCACGGCGGAGCCCCAGGTGAGTTTCTGGGTCGAGAAGCCTTTCAATCCGGCGTGGGTGAAGATGGAAGGCATCGAAGCCGGGAACCCGAAACAGTCGGGCACCATGTATTCGTTGCTCACCTTGCCGAATTCCTGGCGGAAGAACCTGTTACCGTAGAGGATATTCCTGATGAGCGACTCTGCTGACGGGACCAACGCATCGGCTTCCTCGAGGGATGACCCGGCGGGGAACCACCTCCCGGCCGCGACGTAGGCTTTCACCCGTGCATATTCGGCCGGATAGTATTCCTTCATCATGATGTACCGGTTCGCGCCGGTGAAATTGAAGGTGTAGCCGGGATACTTGTCCAGCAGCCGGAAGTTGTCCACCATCGTCGAAAGGATGTACTTCCGGATGGTCGTCTCGTAATCCCAACGCCATTGGGTATCGAGATGGCTGTAGCCCATCGTATAGAGAGTGGTGTCCCTGGTCAGGTCACCCGGGGCAGCGCCGATCGATCCGGCCGCGCCGGAAGACTGGGCAAGCAGGGATGTGCAGCTCATCAACAGGAGCAGGAGAAGGCGCGGGAGCAGGTGCAGATGGTTCATAGGTCTCGCTTGATATGGTGGATCCGGCTTGCCGGGATCGGTCTCTGTCGTTTCAGGGAGACGCGACGGGAGGGGGACGGACCGTTCCGGACGTTCAATGTACCAATGTGGAGAGTATGATTCAATGGCTGGCGTTTCATTCAGGAAAGACGCGCGCATTCGACATTCTCACGATTGTGGCGTATCTTGGAAGGGTGACGGTCCAGCGTTCAGGGTAAGCAGGTGGCGGCCGGGACGCGATCATAGAACGATCGGCCTGCCGATATCCCGGACCGAAGCAGAAATTTTCCACAAACCGCAGGGACAGCGAACGGATGACATCAACCCGGCCAGCAACAGGTTCGCCTGTGCGTTTCGCATGGTTGTCCATCGGCGCAGCCATCACGACGATCACGCTCAAATCGATCGCCTACCTGCTTACAGGCTCGGTCGGCCTTTTGTCGGATACGCTGGAATCGTTCGTCAATCTTGCCGGTGCGGTGATCGCTCTTGCGATGCTGACCGTAGCATCGCGCCCCGCCGATGCGGACCACGCCTTCGGTCATAGCAAGGCGGAATATTTTTCGAGTGGCGCCGAGGGCGTACTGATACTGGTCGCAGCGGCGAGCATTGCAGCAACAGCCATCCCCCGTCTCCTCGCGCCGCAACCCATCGAGCAGGTCTGGATCGGGCTCGCCGTGTCCGTTGTCGCGTCGGTGGTGAACCTCGTTGTTTCGCGGTCGCTCCTTCAGGCGTCAAAGCGCTTCCACTCCATCACCCTCGAAGCGGATGCCCATCACTTGATGACCGACGTCTGGACCTCGGGAGGTGTTCTGGTAGGGGTTTCCGCCGTGGTCCTGACAGGATGGAACATCCTGGATCCGATCATCGCTCTGATCGTGGCCGCCAACATCGTTTGGACTGGCGTGAAGATCGTTCGTGCTTCGGTGGTGGGACTGATGGATTCTGCGATCGGCCCGGAGGACCAGGCTGCGCTCCGCGCGGTCCTGGATTCCTACGCGCCGCGCGGGGCCGTGTATAGTGCGCTCCGCACCAGACAGTCCGGCGCCGAACAATTCATCGCGTTCAATGTGCGCCTGCCGGGCGACTGGACGGTCACCCGGGGCCACGACCTGGTGGTCGAGATCGAACGTGACCTCTGCCGGGCGCTTCCGAAAGCCACTGTGATCGTGCACATGGAACCCGGGCCACAGCCGACAGTCACCCGGCCTAGTGCAGGATGAGATCCGCCACGACCGGCAGATGATCAGAAATGTAGCCCGGTTCCCGCCGTGCATCGAGGATTGCATGCCGGCGGACCTGCGCAGCATCATTCACGAAGATGAAATCGATACGTTCCCGCGGAATGTCCGAAACGAACGGAAAACCCGTGTAGCTCACCCGGTGGCCGGCATGCGGAACAAGTGCATGGTGCATCGCATCATTGAAGAATGGCGGGAGCCCCAGCCGCGAGACGAGGATCCGGTAGCACGAGTCCTTCTCCCCGGCATTGAAATCCCCGGTCAGCACGAACGCTGATGTGCCGGCAATGGCCCGGACCTTCTCACGGATCAGCCCGGCACTCTGTTCCCGCGCCACCACGCCCTGATGGTCGAAGTGGGTGTTGAAGACGAAGACGTCGGCCCGCGCGAGTGAATCGTACAGTCTGACCCAGGTAACGATCCGCGGCAGTGCGGCATCCCATCCTTTGGATGGCACCTCCGGCGTGGGCGACAACCAGAACGTGCCGGCATCTCCGCATGTGAATCGGGACGTCCGGAAGTAGATCGCCGCATATTCTCCCTGCTCCTTGCCGTCATCCCTCCCGACACCCCGGACATCGAATCCGGTCAGGCCGTCCCTCAGGTAACCGACCTGATGCTTGAGTCCCTCCTGGATGCACAGCACATCGAGGCGTTGAGATATGACAGCGGAGAGGAGTTCCTCTCTGCGCAGGGGCCAGGCGTGGACGCCATCAGCGGGGTTATCGTACCGGATGTTCCACGTCATCACCCGCAACGGCGCGGCAGTATGTTGCGCCAGGGGCGTGGAGAGAGAGGCAAGAACCAGGAAAGACAACAGCAGTGGCCGGGATCGCAAGACATTCCTCCATGGAAGGGTCAACGGGTCAAGGAATAAACTATCCAATCTCCACGCGACAGTCAAGGTGTCGAGAGCCAGGCTAAATATGAACCATACGGCCCCGGAATTGACGATACGAGTGTAGTTTCAGCACATCCCATTGTCGCCCTTCTTGTAACCTTGGTCCTGTTCATGGATATTGTATCCGTATGGCACACGATCCGGTCTCATTCACAGAATTGTACGAGCGCTACGCGCAGGACGTTTTCCGGTTCGCTTTCTGGCTGAGCGGCGATGCGGATGACGCCAGGGACATCACTGCGGAGACGTTCGTCCGAGTGTGGACATCGGAGCAGCCGATCCGTGATCTCTCGGTCAAAGCATATCTCTTCACCATAGCCCGGCGGCTCTACCTCCAGCACCGGAGGCGGACCACCCGCAGCGCTCCCCTTACCGACGAGAACGCCGGCAGTTCGCACGATACCGAGCGGTCACTCGAGGACAGGTCTGAACTTGAGCATGTTCTCCGGGCGATGGCGGAGCTGCCTGAGCAGGACAGGGCGATCCTGGTCATGCGCGCAGCCGAGGAGCTCACGCACGGAGAGATCGCGGCGGCAACAGGTCTATCGATCGCATCGGTGAAGGTACGCATCTTCCGTGCACGTGCGAAGCTATCATCACTTCTTTCATCATCAGGGAGTTCAACATGACCGTATCCGTGGATGTGATCAACGATCTGCTGCCGTTGTATGCCGCGAACGAGTGCAGCGCAGATTCACGGCGGCTCGTGGAAGAGCATCTCAAGGCCCACCCAGAGCTCGCTGCCGGGATGGCGGTTGCGATGCGATCGGTGCTGCGCAACCCGCTCCCTGTGGGCGCGGGCGATACCGAAGAGCGCCGGGCACTGGCCCGCACGCAGCGGCTGCTCAGGCTGCGATCCTGGTTCATGGCCCTGGCGGGCTTCTTTATGTTGCTGCCCTTCTCCTTCATCGTTTCCAACGGCACCTTCCGCTGGCTGCTCGCGGAATCACCGGGACATGTCGCAGTATACGAAGCGATCGGAGCCGTGCTGTGGGTTGCGTACTTCGTTACACGCAGAAAGCTCCGGCACTCCTGGTGAGCGGCCCTTCGGCCTCGCGGGAGATCGAGGGCGGCACATGAGCGCAATGTGTGCCGCAGGTCCCACCACGGGGGCGCTTCTGGCTCCCCGATAGCGGGAACGGACCTCGATTTCGACCTTCTTTATCACTTCCATACACTCCCTCCCTGCCTCTTTATCCTCCTGGCATTGATGGACAGCAGCGTCGTGGCCATATTGGTCCCCATCACATACGTGAGGGACCCGGTTCATCATGCTCTCAAAGCACATACGTATCGCAGTCATCGTCCTCGGTGCATTCACGGTCATTACCGGAGTGGCGTATCCCCTTCTGATAACGGTGATCGCGCAGGCCGCCTTTCCAGGACAGGCAAGCGGGAGCTTCATCGTCAAGAACGGCCACACGATAGGATCAGCACTCATCGGACAGCCATTCACATCCCCCGGATATTTCTGGTCACGGCCTTCCGCCACCGGGCCGTTCCCGTACAACGCAGGAGCATCGAGCGGCTCGAACCTCGGCGTGCTGAATCCGGCCTTGCCCAACCGTGTGAAACAGGACGTTGATCGGCTGAAGTCAGCGGACAGCTCGCTGAGTGGGCCGATCCCCGTCGATCTAGTCACGACCTCGGGAAGCGGGCTGGATCCGCATATCAGCCCCGACGCTGCACAGGTGCAGATCCCGCGTGTCGCGCGTGCACGGGGAATGGCAGAGGCCCGGGTATCAGACCTCGTGGCGCGCCACACGGAAGGCCGCTTTCTCGGGATATTCGGAGAGCCGCGCGTGAATGTCCTTGTGTTGAACCTTGATCTCGATGCTGCAACAACCACGAATGGGAGGGAGTGATGCAGGACCTGCTCTATATCGGTGTCGCCATGGCATTCTTTGGCCTGACCGGACTGCTCGTGAAGCTCTGTGCCGCGCTCTCCGGTGACAGGCCGGGAGGACGGTCATGAGTCTCCTCTACGTTCTGACCGGTCTTCTTGCTGCCGGACTGTTCATCTACCTTGTTGTGGCCCTCTTGTGGCCGGAGCGATTCGAATGACACTCTCAAGCATGATCCAGCTTCTCGCTTTCCTGATCATCCTGCTTGCCACCGTGAAGCCCCTCGGGCTGTACATGGGCCGCGTGTACCGGGGCGAACGCACCCTGCTGCACACGGTGCTCGGTCCCCTCGAGCGCCTGATCTACCGGATCGCGGGCATCCGTCCGGATGATGAGATGGATTGGAAAGAGAATGTCGTCGCCATGCTGCTCTTCAATGGCCTCGGATTCCTCTTCATCTATGCTCTCCAGCGCGTGCAGGGTGTTCTCCCGCTGAACCCCCAGGGCCTGAGCGCCGTGTCACCCGACTCGTCGTTCAACACCGCCGTCAGCTTCGCCACCAACACCAACTGGCAGGGCTATGGCGGAGAGACAACAATGAGCTATCTGACACAAATGATCGGCCTGACCGTCCAGAACTTCGTCTCCGCGGCAACGGGGATGGCCGTTCTTGTGCTGTTCATCCGCGGACTCGTCCGGCACACAGCACAGACGCTTGGCAGCTTCTGGGTCGATCTGATCCGCAGCGTTGTCTATATCCTCCTGCCGCTGTCGTTCGTACTCGCCCTTGCCCTCGTGTCGCAGGGTGTCGTGCAGAGCTTCTCAGGATACGCGACCATACCGTTCGTCGACCAGGTCACAGATGCGCAGGGACAACGGGTAGCGGAACAGGTGATCGCTGTGGGTCCTGCAGCATCGCAGATCGCGATCAAGCAGCTCGGCACGAACGGAGGCGGATTCTTCAACGTGAACTCGGCGCATCCGTTCGAGAACCCGACGCCGTTCTCGAACCTGTTGGAGCTGCTGTCGATCCTCCTGATCCCGGCTGCACTGTGTTACACCTACGGCATGCTTGTAGAGGATACGCGGCAGGGGTGGGCGATCCTTGCGGTGATGGTGTTGATCTTCATCCCCTTTGTGTTCCTGGCGGTCGGCGCAGAACAGAACGGCAACCCGACGATCCAAGCGCTCGGGGTCGACACCCACGCCTCCGCCGGTCAACCGGGTGGCAACATGGAGGGCAAGGAGGTCCGCTTCGGCATCACGCAGTCGGCGCTGTGGGCGACCGCAACGACGGCGGCCTCGAATGGTTCGGTGAATGCGATGCATGACTCCTTCACGCCCATGGGCGGACTCGTGACATTGGTGATGATGCAATTGGGAGAGGTCGTGTTCGGTGGCGTGGGTTCCGGCCTGTACGGCATGCTCATTTTCGTGATCGTCGCGGTCTTTGTGGCCGGTCTGCTTGTTGGACGGACACCGGAGTACCTCGGTCACAAGATCGAGCCCTATGAGATAAAGATGGCCTCGCTCCTCATCCTCATCATGCCACTTCTTGTCCTTGGAGCCACTGCCCTGGGGGTCATCGTTGATGCCGGCAGGATCTCGATCAGCAACCCGGGCGCGCACGGATTCAGTCAGATCCTGTATGCTTTCACATCCACAGGCAACAACAACGGAAGCGCATTCGGTGGTCTGGGGGCCAATACCGTCTTCTACAATCTGACCGGAGGGATCGCGATGCTGGTAAGCAGGTATTGGCTGGCGGTGCCGACGCTCGCTCTCGCTGGCGCACTGGCGAAGAAGAAGCGTGTTCCTGCCTCCGACGGAACACTGCCGACCCATACGCCTCTCTTTGTCGTCTGGGTGGTAGCGATCGTCCTCCTCGTGGGCGCGCTCAACTTCCTCCCGGCTCTTGCACTCGGTCCCATTGTGGAGCACCTGTTGCTATGACAACCATGGAAGCACAACACAGAGGGGCAGAGATGCATCCGGCACCAGAGGCACCCACGTTCACGCGCGGCGGCAATGGTCCCCGTTACTTGACGGCCGTGTACGGGTCCGTACTGAAGATGAGCCCCCGTCATATGGTCCGCAATCCTGTCATGTTCGTGGTCGAGATCGGCAGCGTCGTCACGACCGCGCTGTGGATCCAGGCGCTCTTCGGGATCGGTGAAGCACCGGCCGGGTTCACCGGGGCGATCGCACTCTGGCTCTGGTTCACGGTCCTGTTCGCCAATTTCTCAGAGGCGGTCGCCGAAGGGCGCGGCAAGGCCCAGGCAGAGGCCCTGAGGCGTTCCCGGCAATCCACCAAAGCCAAGAAGCTTCGCGATGGGAGGTTTGGCGATCAGTACGAGACCGTTCTCGCAGGAGATCTCCATGCCGGTGACGCGATCCTTGCCGAGACAGGCGATGTGATCGCCGCCGATGGCGAAGTGATCGAAGGGATCGCATCGGTTGACGAGAGCGCGATCACCGGTGAAAGTGCGCCGGTCATTCGCGAGTCCGGAGGCGACCGGAGCGCCGTCACGGGCGGCACCCGCGTCCTCTCCGACTGGCTGGTCGTCCGCATTACGAGCGAGCCGGGTGGAGGATTCCTTGACCGGATGATCTCCCTCATCGAAGGGGCCAGGCGTCAGAAGACACCGAACGAGATCGCGCTGAACATCCTGCTCGCGGCGTTCACGATCATCTTTCTGGGCGTGTGTGTGACGCTGCTCCCCTTCTCGGTGTTCAGTGTCCATGCCGCGGGACAGGGAACGCCGATCACGGTCACCGTGCTTGTCGCCCTGCTGGTCTGCCTTATCCCGACCACGATCGGTGGGCTGCTCTCGGCGATCGGCATCGCCGGTATGGACAGAATGATCCGGCACAATGTGATCGCCACGTCCGGCCGTGCCATTGAGGCTGCAGGCGATGTGGACGTGTTGCTGCTCGACAAGACCGGCACGATCACGCTCGGGAACCGCATGGCAACGGAGTTCACGCCGGCACCCGGGATCACTGCGGAACGGCTGGCCGATGCAGCGCAGCTCTCATCGATGGCGGACGAGACGCCGGAGGGGCGGTCGATCGCGATCCTCGCCAAGGAACGGTACGGCCTCCGTGGCCGGGGGCTTCATGATACGTCGGTCCACTTCATCCCCTTCACGGCCCAGACGCGCATGAGCGGCGTCGACATCGTCGGAGAGGGAAAGCAGCACCGCCGCATACGGAAGGGCGCTGCGGATGCGGTGCGCGGGTTCGTCGAATCCGCCGGAGGCATGATGCCGGCAACGGTCGACAAGGCGATCCAGGAGATCAGCCGGCAGGGTGCAACGCCTCTGGTGGTCGCGGAGAACAGCGAGGTCCTCGGCGTGATCCATCTCAAGGATATCGTCAAAGGTGGTATCAAAGAGCGTTTCGCTCACCTCCGGAAGATGGGGATCAGGACGATCATGATCACGGGCGACAACCCGCTCACCGCGGCAGCCATCGCCGCCGAGGCGGGGGTGGACGACTTCCTGGCGGAAGCCCGGCCCGAGGACAAGCTCGAGCTGATCCGGGAACATCAGCGTGGGGGACGGCTTGTGGCGATGACGGGCGACGGCACCAACGACGCCCCGGCCCTCGCCCAGGCCGACGTGGCTGTGGCCATGAACACCGGGACGCAGTCCGCGCGTGAAGCTTCGAACATGATCGACCTCGACAGCAATCCGACCAAACTGATGGAGATCGTGGAGATCGGGAAGCAGTTGCTCATGACGCGCGGGGCGCTGACGACATTCAGCATCGCGAACGACGTGGCAAAGTACTTCGCGATCATCCCGGCGGCGTTCGCGACGACGTACCCCGTCCTCGGGACGCTGAATATCATGGGACTGCGTTCGCCCGAAAGTGCGATCCTGTCGGCGGTCATCTTCAATGCCCTGATCATCATCGCGCTGATCCCGCTGGCGCTCACAGGTGTGAGGTATGTGCCGATGAGCGCTGCTTCACTCCTGCGGCGACATCTCCTCATCTACGGTGTCGGCGGATTGCTCGTGCCATTCGCCGGGATCAAGGCCATCGACATGCTCCTCACGGTTCTCGGGTTGACGTGACCTCCACAATACGAACGGCGGATGGTTCCCTCCCCGGGGGCACCACCCGCCGCAGCACGACCTCCTGGCTGATCACTCAACGAGCCTGTATCCCACTCCCGCCTCCGTCACAAGAAGCCGGGGCATGGCGGGATCGTTCTCGATCTTCTTTCTCAACTGACCGACAAAGACACGAAGGTACTGGGTCTCTTCGGCATACGTCGGACCCCAGATCTCCCGCAGCAGATACGAGTGGGTGAGCACTTTCCCGGGATTGCGCACGAAGAGTTCCAGCAGAGAGTACTCTGTGGGGGTCAGTTTGATCTGCTGTCCGCGGACGCTGACGGTACGGGCTGCGATATCGACAGAGAGATCCCCCGCTTCGAACATGCGCTCCTCTTTTCCCGAGAGGCGGTGGCGGAGCAGCGCGCGGACGCGCGCGAGAAGTTCCCCCGTACGGAAGGGCTTCGTGAGATAGTCATCCGCCCCCCCGTCGAGAGCACCGACGATCGTCTCTTCTGCTTCGCGGACCGAGAGGATGAGGACGGGCACCGACGACCATGTCCGCAGTTGCTGGAGCACCGTCGTTCCGTCCATATCGGGCAACCCGAGGTCAAGAATGACGATGTCCGGATGATGCGTGGATGCCTGCGCCAGGCCATCGGCCCCGGTCTCCGCCGGCATCACCTTGTACCCTTCCTCTTCGAGTGCACGTTTGAGCAGTCGGCGGATCTGAACCTCGTCGTCGATGACCAGGATGGTGGCAGG
Source organism: Ignavibacteriota bacterium (assembly GCA_016707525.1). NCBI lineage: Bacteria > Pseudomonadati > Ignavibacteriota > Ignavibacteriota bacterium. The sequence continues at coordinate 187,035 of JADJHP010000003.1, forward strand.
ATGGATGGCGGTGCTCATGTCAGTTGTACCGTTGGTGGTGGAGAACCAAGGGGCAAACGGATGGTGAACTGTACCCCTCCTTCGGCGCGGTTGGCGCAACTGATCGCCCCACCGTGGGCAAGGACGATCCCCTGCGAGATCGAGAGGCCCAGGCCCGTCCCACCGGCCCGGGTGTCTTTCCCCCGGAAGAACTTCTGAAAGACCCGGTCGACCTCGCCGGCGGGGATCCCTTTCCCGTTGTCGGCCACGGAGAGCACGCACTCATTCCCCTCCACGCGGGCGTCAACGATGATCCGTGTCGCCCCCTCGGCGTGGATCACGGCATTCCTGATGATATTCACCAGTGCCTGTTCCAGGAGTCCTTGATCCGCCTGGATCAGGGGGAGGGATTCCGCAACGGAGATACGCACCTCGTGATTGTGGAGCACCTCCTCGAGTTTGCGCACAGCAGTGCCGACGAGATCAGCGACATCGCACCACGACTTCCGGAGTTTCAGCAGGCCGGACTCCAGGCGCGTCATATCCAGCAAATTCTGGACCAGCGTGTTGAGGCGATCCGCCCCCTCGCGGATCTCACGGACGATCTCGCGGACCCTCCCGCCCTCCTCATCGGCATGGTTGTCCAACTGGTCCGTCGCACCCATGATCGCTGCTACGGGCGTCCGGAACTCATGCGACAGCGTATCGAACAGTGTACGATACAGCCGTTCTGATTCCGCAACGACCAGGGTCTTCCTCGTCAGGTCGTGCAGCTGTTCCCGTTCAAATGCCGACGAGATCTGACCGAGGAACGCCTGGAATAATGCATCCTGGTCGATCGTGAACGGCTCCCCGGACTGCACGTGGACGCCTATGACACCGAGGGGGTAGCGCGGGCCGGACAGGGGGTGATACGTGGCGAGCGCTGAGGGCAGCGTGTCGGTGAACCGTCCGGCCTTGTGCTCGTTCCAGTAGACCCATGCCGCGACGCCGAACTCCTTCTGGTCCACGGCAAAACTGCTGGCGGCGTGGGCCTCGGTGAATATGTCGCCGTCCGATTGGCTGAGCAACACGGCAGTGTCCGCGGAGAATGTCTGCCGGATGCTCTCCACCGCAGCCCTGGCCACGTCATCCTGCGTCCGTGCGCGCGAGAGTTCCTTCGTCAGTGCGAACAGTGCGGTCGCATGCTGTTCACGCAGGCGGAGGTTCTTTTCTCTCGCCCTGATCTTTGCGGTGAGCACCCCCGTCACGGCGGCGACGCAGAAGTAGAGCCCGAACATCAGGACATCCTGCAGCAACCCGATCGCGAAGGTGAATGTCGGCGGGATGAAGAAGAAGTTCCACAGGACCGCGCTGAGGGCGGCGGCGAGGAGGACCGGGCCGGCATCCAGCTTGAGCGGGAGGAGCACCACGGCAAAAAGCAGGAATAACGAGACGGACTGGTATCCGAGCATGTCCTGCAGGGGGTAGAGCGCGACCGCCACAGCGATCGTCACCGTGGCGGCGATCAGATACTGCTTGAGCCCCGACCGTATCTCCGGCAGCCAATCACGTCCAGGAAATGCCCGCACGGATCCCGTCCCGCCGACCACGTAAATGTCGAGATCACCGCTACGCTCGATAAGCTTGTCGAGCAAGCTCTGCCCGATATGTGCTTTCCCGGTCGGCTTGCCGACGAGGAGCTGGGTCACGCGCCTGTCCCGCGCTACGCGGAGCAGGCCCTCCACCACATTGTCGTCAGCGGTCGTAACGATCTCGGCACCAAGCTCGCGTGCAAGTTTGATATTGGCGTCCAGCCGCTCACGTTCGGCGGGCGAGAGCGTGCGGGAGCGCTCCACATAGACCGCGATCCACGGGGCGTCCATCGCATAGGCGGTGCGGCGCGCCCAGCGTATGAGCTTCACGGTGTTCGGGCTGGCACTGATGCCGACAAGGATCCGCTGTCCGGACTTCACGGCACCTTCGCTCTGCCGCCCCTTCATCATATCCTGAAGCTGATGATCCACCCGCTCCGCCACGAGGCGGAGTGCCATTTCGCGGAGAGCCGTGAGGTTGCTTGTCCTGAAGAAATGGCGGACCGCCTCGCGTGAGCGCTCGGGCGCATAGACCTTCCCTTCGGCAAGTCGCTTGAGAAGCTCTTCCGGAGGGAGGTCGACGATCTCGACGGCATCGGCCCGTTCAAGGATCGAATCAGGGATGGTCTCGCGGATCACGATGCCCGTGATCTGTGCAACGGTGTCCGCCCGGCTTTCGAGGTGTTGGATATTCAGGGTGGTGTAGACATCGATGCCGGCGTCGAGGAGTTCGGTCACATCCTGGTGGCGGCGAAGATGGCGGCTTTCCGGGGCATTGGTGTGGGCGAGCTCATCGACGAGGACGAGTCCGGGCCGTCGGCGCAGGATCTCATCCACATCCATCTCCCCGATCAACCGTCCACGGTACTCGATCGACTTCCGGGGGAGAATTTCCAGGCCGTCAAGAAGCGCCTCCGTCTCCTTCCGGCCGTGGGTCTCGACATAGCCTACGAGCACGGAGCCCCCCTTCGACTGCGCTTCACGTGCAGCCATCAGCATGTCGTAGGTTTTGCCCACCCCCGCGCACATGCCGAGGAAGACCTTCAGCCGGCCGTGCTTGCCGCGCTCCTCGTCACGCCGGAGAGAATCCAGCAGATGGTCCGGATCGGGCCGATGTGGATCGCCAGATGTCACAATCGCTCACATGAGATCGGTCAATGATGCCATCACGCCTGCACCATCGGGGCAGGCAACGGAACATACGAAAGCGCCCCGTCAGAAGTTAACTTCGCAGGCGGGCGTAAGAAACTTAAAAAAGGGCTTTTCCTGAGGACGGAAAGAGGCCGGATCCGGGCACGGGCCGCGGAGGACTATTCTACCACGATCTCATCCGCGAACAGGAACGACTCGCCTCCGGCTGCCTGATGCCATGCAGGAAGCGGCCCCGGATTCTTCGCGATCACTTTCACGAAACGGCCCTTCACCCCGGAGAAGGCGGCCGTGAAGTCGCGGACCACCGTCCCATCCTCCTTCTGATCCACGGTCGTCACGGCCTCACCCGCCAGGGCATACTCCCGCCCATCGGCCGAGATCCAGAACTGCACACGGGATGGCATGAGGATCCATGAGTAGCTTGCCTGCAAGAATCCCATGCTGATGCGATGGATCTCCGTCTGCTCACTCAGATCCATGATGGCTTCCACATCCTGCCCCTGATATCCCTGCCAGCGACCATCCTTGAAGTCATCCGATCCGCGGAGGCCGTCCGTCAGCGCCAGCGGTCCGCCGGCCGCATACGCAGGATCGTACGTGCTGTACGTCGCATGCAGCGCGGTGAGACGGCCGATCGCACGGTGGACAAGGAAGTGCTTCTCTGCAACAGGCCATGCCTTCTTTCCCGTGAAGACACGTGCCTTGATCATCGATGATCGATCGAGTACAAACGGTCCGGCAGAGACCGCGGACCGCATGGTGGGTTCGGAGCCATCGGTGGTATAGCGGATCTCCCGGTCGCCGAAAGGTGTCGTGCACCTCACCCTGAGAACGCCGTCGACACCTGTGGTGTCTTTCTCGATGAGCACAAGCTTGTCGAGGTCCAGCAATTGTGCGCCGAGACGGTCATACTTCGCCAGCACCCGGTCGCGCCACCAGCCCCGGTTCTCGCGATCCCAGAGCACCGCGTACGTGTTCTTCAGGCCATGCAGCTCTTCAAAGAGCCCCCGCATCAGCTCCTTCGTCCGGATGATGTTGCTCCCCGTCGGTGACCGCATGGTCTTCGCCAGCTCGGCGCGCACGATGTTCTTCTTCCCGGTGAACGCCACCCTGTCCGCAGCGAACACCGCCGCATCGAGCACCTCCTTGTGGAGGAGGGCCTTCGCACGGAGAGTCTCCAGGGCGGAGCGAAGCGCGGCCGCCTCACGGACAACCCGTTCATTCAGCGCCACCGCCGCGGCGTCAACCTCTCCCGGATAGATCTCCAGCATACTGGTCCAGACCGCTCCGTCGGTCACGATGCCCCTGATCGGCATCGAGCGGAGGGAATCAAACCGGTACAAGGTCGCGGCGACATCCGGTGCCCCGAAAAACAATGCGTCAAACGATCGATCGAAGGCCCTGCTTCGCACCCGGAGATCTTCCTTCGCCGCCTCACCTTTCAGCGGCCGCGCAGGGGACCATGAACACTCGGCCCCCCAGAGGAGGCCGTGCCAGTTGTACGCACCGAGGTTCTCGCCGTCGTCGACCCATACGGTGTTCATCATGCCCATGGTCCCCAGCGCAGCACCGTCGCGGACATAGTTCGAGATATTCACGCTTGCGACGGACATGTTCGGCCACACATTCCCCCAGCAGTTCACGCCGGGCGCGACCATGAAGTCGAACCCTGTCTTCTTGAACGGCAAAATGGCATCGTCAAAGCTGTCCGCGAGATGATACCCCCACGACACAATGATGAGATCCTTCGGCAGCCGGTCGATGATCTGCGGATTGTTCACCGCGATATCACCCCACATCATCAGGCGTTTGCCATAGGGTTTCACAAGGGCATCGACCCTCCCGATGTGATAGGCGTAGACCCCTCCGGCGCCCATCGAATCCACCATTCTCCGCGCGGGGCCTTCGCCGAGCCCGGATACCTCATCGCTGTTGATATGGAAGAGGCGGCTCTCGTACGACGGAACGATCTCGGCGAAGACATCCTTCAGATAGTCGTAGGTCTTCTCCACGGCCGGACTCACGACCCACGCATTCTCCGCCATGGGGCGGTAGAAGGGGATCGCCAGAGTGTGTTCCATGTGGCCGAACGGCTGCGCATTCCCGATGAGCTCGATGTGGTGCAAGCGGGCAACAGCGGCAAGTTCCGCCACCTGCTCCGGTGTGATCCCGTCCGCCGGCGCAACATCCGGATGGGACCGGAGCCGGAACACATGCTCCGTATAGAGGGTAAGGGAATTCTGTTTGTACTCCGCAAGCGTTGCAATGATCTCCTTGAGATAGGCCATCGTCGGTATCGGCCCACGGCTGATGTCCAGCATGACCCCGCGGTACCGCAGTCCCGGCCAGTCCATGATCGTCATGCAGGGCACCTCGTGTCCCGAGGCATTGACTCTGATGAGCTGCTTCAGAGTCTGGACGCCATAGAAAACGCCTGTCCCGGTGTTCCCCGCGATGATGATCCTGGCAGGGTGATCTGCACAACGTATCCCTCGTCCCCCAGACTGTCCACCACGGAAAGGATCGTCGCCGGAAGCGCCTTGCGGACCGCTGCGTCGCGCCCGATCCTGCCTATGAGGATCGATCTCGAAGACGCTTTGCGCGTGCCGGACAGCATGACCCCCATGGACGCCCGGAGTTCATTTCTCAGCATCGATGCCGCGAAGGAATCTTCCGCATCCCCGGCGCGGCCGGGCACGAGAACAACGTCCTTCGTGAAGGTGAAGGACCCATCCTGCCTGTCAATACTCCGGGGTGTAGGGATCAGTGGGTACGGTCCTGCCGGGGCGTACTCCCCGCGCGGTTGCGCATGCGCAGGGATGCTCTGACCACACACGACCGCCGCGGCGGCGAAGCTCAACATCAACACGATGTTTCTGACTGATGGCATAGCCGTTCCCTTATGAAAGGTCATTGGTCGAGAGTGATCGCCGAAATGATCGCGGTGCAGCGGCCACACCGTGGCAGCGAGACCGCGGACATCACCCTGTTAGTCGATACTCACCGTCTGTTCCGGCACATTCCAGCCGCTGACCGTGATCCGGGCGTCGCGCGGTATTCGGCCCGTGCCGGCCTCAAGGATCACGCTCTCCGTCGTGCCCGGCACGACCGACACATAATTGTCGCTGTAGAAGACCGGCAGTATCCGTTTGCCCGTTACCGCGTCGATGAGTGCTACACGCAGGAAGAAGGCGAGCGGGTTGCCCTCCGGATTCTGGATGGACACTTCGATCCGGTTGTCCGCGATCCTCCGCGCAGAGATCCTGGCGGGTGCCGGAGACATCCGCTGAAGCCCTGTGAAGACGCCATTGGAATCGGGGAACCAGCAGAGATTCCGGTCCACCCTCTGCTTGTGCAGGTCGAGCAGCACAAGTTCAAGGAATCCCCCTTCGGCGCCGAAGCTCTGTTTGAAGACACGGCGGATGGTGTCGATCCTCTGCACCATCGACGGCCCGACCTCCACGAACCACTGGAACGCGAGGTCACGTTTCCCCGCAGGTGTGATGGTCCACGCCTGCACCATCAGATCGTGCAGCGGGCGGAAGGTGTTGTTCACCACCATCAACATGCCGTCCGCGGGATCGCACATGATGTGAACAGGCCGGTTCGCGTGGTGCAAACCGTACAATCCCGCATTCGGGTCCAGCCACGGATCATACATCTGTCCGCGCATGGCACTCCAGGGGTTCTGCGTCTTCCAGATGATGACCCCTGTGTACCAATCCCACATGTGCGCCTGGTGCCCTTCCATCAGCGCGCGGTACTGGTCGTAGTTCACGAGCTGTGCCCTGTCCAGATACCCTTTCAGGTCAGCGGGTTTCCCGTATGCGTCGAGATTCCTGCCGTACCCCTGGAACTTGTGATACCGCCACACCGAGTCGACGCGACGCGTGGCTTCGTCGGGCATCACCAGGTTCCCCGGCGGGATGAACCGCTCGAGTGAGGCCATGTCATTGAGGCCGACCGAGCCCGTTTCGGAATTGAAGGGGAATGAACGAAAATCCCAGAAGTGCTTGTTCGACTGGACGGAGTAGGGGCCGTCGCCGTTCCCGCCGAGCGCATTCAACGACATGCTGTCAGCGTTGGAATAGGTGAAGAAATATCGCGTACCATCGAGTGACGGCAGGATCGTGTCCTGCACTGCGGCGAGGATATCCTGCGGGGGCGGGATCTCATTGCCACCACAGTAGAAGGCAAGCGATGGATGGTTCCTCAGCATGCGGACCTGATCTGCCACCGAGCGGATGAAGAGCGCGTGATCATCCGGATAGCCACGGCGCGTCCACTGGTCCTCTTTCTTCATGGGATCGAGCCATTTGCCGTTGCAGTCTCCCGACATCCAGAGATCCTGCATGACCAGGATCCCGTAGCGGTCACATGCTTCGTAGAACTCCGGCCGTTCGGTGAGTCCTCCGCCCCAGATCCGTATCAGGTTGAGGTTCATGTCGCGATGGAATCTGATCTCGGCATCATAGCGCGTGACGGACAGGCGCAGCATGGCATCGGAGACGATCCAGTTCCCTCCCCTCGCGAAGATCCGCTGCCCGTTCACTCGTACCTCGCGGCTCCGCGTCTCCGTGTTCCATATCGCGGTGACCTCGCGAATGCCGGTGGTGACCGTCATCGCATCAAGGATCTCACCCCCATCACGGGAGAATGCAATATCAACGGGTGTGAGCGTCTGCGGGCCGTAACCGCTCGGCCACCAGAGCCCGGGCTCCTGCACCGTGACATCAGGAAGACGGACCGTCCGCGACGTTTTCGCTGGAATGGCGACTTCCGTGCTGACGGTCTTTCCCGCCACAGTGCACCGGACGGTCCCGCTGACCGTCTCCGGGGTGGGGTTCTCGACGTCCACCGTGGTACGCAGCGTCGCCGGCGCCTGCGGCCCCTCGGGGAATCGTACACCCGGCACGACGGTCAGAATATGTGGATCCTTGAGCAGAATGGCGCCGGTCTCTTCAAAGGTGACGATGTCCCAGATCCCGGTATTCCTATCGCGTATCGGCTGGATCCAATCCCAGCCTGCGGTATACTGACTGGCAACATTCCTTCCGATCGTTCCGTCACCCCCCTGCCCACCGTTGGGATCGCCCGGGGTACCGGCCGGGTACACGATCACGGCCAACCGGTTGTTGCCGTCGGCGGAGAGCAGAGTCGTGACATTGTACGACTGGCGGAGGAACATGCCGGTATGGGTACGCGCGGTGAGCCGGTGGCCATTCAGGAAGATATCGCATCCGTAGTTGACACCGCGCAGGCGCAGCCATGCCTGCCTGTTCCCCTGCGGGGGCGTACTCCGGAGATCCTTCACGAACCAGTAGGTATAGGTCTCGCGTCCGGCATGATAGATATCCGGAATGCTGGCATTGTTCATCCCATAGAAGGGATCAGGAACGAGTCCGTTCTTCAGCAACGTGGTCAGCACCGTTCCGGGAACAGTGGCAGGCATCCAACCGGCGAGCGGGTACGCTGAGAGGGACAGGGCCTCTCCCTGCACGGGAACATCCCGCGCGATCTTGCAGACCCATCACGAGTCGAGCATGGTGAGTACGATGCACAGGTCCCTGTGCGATCCGCCCGAACAGTGCGTTCAGAGGGTCCGCACGCCTGCAGGCCGAGCGCCGCCATCATGGCCGCGCACCAGAAGAGCATCCTGCATATCATGGACGACCTCACAGAGTGGCAAGGAACCGGAGGAGATCGGTGTATTCGTTGTACAACTTCTGGTTGAGAGAGCTCAGCACGCCGAGTTCACCCCGGGACCTGACACGGGAAGCGTAGACCGAAAAGAGTTCGCGCACAGGGGACTGGTCCAGACCTTCGCGCGCCGTGCGAACATCACCGGCCAATGGCGCTGTCAGGTGCCCGTCGTTCGAACGCAGCCGCTTCCGTAGCCGATAGGCGGGCTCGAGCTTTCTGCCCACGTCGTCGAGGAGGAGCATGAAGCGGCAATCGGCGATGTACCACTCCAGCGTACTGCGATGCTGCGGATCCGGGGTTCTCCGGGCGACATCCCGTAGCTTGTCGATGAGCGTGTGGAGCCGCCCGCGGCCCATGCTATCCAGGCGTCCCCACATCGGCGTATAGGCATAGTACTCCGGCGAAGAAGCCGTGCGGAACCATCCGTCTTCATCGGCCGCAGTGAAGATCCCGGAGAGTTCCTTCGATGCGAGGGGTCCGCAATTCCTGAGGAGATACTCCCTGTACACGTCCGCCACCGAAGCGGTATCGGCAGGGTCGCTCGCATAACGCGCGAACGCTTCGAAGGTGGCCCGTGTCTCTTCCGTCCGCCAATGGATCGCGATCACGCCGTCATGGTGCTGGGTTCGCGCCTGTTTCACCTGATCGCGCATGATGCTCACGCGGGGCTGCGCGTGCCACAACTGATGATCCCCTTCCAGCCAGGGAATGCTCCAGAATTTCCGGTGCGCGGCGATCGCGGTGATGAATGCAGGCTGGGGATAATCCCCCATGCCGGGGTTGAGGCAGGAGAAGATCACATCGGTAGGGAGCGCGCGATCCAATCCACGGAGAATGACCGGCAACTGATTGCTTCCTCCCCAGCCACCGATGATCATGCGCTTGCCGGGTGCTACACGGCGGAGGTGTTCATACGCGCGGCGGAGATACTCGAGAGTCCAGATGCCGGTGACCTGTTGTCTGGCATCGACGCCGGGGCCGGAAAAGAGTGCGGCATCGCGGTCAAAGAGCGCCTTGAATGCCGGATCACGCAGGGCCTTCTCCGGATCGAGCCCGAAGAACGAGTGTTCGTTCAGCCAGAGCCAGACATAGTCGACGTCGGGATATGCTGCGATGATATCATCGATCGTGGCGAACAGGATCTCGACGGATTGATAGTGTGCGGGGTTCGGGATCATGGATCCCGTCCCCTCCCAGAAGGACCCTTCCTCCATGATGGAGAAATATTCAGGGGGGTGGACCCCGAACTCGAATCCCATCGCGGTCTGCATGCCGCGGGCATGCGCCATCGCCATCACCTGACGCATGAGGTCCTGCGCCCGGCGGTAACGGTCCTCATTCGTAGAGGCCTGCACCGCGCAGTCCGCCCCGAACGCACCGGTGTCGCCCGGAAAGAACCTCGACGTCCCGTAGGCGAAATCCCGGACACGCCGTGGAGCATACCCCCACCGCGCGGTGAGCGAATTGTCAAAGAACGCCTCCGGAAGGACAGTCTTGTAGGCGATCCGTATCATCGGCTCGACATACGTCGCATAGCGCTGGGACCCACCGGTATAATTGTGGAACCCGATGAAATTGATTTTTCCGGCCACACACTGATCCAGATATCGGGTGTAATCTTCAAGGTTCCACGACGTGGGGCCTGAGAGGAAATTGTGCCACGGAAGGACACCGCGGATCTCAAAGGGATCCTGCGTGACCTGGGCATGGAGCCCCGGGAGGGCCAGAAGGATGGCCCCACAGAGAAGGCGTACACATCGCGATGGATTCATGCGGGTTGGCAGTCGTGATACGAAGGTCTTCCCGGGCCCGCTGATCGGGGCCCGCGTCCGAGACAATTAACGCCGAAGAAAACGAACAAGCAAGTTCCCCGCTTGCTACAGGCGATGGGCTTTGTACCACGTGGGAGGATGATCTCCATCATCCTCCCACCCGTCCATGACGTGCGATCGTGAGCGGCTCAGTTCATCAGCACAGAGAACGGATCCTCGAAGTAGGTTGTCGCTGCTCGAGGAAGGCCGGCAGCCCCCGCCTTGACGTGGAAATGCGACCGGCGGCCCATGGGCCGCCGGTCCTGTTTTCAGGGGTCGGGAGGGTGTCTCAGGGACGCGCGGCCAGCGCCGCGGCAAGTGTCTCGCGCAATTCATCCTCGGTGAAGGGCTTGAGCAGGAAGCCCTCCGGCGCAACCGTCAGGGCGCGCTGGCGGGTCGACTCATCGGTGTTCGCGGTGAGGAAGATGATGCGGGTGGGGCCGAGCGCCCGCACACGTTTCGCCGTCTCGATCCCGTCGATCTTCCCTGCCAGAATGATATCGATCAGCATCAGGTCGGGCATCGTAGCGCGTGCTGCCTCGCACGCCTCCTCCCCCTTGCGGAAGACACCCAGCACCCTGTGACCGAGCATGGAAAGGCGGACCCGGAGTTCATAAGCGATGATCGTTTCATCCTCCACAAGGATGATCTGCGCCGGCAGTATGGGGTTGTCAGAGCTCACGAGGTGGCCTCCCCTTCGCCTGCCACGCGGGACAACGGGAACGTGATCGCAACCTGCGATCCGTGGCTACGGTCCACGGTGATCGTCCCTTCGAGCTGTTCGGTCAGGCCCTTGATCAACATGACACCCAGCGTCTCACCCCCGCTGAAATCCACATGGGCCGGATAGCCGACCCCGTCATCCTTCACGGTAAGATGCATGATCCCGTCCTCGCTTGTTCCCTCGATATCAATGTGGCCTCCGCGTCCATCAGGGAATGCATGCTTGATGGCGTTGGTAACGAGCTCTGTGATGAGAAGTCCGCACGGGATCGCGATATCCACGCCGAACCGGATATCGTCGACCCTGGTCCGCAACTCGATACCCGGCCGGCTGTACGATGCCAGTAGTTCGTCGGCGATCGTCTGCACATAGTCCGAGAACTCGATGGATGACAGGTCTTCCGAGCGGTAGAGCCGTTCGTGGACCATCGCCATGGACTTGACGCGGAGCTGGCTTTCGCGGAACAGATCGACGTCATACGCATCGCGCACGTAGGAACTCTGCAGGAACAGCAGGCTCGAGATGATCTGCATGTTGTTCTTCACGCGGTGATGCACTTCCTTCAGCAGGATATCCTTTTCCCGGAGCGAGGTACGCAGGGTGTCTTCCCCCCGTTTACGATCCGTGATATCCAGATTGATCCCGACAATGGTGGACGGATGGCCGTCGGCACCGAACATGGCCCGGCCATAGGCTGCGAACCACACGATCTGGTCGGCCCCGAGCCGGGCACGAAACTCGATGTTGATGGGCGTGCCTGTCCGTGCCGCATCGCGGAAGGTCCCGACGACCCGTACGCGGTCGTCGGGGTGCAGATGAGCGACCAGGAAATCCCGCTCCGCGGTGGCAAGCCCCAGAGCATGCAGGTGCTCCTCGGAGACGACGATCGCGCCGGTGGCAACATCCATCCTCCAGGGGAACATTCTGGCGGCGGTCATTGCCAGTTGCAGGTGCCCCTGATTGACGTGCAGTTCGGCGTTCGCGGCGGCCAACTCGTTGGTCCGCTCTTCCACCCGCCGTTCCAATTCATCGTGAGCGCTCTGGAGCTCCCGCTGGGTATCAAGGAGTGTGGCATTGCTCTTCCCGAGCGACGCATTCATCAATGCCAGATCGACGGCCTGCATCCGCACCGTCGCCGCCTGTCGCTCGGCCTCCACCCGGGAACGATCGAGCTCACCTGCCTGCCGGATCAGCAACCGCGTTCCGAGCAGGCCGACCAAGAGGACAACGAGGCTCACCACGATCGATGTCATCTGCGCGGATTTGATCTCCTGTTCCACACTTTCGAGGGAATACAGGAGGATCACGGAGCCAAGCCGTTTGCCGGCGGGGATCACCTCGGTGACGTTCACAAGGCCGGACTTCGTGCGCATCATCCCGGGTGAGAGTTTCTTCAATTCCTCGATCGACAGCTCAGGGGAGGCCGAACTCTGGTAGAGCACATCATTTTTCTCATCCAGGATGCAGATGTATGCCACATTCCGGTCGAGCGTGGACCAGTCGAAGGCCTTCTGCACGAGCGTAAAATCCCCATCGTTCAACCCCGACCCCACCGACGTGGCGAACATATCGCTCACGATCCCCAGATGGCGACGGGCGTTGCGTTCCCCTGCGACCCGCTGGATATAGGAGAGATACCAGAACGAAAAGAGCGTGGCCACGATCCAGGGGATCACGAACGTCAGGATCACGCGTGTTCGATACGAGATGCGAACACTCATCGATGATATCCCGGAAGGGTCACGACTTCACTCTATGACGAGAAGGATCTTGACGTTCCCCTGGACCTTGTCCCGCGCAACGAACCCCACGGCCCCCGGAGTGGCTGCAACCCGCCGGGCCATGTCCTCCTGTGCGGCGATCATCTCCGGCGGGCGGGCGTGCCCGGAAAGTTGAGCCCTCAGCCAGGCCTTCCGCATTTCCAGCGGACTCCTGCGGAGGAGGTCGAAGAATTTTTTCTCCTCAGCAGGGTGCTCCCGGAGACACATCAACGCCACGGCCTGTCCATCACTCCATGCACGGACATTCAGCATGTAGAGATCGAGCACCTGGGCAGCGGTCAGGGACATTTCCGGGACCGACCGGTTGGCGATCACGGCAACCTGCGCATCCGCGAGCGCGGCGGAGAGCAGGACAAGGACGAATGCGATGCTGATGGGTTTCATGGGTCGGGTTCCTTGCGCGCGTTAGAACATCACGCTGACTCCGGCCTGGATCCGGTCGGAGAGGTAAGAACTCAAACCCTGGAACTCGTTACTGATGTGAAGATATTGGAGTTTCAGGACGACGTTGTCGATCGGTCGATATCCCCCTCCGGCCATCGTACCGCGGGTGACGGACGCCTTGTGCGACTCGAGGTATTCCATCCCACCATACACGTAGAAACTCTCGGAAATATCATACGCCAGGACCCCGTACACGAACAGATTCGACGGCTCCCGTCCGAGGCGGGGGTCCATCCTCGAGACGGCGGCATACACCTGCGCTTGATGATCGTCCAGGTACTCTTTGGTCGAGATGAACTCGGACTCCAGTGAGAGCGGCCCGAGCAGATAGGAAAGGTCGCCACCGATGCGCAGCCTATGGACAGGACCGACGCCGATACTCTGCCTGTCCGCTTTGTCGGAGGTCATGGAGAATCCGGCCTTCAGCCGGCCCGTGCGCACACCCACTCGTCCGCCCACCAACTTGAACGTCGTCGTATCCGTCCCACCAATGCTGTACTGTTGCCCGTCCTGTCCGCTGCTGACAAAGTTCGGATCCCCGTTGCCGGCATACACCGCATAGTCCAACCGGAGTTCATCAAGATGGAGCGCTCCCTCGATCTGGAGGAATGCCGAGCCCGGGATGTAATCATCGATACTCCCCACCCCTTCCGCCGCAGCCTCGTACACGAAAGGCCGCGTGATGTAGGGAAGGATCGGAGTCCTGTTCTTGATCTCATTCAGGTTGTTGAACACCGGCACAAGGAGTCCGGCTTTGATGCTGAACTCCTCCGAGGTCTGGTACCGCAACCATGCTTCTTCAAGCCGGAACGTCCCCCATTTCCGGGTGCTCGCATACGTGTTCGTGAACTCCAGATCAACAAATGCTGCGAAACGGGAGTTGAACTGCTTCCGGAAAAAGATGTTCGCCTGCTGGAGAATGAACGTATTGCGCGTCCCGGAGGTTGTGGACCGTCCCCTGATCGACGTTTGTTCACTGGAATGATCGAACACAGACTGGAAATAACCAAAAACGTCGAGGGCATCCGTCGTGGACTGTCCACGCGTGATACCCGGGAGGAAAGCGAGGAAGCAGAGGACGATGGTGACGCGAACCGGCATGGTCCCTCCAGATCGACACCAAGACATTCGAGATTGGACGTGCCTGGCATGGCAAACGCCTGCAGTTACACGTATGGAGTATACGGAAAGCAATTCGCGGAGGCAAGGGACCCCGCCGCACAGAACACGATCCTCCGGCGGGCCAACCAACCCGCGCGGAGGATCCAGAGGAGCACGAAGAGACCTAGTTCTGGGATACCTGACTATCGTAGACGATCTTCCCGATATCCAGGAGGATCAGCAGCCGGTCCTCGAGCTTTCCCACTCCGGTAATATACTCCTCGTTCGTGCTCCCCGCGATCGACGGTGGCGGTTCCGTGACGCTGCGCGGGATCCGCAAGACCTCACGCACGGCGTCGACCACGAATCCGACCACTTTGCCGTTCAACTCCACGACCACGATCCGGGTATGCTTGTCGTGTTCCTTTCTGGCCATGCCGAAACGCCGGCGGAGATCGATGATCGGGATCACTTTGCCGCGGAGATTGATGACCCCGTCCACATACTCCGGTGCATTCGGCACCTTCGTCACTTCAAGCATCCTGTTGATCTCCTGCACCTGCAGGATATCCACACCGAACTCCTCGTCGCCGATGTTGAAACTCACCAGCTGCAGCAGTTCGTCGCCGGACCCATGCTTCGCTTCTGTTGCCTGATGTACTGAGACCGTTTCCGCCATAGTTCCTCCTGTATAATTCGGATATCTGATATCAGATATCTGATATCTGAATTTTAGCCCGCTACCAGCACGCCGTTCTCCCGCACCGCGACCCCGCTCCGCATACCGTCATTGCGGCCGAGCTTGAAGTCGCTGATGAGCTTCTGCAGGTTCTCCGTGAGCCGGTTGAGATCCTCCGCCGCACGCGCGATCTGCTGCGTCCCCTGCGCCGTTTCACCCGTCACCTTCGAGATCCCTTCCACGTTCTTCGAGATCTGCTCGCTGGCACTCGACTGCTCCTCGCTCGCGGCCGCGATCTGCGTGACCATGTCCGTCACCTTCTGGCTCACCCCCACGATCTCCTTCAGGCTCGCGCCTGCCTTGTCGGCCAGCTCGATCCCGCGTTCCACCTCGTTCGTCCCTTCTTCCATCGACCGGACGGCACCCGTGGTATCCGACTGGATCTTCTTGATCATCCCGGCGATCTCTTTCGTCGCCTTCGTCGTCCGCTCGGCCAGCTTCCTGACCTCGTCCGCCACGACCGCAAACCCGCGCCCCTGCTCTCCCGCCCGGGCCGCCTCGATGGCAGCGTTGAGCGCAAGCAGGTTCGTCTGATCCGCAATGTCGTCGATGACGCCGATGATCTCACCGATCTGATCGCTCGATTTCCCGAGTTCCTTCACCGTCTCGGCGCTCTTGTTCACCACGCCGGCGATGCGCTTCATGCCCTCGACCGTATCGTCGACCACCTTCCCGCCCTGCTCCGCACTCACACGCGCGAGCTTCGCCGTCTCGGCCGCCACGCTCGCGTTCTTGGAGTTCTCCATGATGGTCTTCGTCATCTCTTCCACCGCACTCGCCACCTCGGCTGCCTGACTCGTCTGTTCCTGCGCCCCGGCGGCCATCTCCTCGGTGCTTGAGCTGATCTGGCTCGACGCGCTCGCCGTCGCGCTCACTGCCTCGCTCACCTTCCGCAGGGCATCCTGCAGGGAACCGCCCACCTTGTTGATGCTCTCCTTGATGAGCTGCAGATCGCCGCGGTAGTCCCCGTTCATCCGCGCCGTCATGTCGCCCGTCGCCATCACCGCCAGCGTGTTCGACCCTTCCTGCACCGGCTTGATCACCGCATCCAGCGTGTCGTTCACACCCTGGACGATCTTCCGGAAATCGCCCTGATGCTTCGCAGCATCCGCGCGCGTGGCAAGGCGCCCTTCCACCGCTGCCTGCGACAGCAGCATCGCATCAGCCACCAGCGCGTTCACCGCGCCGATCGCCTGGTTCAGGTTGTTCTTGATCTCGTTGAAATCGCCGTTGTAGCTGTCCGTGATCTTCGCCGGGATGTCGCCCTTGGAGATCCGGTCCACATACTCTGCTGCGACGTTGAGAGGCCCGATGACGGAGTCCAGTGTCTCGTTCACGCCCTGCACGATCTTCCGGAAGTCGCCCTGATGCTTCGTGGCATCGGCGCGCGTGGCGAGTTTGCCCTCCACCGCGGCACGCGACAGCATATGCGCATCCGTGACCAGCATGCTCACGGCGTTGATCGCCTGATTCAGGTTGTTCTTGATCTCGTTGAAGTCGCCGTTGTAGTTGTCCGTGATCTTCGCCGGGATGTCGCCCTTGGAGATCCGGTCCACGTACTCCGCGGCCACATTCAACGGACCGATGACGGAGTCGAGCGTGTCGTTCACGCCCTGGACGATCTTCCGGAAATCGCCGCCGTGCTTCGATGCGTCGGCGCGGGTGGCGAGCTTGCCTTCGACCGCGGCCCTGGACAGCATGACCGCATCGGCCACAAGGGCGTTCACCGCACCGATGGCCTGGTTCAGGTTGTTCTTGATCTCGTTGAAATCACCGTTGTACGTGTCCGTGATCTTCGCCGGGATGTCGCCCTTCGAGATGCGGTCCACGTACTCCGCGGCCACGTTCAGCGGGCCGATGACCGAATCGAGCGTAGCGTTCACACCCTGCACGATCTCGCGATAGCTTCCCTGGAACTTCTCCGCATTGCCGCGGGTGGCGAGCTTGCCCTCGACCGCCGCCTTCGACAACATCCCTGCCTCGGCGACCAGGCCGCGCAGAGCCTCGGTCATCTGCTTCAACGCAGGGGAGATCTCGTCGCGGTCATCCTTGGCATTTACATTCGTACTCAGATCGCCTTTCGCGATCTTCTGCATCGTCGCGATCACATTGGACTGGAGGTCGTCCGCGAACGCATCCATGGCTCTGGCAAGGACACCGACTTCGTCCTTCGTCTCCATCGTGAGGCGGGTTCCCAGATGTCCCTTCCCCATCTCCTGCATCATTTCCACGCCACGATTGAGGGGCCTGGTGATGATCCGCGCGATGAAGATGCCGAGGCCGATGGCAACGACCATGGCGATGCCTACGACGATAAGCATCATCGTGACCGCGGCATTTGCTTCGACCGTGTTCTGATCGGACCGGGCTTTGGCCCGTTGCACGAGGAGTGTACTTAAGGCCTCGATCGCCGCCTGCTCACGGGCACGGGCCTTGTCCATGTTTCCCTTCCAAAGCGCAAATGCCTGGTCCGTTCGTCCCGACCGGGCGAGATCCATGAACTCGTTGAGCAATGGCACGAATTCTTTTCGTGTGGCGCCGAACTCATCAAATGCTTTGCGCACATCATCCGATGCGATCGCCTTGTCCAATGTGGCCACCGTCGCCACGATCTCGGCTCTCCGTTCATCGATGCGCCTTGCCTGGTCCGCACGTTCAGCCGGGGTCTTTGCGGCGAGCATCGTCAACGCATTCACGCGCAGTCGTTGAAAGGACACTCCGATCTTTGCGATGTGATCCATGGGTACGGTGTTGCGTTCGTAGAGCAAGGTATCACTGTCATCTGCAGCACGAAGACTGACGATGCCTTGATACCCGACGAACCCGGCGATCAGCGCAACCAGGAGGAATGCGGAAAGAAGTTTGGTACCGACTTTGAGATTGAGGAACCAGTTCATGGGTCTCCTCCGGATGTGGGATGGATATCTGCAGATTTCCGGAAACGCACCCCCTTCGTTGCCTCTGGTCTGCTCTTCTTCGCCTGGAGTAATACAATGTGCGTGCCACCTGTGACAGACAGGATGATGCACAAAAACCTGTGAATTGGGCTGATGGATACTCATTCTGCCCGATTCGCAAAAAATCATGCGTAATACTGGGCATGAATGGCTAATAGGAGCGCCACGGCGAGGAATTTCGGTCGGATCGTCAGAATCGGTGTGAGAAAGCAACAAAAAGAGAGCGGCGTGTTGAAAACACACGAGCCTCCCGGCGCGATCCGCGTGAGAGGCTCATGGCTGATTCAGGGGCACCGGCGGCCGCGAGGCCGACGACCGCCACAGGCCGATCAGGAACTCACTTCACATATAGCATGGCCTGGGTCGAGGTCTGCCCGCCAAAAACCAGCCGGCAGAAATACACCCCGGTCGCCAACCCCATCGGCGTGAACTCGACATGATGAGTTCCGGATCGATGTACTCCTCTCGCCAACTCCGCAACCTCCCGGCCCAGGGGATCGATCACCGTCAACCGGAGGTCCACCGGCTGCGATGCAAGGACACGGAATGTGATCGTCGTGGACGGGTTGAACGGATTGGGATAGTTCTGAAGAAGCGATGCATGCACCGGAACAGCGTCCTGCTCCGATCCGGGCACGCCGGTGATGATCTCGCTGACCGGTCGCTTCCAGACACCAGAGTTGTAGCCTGCAGCATACAGGATCCCATCCGCGACCGAGAGCGCGGGGATCTCCTTCGGCGCCAGCCCCTGATTCACTCCCGTCCATTGGCCACCGTCATCGGTCGTGACGAAGACGCCTCCCGTCGCCGTTCCAGCGAACAGGGCAGACCCGTGCGCGTACAGCGCACGGATGTACAGACTTGACAAGCCCGTACTTCTCGCTGTCCAGGTTTCACCGTTGTCCGTCGAGGCAAAGACGCCATGATCGGACGTCCCTGCAAAAAGGGTCGTTCCGATGAGCGCAAGTCCGCGGATATTCAGATCCGTGAGTCCCGTGTTGACCTGCACCCAGGCGGTATCACCGAGAGCTGCCCGATAGATCCCCGACGCAGAGCTGCCGCCAAAGATATGGGTGCCGGTCACGCGAATGCACTGTATCTGCTTGCCATTGGTCGCCGAGAGCGGTCCCGACCATGAGGTCCCCGTGTCGGCGGAGAAGAACATCCCCGTGGCCGTCCCCACCCAGATCTTCCCGGCACTGCTCTCCATAGCCTTCACGTTCACGTTCGGCTTGACCCGTGACCAGGAGGAGGCGAGCAAGGGGAGCCGATAGATCCCATCCGTCGAACCGGCAAACATCATGGACCCCACCTTCGTCATCCCGCGGGAGAACGCATAGGTCAGCCCGGTATTCGACAGCGTCCAATCCCGTCCTGCGTTCGTTGACATCTGGATCCCCGCCCCATCGCTGCATGCAAGGAGCGTGGCACCATTCGCGAACAGTGTCATGACACGGGAGTTGATCATGCCAACCACCATGCTGACCCACGTGCCGCCGGCGTCCGTGCTCATGGAGACGCCATGGCCGAACGTTGCAACGTAGAGTACGGTACCTTTCTTCAGGATACCATAGACGGCTTTGTTGACAAGGCCCGTGGAAGCCGCAACCCACGTGGCCCCATTGTCCGTGGAGCGTCCGAGCCCCGCGGTGGTTCCCATGAAGAGCAACGCACCATCCCGTAAGAATGTGTTCACATTTGTACCGATGGCAGAGGTCGAGACCGGTGACCATGACGTGCCGTTGTTCGTTGACACATACATCGCATTGCCCGCGCCTGCGAAGAGCCGCACATCATCAACGTAGAGTGTCTGAATAGCGAGTGTCGTTGTGATCCCGGAAACCGCCGGTGTCCAGGACCCACCGCTGTCGGCAGAGACGTACACGTTGCCGCCACCGCCACCGGCGAACAGAAGCCCATCCTTCGACGCCAGGGTGCGGAGGGCAAGGTTGGTGATACCTGCATTGGAGGCGGTCCAGGCTCCACCTCCATTCGTTGAAATGAAGAAACCACTCGAGGTGGCAGCGTACATCCGTCCACCACGGATGAGGATGTCGGTGACGCTGACATTTCCCATCCCCGTGTTCCGGGCAACCCATGAATCGCCCCCGTCGGTAGAGACGTACAACCCATATGTCGATGTTCCTGCGAAGACCGTCGAGCCTTCGGCCTCCATACTGAAGATGTTCGGCGTTGGGAGTCCGCTATTCGCAGCATACCATCGCACTCCATCATTCGTCGAGCGCTGGATCCCTCCACCCTCCAGGTAGGCGAAGAGTCTCGAGCCATCGGTCACCACTCCATACACGGATCCACCCTCCGGACCAAGGGTTTGTGTCCACTCGGCGAACAGGGGCTGGGTGACCAGGATGAGGACAGTGACAAGCACGCGGAAACGCTGTTGCATGGGGATTCCTCCTCGGGGATCAAAATGAGAACTGGAGTGAGAACAGCGGCGGGCCGGACGCACCAACGGCTTGCGTGGCATGGTACAATGGCGTGCTTCTCCCCTGCGTGACCAACTCACATCCGGCGCCGGGTGAACGATGCTTTCGAATGATACGCAATCGCTGTTGAAGAGGCAATTCCGGATGGTGCCTCTCAGGATCCCCTCTGCCGGGTCCTACACGGCTTCCGTATGCACAACACGACCGGACACCAGGGTCGCATGGACCGACAGGTCCTGGTTCAGGAGAACCAGATCGGCATCCTTTCCCGGCGCGATGGACCCTTTGGCAGCATCGATTCCGAGAAGCCGGGCGGGGACAATGGTCACGGTATCCAATGCTTCTGCGGTGGAGCACCCCGTGAATGCGCGGAATCGGCGTGCGATCTCCCCGAGTCCCATCGTCGTCCCGATAAGGGTGCCATCGAGATAGCGCGCCACACCCTCACGCGACTCGTACTCACGGCCACAGTACCTGTATCTGCCGTCGGGCAGGCCCATCCCCTGGACCCCGTCCGTGATGCACACGCAACGGGCAGTCCCGATGGCCGACCTCAAAAGGCGTACGATGGCCGGATGCACATGATGACCGTCGCTGATGATCTGCGCGGTGATCGATGGGTGTTCAAAGATCGCCGCGATGGGGCCCGGTTCACGGTGATGAAGGCCGATCATCGCATTGAAGATATGTGTGACATGCGTGATGCCCGCTTCGCAGCCGCGGCGGAGGTCATCATAGCCTGCCTGCGAGTGCGCGAACGCCGCGATGATGCCACGGTCCACGAGCCGATGGATGCACTCGATCGCTCCAGGGAGCTCCGGAGCGATCGTCATCATCCGCAGGCTCTCCCCGGCCGCCGCAAGGAGATCGGCAAGGGCATCCTGAGAGTACGCGTAGATCCCTTCCGGTGAGATCCCACCCTTCTTTGTGATATTGATGAATGGCCCTTCCAGATGCACGCCGAGCAACTCTGCGCCCCGCGGGCCGGTCTTCATGTACTCCCGCGCAATGCGCAAATGATCATGGCCGGTACCCGGCCGCGCAACCGTCGTCGCAAGAAAGCCGGTGGTGCCAAGCCGGGCCAGTGTCGCGGACATGGTCGCAAGCGCTTCCGGGGTGCCGTCAAGGACATCCGCCCCGCCTGCGCCCTGGATATGCACATCGATGAATCCCGGCGACAGCAAGCGTCCGCCTGCATCGAGCCGATCTGCTCCGGGCACATCCTGGATCCCGACCGCGGTGATCTTCGCACCTTCAATGAGCACGGCAGTCGGTCGCCCGGGGGCCGATGCAAGCCGGCAATCGTGGATGTACAGGGAGCGTGCCATGGAGCTAGTGCTTCGGCATCTTCAGTTTCTCCCCGGCTTCACGCACGACCATCCTCTTCCATGCGTCGCTGTAACCCGGTTGCGACACCGCGGGGTTCTGCCTCCCCGGGACCTTCGTCTTGATATTGCCATCCATGAACTTGACGAACAGATCCCGGTACAACTTCTTCCACGCGCCAAAGGTCGCCTGTCCCGCGTTCGTCGAGTATTCCGTCAGATACGCGATGGCCACCTCCTTGCTGGTCTTCGAAAGCTCCAACGCAGCCCGGTCAACGCCGGGGACCTGCACGAGATACCCGTTCTCAAGTTCTGCCTGCCGCGCACGGACCTCGGGACTGATCACGTTGAAGCGTGTATAGGAGAAGTTCGAGACCTGATTGAAGATCCAGAATGCCGCATCGTCGGACCATTCCATCATCGAGCCATTCCCTTCCCGGAATGCTGGAGGGGTCGAGGTGATGCTGCAATACATGGGCGTGTACACGGTGTGGTACGTATCATCCACGCCGAACCAGAGGATGCCTCCGATGTGATCCGGAAGCCACGAACGTGCCTGGGCCACGAAGGAGAATCCGGTATGCTGTGTGGAGATCGCGCGCTCATTCAGATAGTTCATCGAATCCACACTCCACGTCATCGGCCGCCAGCGGTACGGACAACCGAACGGACCGGCCCCCACATCCTTCGTCATGTCGAGGTCCGTGCCGCCGTAATAGTCACGCATGAGTTCCATCAGGTCATGAACGTCGAGTTTCCTGTCGGGGGTGATCCAGAGCGGCATACGCTTCGACAGGTCCTCGCCTTTGGCGTAGTTCAGGTATGCACCCATCGACGCATTGACGCGGTTGAACACGGACCAGATACGGGCCTCGCAGAACCGCGCCGCGGAGAAATCAAGAGGAGCATAGGTATCCGAAAAACTGAACTCACTGTCCTTACCGGTGAAGTAGCCCTTGCCCCGTGCGAATGAGATCACGTCGGGGGCATAGTAGCAATTCACGGTATCCCTCAGGGGGAACGCCATGATGCGCGGGTGGTTCGCATGGCCGGAGATGGAGCCGTCGGGGATCCGCATGGCAACCCACACCGCCCCCTTGTTCCCCGGCCCCTTGCCGATCAACTCCATGATCCAGACTTCATTCGGATCGGCGATCGAGAAGGATTCTCCGGAGCTGCGGTAGCCGTACTCCGCGACCAATTGGCCGATCGTATGGATCGCCTCGCGCGCCGTGCGGGAACGTTGCATCGCCATGAACATGAGGGTCCCGTAGTCGATGATGCCCAACGTATCCACGAGCTCCGGCCTGCCACCGAACGTGGTCTCACCGATCGAGACCTGGTGCTCATTCGTGAATCCGACCACCGAATAGGTGTGGCGGGCCTGACGCACCTTGCCGAGCCATGCCCCCGAGCCGTAATCATGGACATCCACCATCGTCCCCTCGGGATGGTCGGTGGCGGCATGGAAATACAGCTGCCCGTAGCGGGTGTGAGAATCCGCCGCATACGTGATCAACGTCGATCCGTCCTTCGACGCACCGCGCGTCACCAGGATGTTGGTGCACGCAAGGGACATCAGGGGGACGGACATGGTGACAGCGGTCAGGAGGAGCGCAACGCGGCGCAGTGCGGTGGACATAGCAGTTTCCTTCATGGAACGTGGGATGGACATATCCTCAATATAGGAGGAGGTGGCGGAAGTTACAAGGCGCCCGGAGGAGGGAGAGCCATGGAACGCGATGCCCCGCCCCGCGCATCGGTTGGCGGGGCGGGGCATCATGGAGAGCGGACCGTAACGGAGGGTCCTAGTTCACGCCGAGCTTTTGAAGCGCTTCGCGAGCGGTAGTGCCCACCGGGTTGAGTTCGAGGGACTTCTTATAGAAGCCGATGGCTTTTTCCTTCTGGTCCAGCGCAACGGCACACTCGCCCATATTATTGAACGCCCCGGCGCTCTTCGGGAACAGGCGCAGAGCGTACCCGAAGACGGCAGCTGCCTCGTCGTGCTTTTTCTCGCGCAGATACTGATGTCCGAGGATGCTCAGTTCATTTTCAAAGACATCGTACCGGCCGGGGGAGGCGCGGTGCTCGCTCTCAATGTCGCGCACACCTTCCAACGAGCCCTTCGTGCTGATCGCTTTGAAGAGTCCACGCGCCAGCGATGGCTTGATCGATGGAGCCGGAGAACCATTGACCAGTGCGAACAGGCCGTCACTCATGGCGACGACCGGTGCGCCGGAGACATTGCTCACGACGAAGACCATCTGCTTCGTAGCGGGGACGCGACCGAACAGCGAAGAGACCCCGGGCATGCCGCCCTGATGATAGACCACCAGGAGGCTGTCCCCTTTTCTGTTCCTCACGCGGCGATCCAGGACGGCGCCATACCCATAGGAAGGACCATCGGCCTTCATCTTGACGTAGGGGGTCTGCATCAGGCGCAGGGCATTGCGCGAGAGGACGGCGGGATCAGAAAGCGCATGATCCCACGCGACCATGTCCTCGGCGGTAGCGTACATGCCGCCGGCAGCTCCGATCCAATCGATATTGAACACCTCGCACGGTGGAAGCGTATCCCCGAAGCCGGCGTCAAAACCTGCTGCGCGCGCGGGGAGGGACAGCCCGCTGCAGTCGAGTCCGGAATTCTTCATGCCCGCAGGATCGAGGATGAGCGTGTGGAGTGCCTGGTCAAAGGTCTGGCTTGTCACTTTCTGAATGATGGCTCCCAGAAGGACGAACCCGGTGTTCGAATAGGCGAACTTCGATCCCGGTTCGAATGCAAGCGGCTCGCTGCAGTACTTCTCGATCAACTGGTCCATCGGCGGCACGGGCTCCAACCCGTGCGCGCGGCGGGCCTCTGTCGTCGCAAATTCCGGGATCCCGGAAGTGTGCGTGAGCAAGTGATGGATCGTGACCCGGTCGCCCGTGTCGCGGCGGTACGCAGGGAGGTATTTCGTGATGGGATCATGCACACCGATCTTCCCCTGCTCAACGAGCTTCATGATCATTGCGGCGGTGAAGGTCTTGGTGACGGAGGCAATGTGGTACTGAACCTGCGGACCGTTCTGCAATCCGCGCGCGGGGTCGGCGAGGCCGAACCCGCGGGCGTACAGCAGTGTACCATTTTCAGCGACGACGACCGTTCCCTGGAACCCGCGGTTGGTGACATACTGGCCGAGGAATTCATCAAGGCGTGTCGTCAGGTCTTGCGCGAACAGGGTTGACGCGGACAGCAGACACATCAGAAAGAGCAGGCGTTTCATAAGGGGATCCAACGCAATGTGGCGGATTTCGGGGATTTTCAGGTAGGGGCGGCACGTGCCCCAAGGATTATACGGCCGATTCCAGGCCAGGGTTGCGCCGAAAAAAGGGAAAACATACTTCTTAGCGAAAAAGCACTTGCTTTTTACTTCTGAAATATATATCCTATGTCACCAATCAACGTACACCGTTGTCGGGCTTTTAGCTGTCCCGCAGGTATCGCGGGGCACGGTTCGCTGGCGTTCGCAATCCGAACCCGTTGCAGAACAAGAGAGATCGCAACCATGGTGGTGTGAATGGTTGCGATTTCACGTTTAAAGCACACATCGGGACGTGCATGACCGAGTCCGCCGGTTGCGGACGTTCAGCAACAGAAAGGATCTGTTCCATGGAAAAGGGAACAGTGAAATGGTTCAACGGAGCCAAAGGCTTCGGGTTCATCACTCGTGAAACTGGCGAAGACGTTTTCGTCCATTTCCGCGAAATCGTCGGTGAGGGGTACAAGACCCTGAACGAAGGCGATAAGGTGGGCTTCGAAGTTACGCAGGGTCCGAAGGGCCTCCAGGCCAAGGGCGTCACGAAGCTGTAATTCGTGCGACTCTGTCCGTAGCGAACGCCGGCTGATCTTCAGCCGGCGTTTTCTTTTTCTCCCCCTCCCCTTCCCACGCCGGGGGTTGAATGTCCACACGCCGTTTGGTACATTGATATCCGGAATCGATACATGCGCATGAGTGAAGGAACGACCGTCGTATGACACTGTGCCAGCTCCACCATACTATGAACGGTCCCCATTCCCTCCGCCTCGCCCTCATCCTCCTCGCCGTCTGGCTCTTTCCCGGTACCTCCCGTTGTCAGGACACGACCCAGGTGGTCCTCTCCATTGGTGAAGCACGGATCGATGCGAACGGGGATTTCACTCCGGACCGGCTCGGCCAGCGTGTCACGATCGGGGGGCGGGCGAACTCGAACAGCGATGTGATGCACACCAGCCGCCTTTCGATCTTCCTGCAGGACAACACCGGTGGGATCGAACTCTACAACAACGACCCCGGGCCGCCGATCGAAGAAGGCGACAGCCTGATCGTCACGGGCGAGATCGCTGTGTACGAAGGCGTGACGCGGATCGTCCGGGCGACCTACCGCGTGCTCAAAGTCCATCGCCCCATGGCCCGCCCCGTTGAACTCCCCATCCCGGAGGCCCCTGCAGAGAAGTACGAAGGCATGCTTGTGCGCGTCCATGGCGTCGTGACGCGTTCCTGGAGCGACGACTACGGATCGTACCTCACGGTCCGTGAGCAGACCAACGATGCGGATAGCATCGTGGTCTTTCTCGCCATCCGTCACAAGCCCGGGATCGATCTCGCCCGGATCGGCGAGCGCGACGTGGTCTCCGTCACCGGGGTACTCGGACAGTATGTGCGGGGCGGCGCATTGAACACGGGATATGAGATCTACCCACGGTATCCGGAAGATATCCGGGAGCGCCGGACCAGGACCACCGACTATCTGTACGCGCTGATCATCAGCGCCGCCCTCGTGGTCATCACCCTTGCCTGGGTGTTCTCCACCCGGCGGGAGGTGGCGAAGCGCACACGCGAACTCCGCGAATCCGAACAGCGGTTCCGCAACCTCCTGGAAAATGTCCAGCTGGTCGCCCTGACCGTCAACCACGACGCGCGGATCACGTTCGCCAATGACTACACCATGGGTCTCACCGGCTGGGCCATCGATGAACTGCTGGCCATGGACCTTCTCGACGTCGTGGTGCCTCCGGCCGGCATGACGCGCCAGGCATACCGTGAGGCGGTGCGCACCGGAGGCGTCCCCGCCCACTTCGAAGGTGAACTGATCACGAAAGCGGGCGGCCGCAGGCTCGTCGCATGGAACTCGACCGTCGTCCACAACGCTGAAGGCACCGTCACCGGCATCGCCAGTCTGGGCGAGGATATCACCGAGCGCAAGCGGGCAGAAGAGAAACTCTCCGCCTCCCTGAAAGAGAAGGAACTTCTCGTCCGCGAGGTCTACCATCGCGTCAAGAACAACCTGCAGACCATTTCCAGCCTCCTGTCGCTGCAGAGCGAATCGATCGCGGACCAGGCGACACGTGAACTTTTCCTGGAGAACCAGCACCGGATCCGGTCGATGACCATGATCCATGAGCGGCTCTATCGGTCGAGCTCGCTCGCACGCATCGACATGCGCGAGTACCTCCAGGGCCTGGCGAACTCCCTGTTCCGCTCCTACGCCGTCAACCGGAACATCACCCTCCAGGTGGATGTCCGCGACGTCGTCCTCTCTGCCGATGCATCGATCGTCTGCGGCCTGATCGTGAACGAACTTCTTTCGAACACGCTGAAGCACGCTTTCCCGGGTGACCGTTCGGGCGAGATCACCCTGACCATGTTCCCCGGGGACCACGGCACCTACGCACTGACATTCTCGGACAACGGGATCGGTCTGCCGCCGGGGTTCGATATCCACGCGACGCGGACGCTGGGCATGAATCTGATCGCCAGTCTTACCCAGCAGCTCCACGGCGATATTGAGATCTCGACGAACAACGGCACGCGGTACGTGATCACGATACCGGCAGCCTGAGGGCCGTCCCATGCTCCCCTTCCCCCGTAAACTCGCCCTCCAGTTGATGATCCCCCTCGTCGCATTCGTCCTGCTCGCAGGACTGGCGTCGGGATACGTCCATATGAAGACGCAGGAGAACCAGCTCCTCGCCACGATGATCACCGGGGCGGACCAGCTCTCCGGCAGCATCGCCAGTGCCACCTGGCACGCCATGCTCGCTGATCAGCGGGAGTCGGCGTACGAGATCATGCAGACGATCGCCCTCAAACAGGGCATCAAGCGGATCCGCATCTATAATAAGGAAGGGCGGGTGATGTTCTCGACGGTGGCCGGGGATACCGGCAGCGTCGACAAATTCGCCGAAGCCTGTTTCATGTGTCACGCTACGAACCGCCCGCTGGTGAAGGTCGATGTCCCTTCGCGGGCGCGGGAATTCCACACGACGGACGGGAAGCGCACCCTGGGTATCGTCACCCCCGTCTACAATGAACCCGCCTGCAGTAACGCAGACTGCCATGCTCATCCCTGAGGGGATGAGCGTCCTCGGCGTCATCGACGTCTCCCTGGATCTCACCACCGTGGATGAGGAGATCGCCGGCACGAGATCGAGGGTGATCCTCATTTCCGTTGCCCTCTCCATTCTGCTCTCCACCTTCATCATCGTCTTCACGCGCCGGTTCGTCCATGCCCCGATCCACCGCCTGATCGAAGGAACGCGTGCAGTGAGCAAGATGCAGTTGGACCGTCCGGTGCAGATCAATTCCAGCGAGGAGCTCGGGGAACTCGCGAATGCCTTCGATGTGATGCGGCTCCGGCTGAAAGAATCCATCGACCAGCAGAACCAGTTCGCGCAGAACCTGGAGACCAAGGTCGGGCAGCGCACCGAACAGCTTAAAGTGGCGCATCAGAAGCTGTTGCACTCCGACCGGCTGGCCTCGCTCGGACAGCTCTCCGCGAGCGTGGCGCATGAGATCAACAACCCCCTGTCGGGGGTGCTGAATCTGTCGATGCTCATGCAGCGCATCGTCGGAGAGAACGGCATCCCCGCCGAGCGCGTGCCGGAATTCCGGAAGTATCTCGGACAGGTGGTCACCGAGACGGCGCGGGTCGGCCGTATCGTCCAGGACCTGCTGGCATTCTCGCGTCGATCCAAGCCGCACCAGCGGACGAACGTGAACTTCAATGCGATCGTCAGTACCACCGTGAACCTGATCGGACACAAGCTGAAGCTCATGAACGTGGAGATGGACCTCCGGCTCGACGAGGCCCTTCCCCTCATCCATTGCGACGCATCCCAGATGCAGCAGGTCCTGATCAACCTGATCATGAACGGTGCCGAAGCGACGCAGGGGCGTCCCGCAGCAAAGGTCACCGTTTCCAGTGCGGTTGCGCCGTCGGGCACGGACCTTGTCCTCGAGATCCATGACACAGGCGAGGGGATCCGGCCGGAGCACATCGAGAAATTGTTCACGCCGTTCTTCACGACCAAGGGAGAAGGGAAAGGTGTGGGGTTGGGGCTCGCCGTGGTGTACGGCATCGTGAAGGACCACAATGGCGACATCGATGTCGAATCGAAACCCGACGTCGGGACCACGTTCCGGGTCGTTCTTCCCATCGGGTCCGAAGAGGTCCCGAACAAGCAGACCGCTGCCGGATGAATGCCATCGGGATGATCGCGATCGGTACGGTCGATCCGCCGCTCCTGACTGCGATCGCGGATGAAGTGCGCCGCACCTTCCGCCATCCGGTGTCCATGCTGCCACCCGCACCAGAGCCCGCCTTCGCCTTCGATGAGCGGCGGGGACAATACAGTTCGGTCCTGGTACTCCGGTCTCTGCTGGACCGGGTCCAGCCTTCGATGATCAGGATCCTGGGAGTGACAGCAAAGGACCTGTTCATCCCCATGCTCAGCTTCGTTCTCGGGCAGGCACAATTGAACGGGCGGGTCGCCGTGATCTCCCTTGCACGGCTGCAACAGCAATTCTATGGCTTTCCGCCTGATCCGGAGCTGCTGCAGGCGCGGGCCATCAAGGAAGCGGTCCACGAGATCGGACACACCTTCGGACTCACGCACTGCACCGATGTCCGGTGTCCGATGTCTTTATCCAACAACGTGCACCACGTCGATACCAAAGGGCACGTCCTCTGCACAGCGTGTGCAGCGGTCTTCAACGAACATCTCGATCATTTGCGCGCCGGAGATGACCCTCCGGGCGCGGCAGGATAACGCATATGACGACACACTGGCACATACTCGTGGTGGATGATGAAGAAGTGATGCGCGAATCGCTGGCCGCATGGCTGCGCGAGGATGGGTACACGGTGGACACCGCCATGTCGGGCACCATCGCCATCGACATGGCCCGGCAACGCGACTACGCGATCTACTTCATCGATATGAAGATGCCCGGGGGGATCGACGGCATCGAGACCATGATGGAGATCCGGAAGGTCCATCCGGAGGCGTCCATCATCATCGTCACGGCCTATGCCACGGTGGATACGGCGATCACGGCGATGAAAGAGGGGGCACAGGAATACATCGTGAAGCCGTGCAACCCCGAGGAGATCTCTCTGCTCGTCGGCCGCATCATCAAGGTGAAGAACCTCCAGCGGGAGAACTCGATCCTGCGGAAGAAACTCACGAAACAGTACAGTTTCCACGACGTGGTGAGCAGGAGCCCGGCGATGCTCGGGATCTTCGACCTGGTCCGCGACGTGGCCAGCCTGCGCAGCACTGTTCTGATCCGCGGCGAAAGCGGCACGGGCAAGGAGATGATCGCCCGCGCGGTCCATTTCTCCGGCGAACGCACAGGAAAGCCGTTCGTTGGGGTCTCCTGCGCCGCCCTGGCAGAGACACTCCTGGAATCGGAACTCTTCGGACATGAGAAGGGCTCGTTCACCGGGGCCGCAGCCCAGCGGAAGGGGAAGTTCGAGATGGCACACGGGGGGACGATCTTCCTGGATGAGATCGGCGACATCTCACCCAAGCTGCAGATGGACCTCCTGCGGGTGCTGCAGGAACGTCGGTTCTACCGTGTGGGCGGAACGGAAGAGATCGAAGTGGATGTCCGCGTCATCGCCGCGACACACGTCGATCTGGAACGGGCGGTGCGCGAAGGGAAGTTCCGGGATGATCTCTACTACCGCCTGAACGTCATCAGCATCAACCTGCCTCCCCTGCGGGACCGCCGGGAGGACATCCCGCTCCTGGCAGAGACATTCATCGAGCGCCTCTCGCATGAACTCGGAAAGGAGATCACCGGTGTCACCGATGGGGCCTTGCGCATCCTGATGAATTATGAGTGGCCCGGCAATGTGCGGGAGCTCGAGAATGCCATCGAGCGGGCAATGGTGACCGCGAAATCGAAGCTGCTGACCGAAGAGGATTGTGCGTTCATCGGGGCCAGGCCCACGGTGTCCGTGGACGAATGGACGATCCCGCCGAATATGACGCTGGAAGAGGCCGAGAACCGGATCATCAGTGCGACATTGCAGCGGACCCGGGGGAACATCACCGAGACGGCAGGCATCCTCGGGATCGACCGCTCCACGTTGTATGACCGGCTGAAGAAGTACAACATCCCGCGCCCGTGAAAAACAAATTATCCATTATCCATGATCCATGGATAATGGATAATTTCGCCTTCGCGTCAGGCTTGAAGAAGGATCGTTCCCCCCACACCGTCCCAATCGATCTCGGGGGCTTGCTCCGACATTTCATCCACGAGCTCCCCGCCGTCGGCGAGGCTGAATCCAACGCCGTTCGGTGAAAGGGCAAGTTCCAACCGTTCGATCTCGCGGACGATCCAGGGCCGGACCTCCGACCCGCGCAGCAGATGCGTGAGGTTCGCCTTCTCGTCCTTCGGCCGGATCTTGAGATACCAGCCGGCATCTCCCGTCCCCTGCTCCACCACCACGCCATCCATCGGCGCAAGGACGCGTAGCGAGGCCTTCCCTTTCTTCATCAACCAGCCGGTCCCCTGTGCGGAGATCACGGTGCCGACAGCGGGCAATTCCACCTGCTCCGGTTTCCCGATCATGCGCAGTGCCAGATCATCGAGGCCCACCGTGTAGCAGCCGTTCTCTGCCGGCTGCACCCACGTATGCCCGCGGTGATAGTACCGGTCGAGCGGCATGGCGAGGCCGTACACCGCCTGATCTGCCGTTGCCGGAGCGAGTTCCGGTGCCGTCTTCGCGAGGAACTGGGAATGGGCCGAGCACGTGCGACAATCGAATTCCTGATGGCATGTGCGGCTGGGAGTCTCACCGGTCATCTGGTGCCTGCACGCACGCGCGAACAACGGCAGGTCCTCGAACTCGGACATCCACTGCATCTTCTCAAGGGAAGTACCGCTCAGCGTGCGCCGGGTGCGGCGTATGGCGATGATCACTGTCGCTGCCACGACCACGATGACGCAGCCGAAGATGGTGAGGAACGCGATATGCATCGGCGTCCAATGAAAACCATAGATCCACGGGAACACGCTTCACCTCCACGATGATTGGCTGATGTCTTTTTCCTGGGGGAATAACGTCATATACCGGAACGATATCGAATACAGAAGCATTCCATAGGCGACCACAGCGAGGAACGTTGCCACTTCCTGCCAGCTGGGCATGTACGACAACACCGCATCGAACGGCAACGTCGGCAGTGCAAGGGTCTGGATCGTCATCACGAACCGGTTGAGCATGATCCCGGTGCAGACCATGAAGGCCGCGGTCACCAGGACCGCCGGGCGTTTGCGCAGGTTTCCGTTCAGCAGGAGGATCGCGGGGACCAGTCCGAAGACCACGATCTCGGCGAAGAGGATCCATGAACCGAACGAGCCGGCATTGTAGAACGAGAATGCGCTGAAACCGACCGCCGGCGAGGTGAAGTTCATCCACACGTAGGTATCGATGGCCTTGAGCAGGATATAGATGATCAGCATGATGCCCGAGATCTTGCCCAGCAGCCGGAAGACCTCCGGTTTGACCACGGTCTTGCCGCTGATCCGCTGGACCAGCCATGTGGTCACGAGCACGAAGCTCGGGCCTGCGGCCGCCGCCGAGATGACGAACAGATAGAAGGTTGACGGCCACAGACCCAATGTCTCACGGAAGGCGAACGGCCGCCCGTGCAACACGCCATACAATCCGCCGAGCGACCCCTGATGGAAGAAGGACAGGAACGTCCCGATCCCTGCGAGTACCGGCATGACCTTGTGCAACTGGAATTCAAACACCAGGAACCGGGGGATCTGACGGAGTTTCCTGTTCTTCAGAACGACCGGCACGTACTCGATGAGGAGAACGGTGAGGTAGCAGGTGAGACAGAACGTGACCTCGGCCAGCATGGAATGCGTATTCGGATGCCAGAACGTGAACCATGCACGCATCGGTTGTCCGACGTCCACCATCAGAACGAACACCGCACCACTATAACAGATGAGTCCGAGCACCACGGCGCTGTTGATCACCGCACGGAGTTCCTCGCGACGCAGGATGTAGAGCAGGAACCCTGTGAAGAACGCGCCGGCACCGAGCGCGATGACGGTGAGGTCGAGATAGATCCAGAGGCCGAACGCGAACCGGTTGTCCATGTTCGTATGAAACAGCCCCTGGGCCAGACAGAGATAGATGGCATAGACACCGACGCCGAACAGCAGCACCCAGGGGGCGAGCCATGCCAGGAAGTGTCCGAAGCTTGTCCGCTGCAATCCGCGCGGTATGAGTTGCTGATCCATGCTACGTGTTCCTTGTTTCGTGGTCAGACGGATTTCAACGATGCGGCCCGGTTCCGCACCCACTCCTTCGAGGAGTGATAGGAGACCTTCGATCCCGTGCCCAGCCGGGCGAGGAACCGGAAGCTGTGCGGGTGTTCGGAGAGCTTCGCCACCTCGCTGGTCTTGTCTTCAAGATCGCCGAACGTGATCGCCTTTGCCGGACATGCCGCAACGCACGCGGGGATGTACTCTGCTGGGTCGATCTCCCGCCGTCCCTCGGCAGCCGCCTTGGTCCGCGCCTGATGCAGCCGGCCGTGGCAGAAGTTGCACTTCTCCACGATACCGCGCATCCGGGGGGCCACATCCGGATTCATCGACCGTTCCATACCGGCCGGCCAGCTCGGATCCCACCAGTTGAAGTATCGTGCATGGTACGGACAGGCCGTCATGCAGTAGCGGCAGCCGAGGCAGCGCTGTGGCACCTGCCCCACGATGCCCGTCTCCGGGTCAAGGTCCACGGCATTCTGCGGACAGACGCTGACACACGGGGTCTCGTGTTCGCACTGCTGACACATCACGGGGACGAACACCTGATCGGTCTCCGGGAACGATGCATCATTGACCATCGTCGCCACGCGGAGCCAGGTGACGCCGGTACGCTCATTCGCTTTCTGTTCGGCGGGTGCCACATTGTTCTCGACAGCGCAGGCGATCATGCAGTTGCCACATCCGTTGCACCGATCGAGGTCGATAACCATACCATACCGCGATTTCAACATTGATGCGTGTTCCATGTTACGACACCTTTTCGATCGTTGCGTCAGTATAGCGCCACGTGCCATCCGGCCGGAGCGTGCAGAGCTCGAGCACTGCCGTCATGCCGAGTTCCTCCGATACCGGGGTCTGATTCGGAAGCGGCCCCACTGCGGCGCGGGCCACGCCCGGCATCACCGAAGCATCCACGTACACCCGGGCCTTCGCACTTCCCCGGGCCGTCTTCACCGTCACCATGCTCCGGTCCGCCACCCCGATCGCAGACGCCGTCGCGGGGTTGAGCAGCAACGACCCGCCTGCGGCCCGGAGGTTCGACTCCTGGAAGATCTTGCTCATGATCGGCGAGATGGCGCCGGTACTCAGGGCACCGCGCATCCCGAACGGTTCGAGGACGACATTCCTGCTGTCCGATGTGATCGGCCGCGTGGATTCCGCGACACCTGCTTCGGCATCCGCGGGAAGCAATGCAAAGCGTACTGCGCCGGGCTTCACGGCAGGAGATTCTCCGAGCCAGCAGCCGCCTGCGACCAGCGCGTCCCAGACCTCGCCGCCGCTGGCCATAGATGCCACCGCTGTCCGCACCGCGCCATCCGCACTCACGATGGTGCCGCGCTTCGCTGCGTGGAGTTCGTCCGCCCTGCGGCGGAGAAGTTCCTGTGTATCCTTGACCCCTGCATCGAACGAACCGGACACAGCGGTGAGGAACGCAACCGGATCGGTCACGTTGGTCCGCCCCGGAAGAAGCGGCGAGACCACCGCATACGACGTGACTGGAGCTCCGGGAACCGATGGCAGTTCTTCCCACCCTTCCAGTGCACCCGATGCGGGAATGAGATAGTCGGCCATGGACGACCGGACCGTGAGCGTCGGCCCGAGGAGCACCACCACAGAGGTATCCGGAACAAGTTTCTTCTCGAGCAGCCCCGCCGGGAATGCCTCACCGGACTCAGCTGCGTCCATGATCAGCACGCGGATGGATCGGTCGGGAACATCCTGGAGCCGCGTTGCCGGAACAACCGGAGTTGCGGCTTCGTCGCGGTACACGATCCCACCTTCGCGGCCCACAGTGCCGCACAGCAGGTTCAGGCCTGCGATGATCGACCGTGCCGCCTGCGGGAGAGAGCCGGCAGCGGCTTCGCCGCCGGAGAGGGCGATGGATGGGCCATGGGCGAACGCACGCGCGGCCTGCACGATCGCATCGGGTGCAACGCCCGCAAGAGCGGACACCGGGTGCGGATGATAGCGCATGACGAGCTCGCGATACGCTGCGAAGTCTGCGAAGGAACGCTCAGCGCCGGGAGCGTAGAGGGACTCTCTCACGATCACATTCGCGATGCTCAGCGCGACGGCGGCTTCTGTGCCGGGGCGGATCGGCAGCCACAGGTCTGCACCCGCCGCTGTGCGGGAGCGATGACTCTCGATCTGGATCAGCTTCACGCCCTTCGCGGCACGGTCGACGAACACGGCCTGTGTGCGGCCGGGCTGTCCCCAACCGTCCAGCACCGGGGCACCAAAGCTCAGGACCGTCCGCGTGTGCTCGAGGTCGAAGCCCGCATCCGGCATCGTCCCATTGCTGAGCGCCGCAAGCGACGTGATGGTCTCATCCGTGCCTGCGGGCGCGGTGATGTATGCATGCGAAGGATACGCGGCGAGGAATCTCTGGTACAATGCCGAGATCGCCCTGCCCGGGCGCTGGTCGAGCACGGCAACGGTCGCACCCGATGCCGAAGCAGAAGCAAGGGCTGCCCGAATTTGCGCGATCGCGTCCTGCAGTGCGATCGCGGTCAGGTGACTGTCCGCACCCTTCCCTGAGAACTGTTGCGGGCCATCAAGACGGAGCGAATGATACGGCATATGATGCGCAGCCAATCCGACAGGACACAACGCGCCCCCGCCAAGGGGATGGCCGGGCACCGCATCAAAGGCAAACGGTACACTGTTGACGCACCGCGCCCCGACGGCACATCCGGCCGGGCACAGGGTGCAGAATGTGGATCGCGTCGTCATCGCCCCGCGGGGCAGCGTGGGCGTCAGCGACCAGTTTTGTGTCCAGATCGAGGAGTCATCAAGAAGCTTCCACGGCAGCGGGGTGCACATGGTGCCGAGGATCGAACCGCCTGCGAACCGGAGAATATCTCTGCGAGTCAATTTCATTGTTTCTCTCATTCACTTATGACATGCAACACAGCCGTCCACCCGGTCCTGTTCAGCATGACACCGGACGCAGCGATCCATTTTCATCCCCTGCCAGGGTTCCGAGGGGATCCCGGAGATATTCGGCCCCCAGACATCGCGGCTGTAGCCGCTGATGCGGTTCACCTGGTACGGACGGAGCGTCGAATCGACGCCATGCGGGCCATGACACACCGGACATTCGATCTTCCCCTGGGTCACATGGGTCGCGTGGGAGAAGTACGCATTGTCCGGCTGACGCGAGTACACCTTCCACGGGATCTCACGGTTCGGGGTGATGAAATCATCCACCAGCCGTTTCTCGTTCGCCGAGGCGCCTATCGCCGTCGAGTGGCACTCGGCGCACTTGGCGATGACCGGTATGCCTTTGAAGCGGCCATCCGGCGCGAATTCGTGGCACATGTCGCACGACATCCCCGTCTCCTCCCGGGTATGGATATCATGGTTGAAGTTCATGGGCTGCGCCTCGCTCCGGTAGAGCGCAAGGGGGAACAGGAACCAGCCCACGACAAGTGCTGCGATGGCCCCACTCAGGAACACTATGACACCGCGATATTTCACTACGACTTCCTCCATCCCGCCAGCGGCGAGAAGAACTCGTTGAACAATTGGAGCAGTTGATCGCGCGAGAATAAGCGGGCGACCCCGGGCTGTGCGTTTCCGCCATCAGCCATCAGGACCATCCCCACCGGCGCGCTTGCACGCGAAAGGCGATGCACGAACTCCGCGACACGCCTCACTTCTTCTGTCATCCACCGCACCGCATCCCTTCCGGTGATCAGCCGCGAGGCTGCATCGGCTGCTGCAGTGTCGTTCGCCACATCGAGATCCGTCCCCTCGAACAACCATCCGTGCGTATACGGATCACTGAAGAGGCGCGATGGGTACGTGCGCAGAGCGGTATTGACGCCTGTGATCTGCATCTTCACGGGAAAGACAAGATGGACATCGGTACCGTTCACGGTGAAGACCGCGGTCGGACGCTGGATCCCTTGCGCCGTAACGAACGTGATCCGGTCGATCGAGCCCAACAAGCCCGCCAGGAACGCATCCACACCGATGTGGACCGTGCCATCCTCGCTGACCTCCGCCCACATATGATTCGCAGCATACAACAGGTCTTTCCTCACCAGCACGCCCTCCACCACCTCTTCTCCGGTGGTGTCCGCCGGATCATGGACTTCCGGCATCGGACCGGGGTGGGCGAACGCGAGAAAGAGCTCACAGTATCTGTGGCTCTCCGTGCCGCAATGAGAAAGGACCGCTTCACTGTACGGGATATACTTCGTCAGGGATGCCGCACCGCAGTACTGCACCAGGGAATCATGAAGGAACGGACAGTGTCCGATCGGCGCATCATCCTCGAGCAACGGTTTGGCCGCGGAGCAGTCGCGATATGCCTCCGACGTGCACCGCTCGGGAGCGGACTGGCCGGGCACTTGAGCGATCATCTTACGAACACTCGATGCCCGACAGGATTGTACCTGGGCTTCACGCAGGAATGGACAGCGCATGGCGTTGGCCTCTGGCTTTCAGGTCCCTGTGCTCAGCCGTTCTTCTTTTCGATCTTCTCGCCGCCATCGGCCATCGTGATGCCGAGGTCCGGAAGCACCAGCGTGTGGGGATCTTCATGACCGTACGAGCCTGCGGCCTTGCCCGACTTCGACCGTGCCTGCTTATAGGCGCCAATAGCAACGTACACGGCGGCTACGACTGCAACTGCCAGCAGCAACATGTTGGTGATGTTCTGCCACCCGCGGGGATCAGAGAAATCGAACATGGACGTTTCCTTTCAGCATGGGAGATGGGAATTACCTCAATTCGGTGACATAGGTTGCAAGGAGCGTGCCGGATCGGGACAATCGGGGCAAGTCAGCAGATTTCAATCGATTAGCAACAAACGACTCTCCATCTCCCTGCGCACAGAGATCAGAGTGTAGGCAATCCCCACACGCGTTGTCGGGAATTCCCACACCGGAGAGAAATAATCAAGGGGTCCGGCCGCGAGCGTTGCGATATTCTGCCGGAGCCCCTATATTGCGTCCCCTCCAGGCAATCCTCACGCCATTCCTGAACGAAGACGGCACTATGCAGCTCTTTTTGCGATTCCTCACGATCGTCGGCCTGACGTGCGTGACGCCCA
The DNA here is from genome assembly GCA_016707525.1 of Ignavibacteriota bacterium. Lineage (NCBI taxonomy): Bacteria > Pseudomonadati > Ignavibacteriota > Ignavibacteriota bacterium. The sequence goes on from JADJHP010000003.1 coordinate 225,434, forward strand.
TCGGGGTCATCGGACGGACCGTTGTGGATCGGAGTCGATGTCCCGCCGGATATCACTCCCGGCAGCTACGCCGGCTCGATCGAAGTCCGCTTGGAAGGCGTCGAAAAAGAGGTACTCCTCTTCCGTCTCATCATCCTCGAACCCCGCAAACCATGATCCGGATATTCCCTCAGGGTATGCCGAGTGCATCAAGTGTGCTGCGCACGAGCCGGTACTCGGCATCGCCCGACCAGCGGTCCATCTCCGGCGGAGCGGTCGCTTCAAGCGCACGTGCTTCTTTTCCTTTACCATCGAGGAAGAACCGGGCCCACGCCTGAACAGCGTTCTGCGGAGCCGGTGGCGGCCAGGAACGAAGAAGGGCGCGGGCCGCTTCTTCCTTCCCTTCCTTTCGCATCGTCACGATCCCGATAACGTGCTGCACCCGGTCCATCCCGGCATGCTCCTGAGAGTATGCGATGATCTTGCGCCGGTACTCCTGTGCTCCCCGGACGTCGCCGGAGCGGTCGCAGGCCACAGCATCGATCAGATCTTCCACGCGGTCGTCGGTATCGTACGGCTTCCCTGCACCCAGACGTTCCGGCCACTCGCGGGCCTTCGCGAGAAGCATGTGCGCTTCTCCGGGGTTCCCACGTTTCAGGGCATCGAGGGCCGACATCACATAGACGAAGCGATAGGCCTCCCGTCCATATCGCGCTCCTTCGAACGGCAGGATGGCAAGTGTATCGAGGATCGCCCTCGCGCCGGCGTGTTCGCCGGTCATGATCATCGCCCGTGCCGATGCCAACTGAAGCGCATAACTCGCAGGGAACAACGCGGCGCCCACGCCGGCCACCTTTCGTGCTTCCGCGATCCTGCCGTTCGTCCCGTAGAACTCCGTGAGTGCCAGATGCGTCCGCCAATCGCCCCCGCCAAGCTCCACGGCCCGGCGAAGATCCGCCCCGGCATCCGCAACGCCCTTCCCTGCGAAGGATGCACGTGTAAGATAGAACGCCGGGAGGTCAGGCCGGGCCCCACATGCAGCGAACTCCTGCTGCGCAAGGTCGCGCCGCCCCCGGCTCCAGTACAGCAGGGCACGGTAGTACCGGATCTTCCAATGCGGGGTGACCGTAGCCGCCCATGCAAGCACAGGTTCGCTTTCGGACCGGAATGGGAACACGAAGGCGGCGCTCTCCTTCAGAGCAGCATCGAGCATGACGCGGGCATCGTCCGGCCGGCCGGTCTGCGCAAGGAGATATGCCGTCCAGAGCTGCACCAGAGGATGGGACGGCGATTCCCTGAGGACGGCGATCGCTTCGCCATGCGCTCCCAGGCCGATATATGTGGCCGCGATCTCCTGACACGATTCATGAGGGAACTCACCCCGGAGCCCATCCTTGAATGCCCTGAGATGGCGGGCGTCGGGAGAGGCCCGATAGGATTCCCAGCGAACGAAATGGTTCAGCGGATCCAGGGACCCGATCGAAGCGCGTGCCCGATCGGCAGCCATGGTGTCTCCCGTTATGCGGTACAGCACAGCAAGGACACGCAATGCACGCACGCACGTTGCGTCCGCAGTCAACGCTTGCCGGGCATACTCCTCTGCTTCTTTCATGATGCCGCGGATGAAGGCCATCTCCGCCAGCTGTACCGATGCCGCGGGGCGCAAAGCAGCCGAGCGGGCGGCGAACCCACATCCATCCTCCGCATCCGCATACCTGCCACGCAACCGTTGCACGAGTCCGTAGGCATAATTCGCCTCCGCATCATAGGCATCGATCGCCAGCGCACGGCGCGCGTATCCCAATGCAGCAGCAGTATCAAAGCGTCGGAGCGCAAGCTCGGCGGCACCACTCAGCGATGGAAGATGCGTGGGATCGGCCTTGAGTGACCGTTCGAAGCATGCATACGCTCCATCGTAGTCGCGCGCACGCATGCGCTCCCGGGCGTCCACAGAAAGCCCGTAGGCACTCGTCCAGTCGAAGGCCGGGGGCTGCAATGGACGTTCCAGAGGGTATGCCAGTTCGCCGTCGCTTGCATACGCGATCCGTGTCCCGACGTTGACCTCATAGGCGCGCACTGCCCCGGACAATGCAATATCATACGTGACGGCCTGCAGTGGGCGGAGGTGCAGCGCGTAGGCGCCGATGACCTTGCCATCGGCACGGACCATCAGCGAATCGTTGACGGGGCCAAACGGGCAGAATCCGATCTGGAGACGGCCGTCGGCGCGCCGCACATCCAGGGCACCTTCCTGATTCGCAGCGACCACATTCTGCAACCCCCGGAAGGGCATCCAGCATTCGGTGAACTGCTCGGCCGTTGAAGGGAGGAACGCCATATGTTTGAACGGCGTGAGATAGCTCTTCGTGGTCGGCTGATTGAAGTGCAGGCCCGACTGGATCTCCACATACTGGCCGTTGCCAAGATCGGGGTCCGTCAGCAAGTTGCGCCAGATCTCCCCTTCCCGCGAAAGACCCCAGATCCAGATCTTCTTTCCCGGCTTGTCCGTGTAGTGCGACCAGTGCAGCACCCCGAGATCCTTCGAACCCCACCTGGCGCCGAAGAAGTCCGTGTTCTTTCCGAGCACATGGTAGGATTTGTACGAGCCGAAGTTGTTGTTCCTGTACTTTGTGATGTCCCTGCCCTGCGGGTCGAAAGGCCAGGCACCCACCTCTCCGTCGTGGCCGATGAACGCACTGCCCGGGTAGATGAACTCGAGATCCTCGCCGGCATCCGCTGCACCATTCATCCAGTGATAGCGGCTCGTGGAAAGATCGGTGGGGTTGTACCAGAACGACCGGGTCTCCACATATGCACGATCCGCAGGAAGACGTATCTCCACCCGCCATTCCGTCCGGGATGCGAGGTCCATGGTACCGACGACACAACTCACGCTTCCATCCGGATTCGAACGGGTCAGATAGTCCACGGGTGAGGCCGTCGTGGGGGCATGACCGAGGTCGCCGAAATTGAACTCCACCCCGCCCGAGGTCCACGGGCCGCGCATCGCGATCTCTCTGAATTTGATCACATTGTTGAAGTAGAGAAAGGGGAGCCCTGACCCCTTTTCATACGCGCCGAGGATCTTTCCGCCCATCTGTGGAGCAACAAGGACGCGTATGTATTGATTCTCGAGCGTGATAACATTCCAGGTACGGGTGACCGGGGACGCGGTGTACCCCTGAAAGCGGAAGTACGGATAGATCGCGCCCGGATGCCCGACGGGATCGGGATCGGAGTAGGGATATGTTCGGAACGACTGTTCGGTTTCCGTGACCGTTGCTTGCTGCACCTGGGCGGAGAGGGGGAGAAATGTGGCCAGGATGGCCACAACGGACACTTTCAGGGTTCGGGAGAGAGTCATGGTACCCACACATGGAAGGGTTGATCGTTGCCGTTAAGGCTGCTGGGAGATAAGATAGAAGAAAGGGCGAGAGACTCAAGGAGGGCATTCTCCAGGGTATTCTCCAGTCCGTCCGGGTGATTGCTTTTCCAATGGACTCTGTGTATCATTGCGTGACCGGAACAGTCCTCCGAACCATGTGGATCCAGCCTGCCCAAGTGATGCAGTGACAGCGACGGACAACAATACCGCTTCCGGCCGCGCGCCGAAACGCCCCCCCGACTTTCTTATCTCGATCGTGGTCAGCATGGCCGTATGGACGACCGCTGTCTCGATCGCCGTGTACGTCGATTATCTTCATTACTACGAAGCCTTTGCCCGGTCGTCGAGGTCTGCGTACCCTCATTGGGAGTTCCTGGCAACGGAGGTCCCGGGATATTTCGGGCTCTGGCTCATCGGGATCATCTCGATGACGGTCATGCGGTTCAGGCTCCGCCGCTACCTGGACTCTCTCGAGTCCGCCAACGCCCACCTCGCAGCTGACCGGGTGCGATTGGAGAAAGCCGAGTCCATCGCGTCATTCGGCAGTTGGGAATTGGACCTGCGGGATAAGAGTTTTCACGGATCGCAGGGGGCAGCAGCGATCTACGGCCTCGAGCACAGCACCTGGTCCATTCCATTGGTGCAGAGCGTCCCCTTGCCGGAATACAGGCCGGCCCTCGACAAAGCTCTTGCCGATCTTCTCGCCGGGCAGGCACCGTACGATATCCAATTCAAGATCCGCAGGCCGAGTGACGGAAGCATCCGCGATATCCACTCCGTGGCGATGTATGACAGGTCCGCCCAGCTCGTGACCGGCGTGATCCATGACGTGACCGAGTACAACGCCGCGCAACGGCAGATACACGAAAGTGAACAGCGGTACAAGCTGCTCGCGGACAACGCCATTGATGTCATCTGGACAACAGACCTGCAAGGACGCTTCACGTACGTCTCGCCCTCCATCCTCCAGCTGCGCGGGATCACGCCGGAAGAAGGATTGCAGACCTCGATCGAAGACGCGATCACTCCTGCATCCCATGCCATCGTGCACCGGGCGATCCGGGGAGTGGTACGGGATGCGCTGGCGGGCAAGAATTCCGAACCCGTGTATCTCGAGGTCGAACAACCCCGCAAGGATGGGTCCACGGTGTGGACCGAAGTAACGACACGTGTCATCTTCGGTGACCACGGCCAACCCCTCGGACTCCTCGGGGTTTCGCGCGATGTCTCCCTCCGCCGTGCATACCGGGAGCAGCTCGAAATGTCGTTGCGCGACAAGGACGTGCTCCTCCGCGAAGTGCACCACCGCGTGAAGAACAACCTGCAGGTGATCAGCAGCCTCCTGAACCTCCAGGCGGATTCGTACAACGACCCGCAGGCCCGGGCTCTCCTCAAGGAAAGTCAGCAACGCATCCGGTCCATGGCACTCGTGCATGAAAAGCTGTATCGCTCCCCCGCATGTGTCGGACATCGATTTCCCGGACTATCTCACGACCATGACCCATGAGCTTCTCCGTTCATCCGGCAATGGGAAGGTCGCCACGCACGTGACCGGTGATGCGATCCGTCTGGATATCGAAAAGGCGATCCCTGCCGGGCTCATCGTGAACGAACTTCTGACCAATTCCCTGAAGCATGCCTTCCCCCCCCACATACGCGATGGCCGGATCACGGTCTCGGTGCGACGGGATAGCGCCGGACGGGTAGAGCTTACCGTGGAGGACAACGGCATCGGGATGCCGCCCAATCTGAAGTTCGCGGAGATGCGGACGATGGGCATGACCGTCATCCACGGACTGGCGGTCCAGCTTGATGGCGCGATCAGCATCCTCCCTGGGCCCGGGACCAGAGTTCAGCTTCGCTTCCCTTCCGGGCAATGAACCCCTGACACACGAACAACACTCCTATCCGATCATGCTCTACGGTGCACACTGTTACCTGCTCACGCCACGCTGGGGAGACGACCAGCTGCGGCATCTCGACACTGCCCATGCACTGGGGCTCGACATGTTCGAGCTTTCGGTCGGCGACGATATTCACTTCGATCACCAGCGGACGGGCCGTCATGCCCGTGAGCTCGGGCTCCATCTGCTCGTTGGCCCGGGCGGCACATGGCCGATGGAATGTGACATGTCTTCGGAATCCGCCTCCGACCGCGCGAAAGGGCTCGACTGGCACAAACGGGTGGTGGATATCACCGCCGAAGTGGGGGCGGCCGCCTATGCCGGAGCGATGTACGGCCATCCCGGCATGGTCAAGCGGCGCCGGCCACCGGCCGATGAGTTCAACCGCACAGCGGAAGGGCTGCACACGCTTGCGGAATATGCCGCAGAACGGAATGTCCTGCTGGCGATGGAACCGATGAGCCATTTCCGGACCCACATGGTCAATACGCCGGCACAGGTGCTGAAGCTCATCGCCCTTGCAGACAACCACCCCGCATTGCGAGTGCTTTTCGACACGTATCATCTGGTGACCGAGGTCCGCGACTACGCATCTGCACTCAGGCTCCTCGGCGATAGGCTGTTCGCCATTCATGCATGTGAGAACGACCGGGGAAAACCGGGAGGCGGGCTCATTCCCTGGCTCACGGTCTTCAAGGCATTGCGGGAGATCGGATTCAAGGGGTACGTCGGATTGGAAGGGTACAACTCGGGGATCGGGGATTTCGCATTCGAACGGGGGATGTTCCACGACGTGTGCCCGGACGGCCGGGCATTCATTGCCGAAGGTATCGCCTACCTCCGGTCCGTGGAGCGGGAAGCCGCCACGGAGTGAGTGAAGCGCAACGGGCCCGTGCTGCGGGCCCGTTGTCATTCCATGATCACTTTCCCCCGCGTCGTTCGCCGAGCTTTCCGGCGATATCGGCGAGGGAGACGCCCTCCACTTCCATCATCACGAGAAGGTGATACAGAAGATCCGCCACCTCCCAGGTGATCTCCACCGGCGCATGATTCTTCGCTGCGATGATCACCTCGCCTGATTCCTCCCCGACCTTCTTCAGTATCCGGTCAAGTCCACCCTCGAGCAGCTTCGTCGTGTAGGATCCCTCCGGCCTATCGATGTTCCGTTGATGGATCACGCGCGCCACCGCTCCGAGCACCTCGCCGAGCGCGAACTCATGAGTGCCTTCTGCCTCCGGCCGGAACTTCTCGAAGAAACAGGAATACGCACCTGTGTGGCAGGCGGCACCGGTCTGCAGCACCCGCACCAGGATCGTGTCGCCGTCACAGTCGAGCGACATCCCCGTCACCTTCTGCGTGTGTCCCGAGGTCGCCCCCTTATGCCAGAGTTCGCCCCGGCTCCTGCTCCAGAAATGTGTCTCGCCGGTAGCAATGGTCTTGTCAAGGCTCTCACGGTTCATGTACGCGAGCATGAGCACTTCGCCGCTGAGGGCATCCTGAACGACAGCGGGGACAAGCCCGCGTTCATCGAAACGTACCTTGTCTATGGTCATCGTACCGACACTCCTTCCGATCGGAGATACAATTTCAATTGCGGAATGGTGAGAGCGCGTGTGTGAAAGAGGGACGCAGCAAGCACGGCGCTGGCGCCGCCATCCATGAGCCCTTCGGAGAAGTGCTCGAGTTTGCCGGCACCTCCTGAGGCGATCACGGGGATGCGGACGCGTGAGGTCATCGCCTGGAGGAGTGCGATGTCGTACCCGGATTGTGTGCCATCGCGGTCCATGCTCGTCAGCAGGATCTCCCCTGCCCCGCGTTTCTCCACCTCCATCGCCCAGGCGAGCGCGTCCAGGCCCGTGGCCTGATGGCCACCGTAGATGAAGACCTCCCATCCATTGCCGTCCGCCTTGCGGCGTGCATCGATGGCGGCAACGACACACTGCGACCCGAAGCGTGCAGCGGCCTCTTCAATGAGCACGGGGCGTTGAACCATCGCCGTATTCAGACTGACGCGGTCGGCGCCGGCATTCAGCATTGCGCGCACGTCCTCCGCGGTGCGGATCCCGCCACCCACGGTGAGCGGGATGAAGAGCACATCGGCGACCGATTCCACCACAGCAAGGATGCTGCGGCGCTCTTCACGGGAGGCGGTGATGTCGAGGATCACGAGCTCATCCGCCCCTTCGTCGTTGTAGAACCGGGCGTGGGCAGCGGGTTCACCCATCTCGCGCAGGCCGACGAAGTTCACACCCTTGACGACGGTGCCATTGCGGACATCCAGACATGGAATGATGCGTTTGTGCAGCATGGTCGTTCCCGGGTCAGGAGTGATAGCCGGCCGCGAGTGCCAGGAGTGCGGGAAGCGTCACGCGGCGTTCATACAACGCCTTCCCGATGATCACACCGGAGACCGCAGGGTTCCGGAGTTCGAACAAGGCGCGGACATCCTCCTCGGAAGAGACCCCGCCCGAAGCGATGACATGCATGCCCGTCTCCGCGATACGGACGAGCGTTGCGGTATCCGGCCCGGTCAGCATCCCGTCGCGGGCAACATCGGTAAAGAGTACTTCACGCACACCCTTTTCCAGCAGTCCCCGGACGAACACCACGACATCGTGTGCGGTCACGTCCGTCCACCCCCGCGTGGCGATCTTTCCATCCTTCGCGTCGACAGCAACAATGGTCCGCTCCGGCCCGCACAGCTTCATCATTTCATCGAACAGCGGAGGGTCCTCAACGGCGACGGTCCCGAAGACGAGCTTTGCAGCGCCGGCATCGAGGGCGAGGCGCACCGACTCCATGGAGCGGAGGCCCCCGCCATACTGCACCGGATAGGGGCTCAGCGCCGCGGCTTTCCGGAGGATCTCCAGATGATCCGATGACCTGCCGAATGCGCCATCCAGATTCACCATATGCAGCCGCTGTGCCCCTCCCGCGAACCAATCGCGGGCCACCGACACCGGGTCGCTGGAGTATTCCGTCGTTGCGGCATCTTCCCCCTGGCGAAGGCGGACACATTTGCCGTTCTTCAGGTCGATCGCCGGAATGATATCCATCATGCGTGTGCCTTTTCCTTGTCGAATGCCGCGAACCGCCGGAGAAGCTCGATCCCGGCCGCCTGCGATTTTTCCGGATGGAACTGCACCCCGAAGACGTTCTGCTTCTCGACAACCGACGTGAAGGTCACGCCATACTCCGTTGTGCCTACTGCTGCGGGGGTTGCACCGGCGTGGAACGAGTGGACGAAATAGAAGCACCCACCATCCGGTGCCAGAAGGGTTGACGGTGCCACGGGAAGGACATCGTTCCACCCGATATGCGGGACCACCAGGGTGGTACGGAAGCGCACGATGCTGCCGGGGATCAGGCCAAGGCCCGCCGCCCCGGGAGATTCTTCACTGTCCTGAAAGAGCAATTGCATCCCGAGGCAGATGCCGAGCATCGGCTTCCCGGAAGCGGCATGCTCCAGGATCGGCCCGCGCAGCCCGAGCCCGTCGATGCGTGCCACCGCTTCGCCGAACGCACCGACACCGGGAAGGATCACTACCGTCGCCTGCCGGACCGCCTCCGGGTCGGGCGTGACCAGTACCTCGCAGCCGAGATGTTCCAGGGCCCGGCGGACATTCCGGAGATTGCCCATCCCGTAGTCGACGACCGTGATCATAATGCTCCCTTCGTGGACGGGATGTCGCTCCCTCCCGTCAGCCGCACCGCCTGGCGCACTGCCCGGCCGAACGACTTGAAGATCGCTTCCGCCTGGTGGTGCGCGTTGTCGCCGTACAAGAGCGCGACGTGCAGGTTCATCTTCCCCTCCGAGGCGATGGCTTGAAAGAACTCCTTCACCATCTCCAGCGCGAAGCCGTTGATCATCTCGCGCGAGAAACCGGCATGGAAGACCAGATACGGCCGGCCGCTGAGATCGATCACCGTGCGTGCCAGCGCCTCATCCATGGCAACGAACCCCGCTCCAAAACGCTCGATACCACGCTTCTCGCCGAGCGCCTCCGTCAACGCTTTCCCGATGCAGATGCCGACATCCTCAACAAGATGGTGCTCGTCGATATGCAGATCCCCCTTCGCCCGGAGCACCATCCGCATATTCCCGTGTTTGGCGATGTGTGTCAGCATGTGATCGAAGAATCCCACGCCGGTCGCGATCTCCGGAGGACCGGGTTCATCTAGCCAGATCTGGAGATCGATGTCCGTCTCGGAGGTCTTCCTGACGATGTGCGATGTGCGGCTCATAGGACCTCCACGAGCGCGTTCAGCATGGCGGTGTTCTCCCCGGGTGTACCGATCGTGACGCGGAGTGCCCTGTCGAGCATGGGATACGACGAGACGTCGCGGATCAGGATCCCCTTGTTTGCAAGGTGCTGGAATACCTCTTTCGGCGTCTTCCGATCCAACTCCATCAGGAGGAAATTGGCTTCCGACGGGTGCACGGTGACGCCCGGAAGGGCCGCAAGGGCGTGGCGCACGCGCTCACGTTCGTCCAGGATCTTCCCGATCCAACCGCGGATCGAATCCCACCGGCGTATGAACACTTCGGCTCCTATGAGTGTGAAGATATTCACACTGTAGGGGAGTTTGATCTTGTTGAGCTGGACGGCCAGTGCGGGTGCCACCAGCGCATAGCCGAACCGGAGCCCCGCGGCTCCCATGGCCTTCGAGAACGTCTGCAGCACCACGAGCCTGTCATACCGGGTGATCAGGTGATGCAGCGAGCCCGGCGAGAAGTGTACGTAGGCCTCATCGAGGACAACGACACCCTCCGTCGATTCCAGGACACGTACGACATCGGCTTCCTGGAGATAGGTCCCGGTGGGATTGTTCGGCGAACACAACACGATCATCGCGGCCTTCGTCTCCCGTGCCGCGGCAATGATGCCATCGATGTCATAGCGGAACGTCCGGTCCATCATCACTTCGCGGACGTCGGCTCCCAATCCACGCGCGAGGAGCTTGTAGAGCGTGAATGTGGGCTGACTGATCACGACGGTTGTGCCGCGTTCCAGGATCGACATGAACAGGAGCTGCAGCAGGTCGTTGGATCCGTTGCCCAGGAGCGTGCCCGCGGGTTCCCACCCGGCAAAACCCGCAACGAGGTCGATCTGCTCCTGCGGGATGAACGCCGGGTACCGCGACCAGTGTGCCGCGGCCAGCCGTTCGAGGACCTCCTTCTTGATCTCTTCGGGGAGCTCGTACGGGTTCTCGTTCTGGTTCAACTTCACCGTATGCGGATACTGTGCGAGATGATACTCGGCGAGGCCCAGGATCTCAGGACGGACGAGCGGTTTCATCGTTGTTTCCTCCGGATCGCCATCGACGCGGCGTGGCCCGCGAGCCCTTCGGCCCGGGCCAGCGTTTCGCCATAGGGTGCGAGTTTCATGAAATGTTCCTTCGAGCATTCGATGACATTGCTGAACGTGAGGAAATCCATCACATTCAAGGCGGAGCTGAACCGCGCCGTGCCGGATGTCGGCAGGGTGTGGTTCGGGCCTGCGACGTAGTCGCCCAGAGCCTCGGTCGCCCAGCGTCCGACGAAGATCGCACCGGCATGACGGATATCGCGCGACACCTTCCGTGCGTTCCGCGTGACGATCTCCAGGTGCTCGGGGGCGATCGTGTTCGCCAGTTCCACAGCGACCTTCACCGACGGGACCACGATGATACGGCCGTTCTGTTCGAGTGAGGTACGCGCGATGAGCGAACGTGCCGCGCTTTCGAGTTGTGTCATCACCTCAGCCCCGATCCGGCCGGCCAGGTGGCGGGACGTGACAAGGCAGAGCGCGGTCGCATCCTGGTCGTGTTCGGCCTGCGCGATGAGGTCCGCGGCCACGAAGGATGGATCGGCGGTCTCATCCGCGATCACCACCACTTCCGTGGGCCCCGCGATCATGTCGATGCCCACGGTGCCATAGACGAGCTTTTTCGCGGCAGCCACATAGGCATTGCCGGGACCCGTGATCTTGTCCACCGCACGGATCGTCGCCGTGCCGAACGCAAGTGCCGCCACCGCCTGTGCGCCACCGATGCGGTAGATCTCCGTCACGCCGCATTCCGCGGCGGCAACGAGGACGGCGGGAGAGAGGCTGCCATCCTTCCCTGCCGGGGTGACCATCACGATCTCGTTCACGCCGGCGATCGATGCGGGGACGGCATTCATGATCACCGTCGACGGATACGCCGCCTTTCCCCCGGGAACATAGATACCCACGCGCCTGAGCGGTTTGAAGCGCTGCTCGAGCCGGAGGCCGGCGTCGTTCATCGACCATGACTTCGGCATCTGCCTTTTGTGATACCGGGCAACATTCGTACGGGCTTTCCGGAGCGCACGGAGCAGCTCTGCCGGCACGGCCTTGTAGGCAGCGCGGACCTCCGCATCGGTCACACGCATGCCGATCTTCTCGATATCCGGACAATCATAGGTGCGGGTATACTGCAGCACGGCAGCATCGCCGTCCCGTTCGACGGCGGTGAGGATCTCCTGTGCGCGGCCGATGACCGCGGGGTCGAGGGTATGTCGGCGGCGGAGAAGGGTGCGGACCGCGGCCTCGTCGTCGTTGAACTCAAGGATGCGCATAGATCACCTTGTCCAGTGATGTGATGAGCTTCCGAACGGCCGCATTGCGCGTCTTCATCGCCGTGCGGTTCACAACGAACTTCGCGCTGACCGGAGCGATCTCTTCGACGATCCCGAGGCCGTTCTCCTTGAGCGTCCGGCCGGTCTCCACAAGATCCACGATCGCATCCGCCAGCCCGAGGATCGGTGCGATCTCCACGGAGCCTTCCAGCCGCACGATATGTGTGTGCTGATGGCGCGCGGAAAAGAAACGTGTAGCGGTGCGCGGGTACTTCGTTGCGATGCGCAGATGGTCCAGGGCAGTGAGGTCGGATCCTTCGATGGCCGCGACGGCAAGCCGGCAGAGGCCGATGCGGAGGTCCAGCGGCTCATTCACATCGCATTCGAGTTCGCGGAGCACATCGCTCCCGACGATCCCGGCATCCACCGCACCCGACTCGACATAGACCGGGACATCGGCTGGTTTGAGGGCGACGAATTCATACTGCCCGCCCTTGTCCATGAAGGTGAGCTTCCGGCTCCCTACTCCGCCGTCGGTATCCACCCCTGCCCGTTGCAGAAGGCCGATGGCAGCATCGAAGAGCCTGCCTTTCGGCAGCGCGATCAGCAATGTCGATCTCATCGCCCCTCCAGAATGCTATCCATCGTCAGCGAGAACCCGACGGCAGGCGAATCGCCGCCGAATGCGCGGAAGAGTGTATCATAACGGCCGCCCGTGCCCAACGGACTTCTGCGGGCAGGGCTCAACAGGGTGAACATGATACCGGTGTAGTATTCCATCTCGTCGATCTCGGTCAGGTCGAACACCAGGCGCTCCGCGTGTGGTGCGAGCGTTGCCGCGAGCTGCTGCAGGTGCGTGATCGCGGCACGGGATTCGGCATCGGTGAGCACGCCGGCGGCTTCTTCGAGGACCTCGGGGCCGCCGATGCACCGCGCAAGCACATGGACCTGTTCCCCGATCGCCGCCGTCACGCCCAACTCTTCGAGGTGGGTGGCAAGCGCACGTGCATCTTTGTGATCGATCTCGGATGCCAGGCGCTCGCGGGCCGTCTCCGGCAGGTTCGCGGCGTTCAGTATGCCCCGGAAGATGCCGGCATGGTTGATGTGCACGGAGGCGCTGGACATGCCGACAGCATCCAGGTTCTCGAGTGCGAGGGAGATCATTTCCGCATCGTGCGCGAGCGTGCTGCCGCCGATCAGCTCCGCGCCGACCTGCCAGAATTCCGCATACCCCCCTTTGCGGGGTTCCACGCGCCGGAAGACGTTCCCGCTGTACCACAGGCGCATCGGTTCTGCGCCGGGCGTGATGCGGGGCGCGACCATGCGTGCGACGGCAGGCGTAAAATCCGCACGCAGTGCCAGCAGGCGGTCCTCACGGTCCAGAAACTTGAAGGCACGTTCGGAGATGACCTGGTTCCCGCGGGTGTACATATCCAGGAATTCGATCCCTGACGGGAGCACCTCACGGTACCCGCGCGCGTCAAAGATCGCCGCCAGCCGTGCATCGGTCTGCCGGCGCCGGGCCGCATCCTGCGATGCCAGATCCCGGAAGCCGGGGGGCAGTGCTGAAGCTGATAATGGTGTCATGTTCCCTCTGAAAGCCAGAAGCCCCTCCCGGTGGTACCAGGAAGGGCTTCGTGTTCAATTCGTACGAACAGACCTTTCCATCACCCACCAGAGGATCCGGTGCGAATATGGTGATGATGGTAATGATGACCGAGGCTGTTCATGATGGCTCAGTATACAGTTTTTTCAGTTCAGAGTCAACGCCCGGCCTAGAATTCAGCGCTCACCCCGATGGAGGGGAGGATCCCGATCGAGCTGTTGTTGATCTCCACCTTCTGCTCCCGGGCGTTCCAGCGCACACTGCCGGTGTTCTTATAGTTGTAGATGTTCTGGATATCGATGTACGCGATCAGGTTCCATGCGTCAAAATTCCAGCGCCGTTCCACCCGTACATCCAGGCTATGGAGAGGATCGACGTTCCGCGCATTGTACTCGGCGACGTTCTGTGTGCCCGTTGAGGTGAAGGGTGTGTACGGACGCCCGGTGGCAAAGCGGAACTTCATGCTCCCCGACCAGTTCTCGTCGAACATATAGCCGCCCGACAGATTGACGATCACATCCTGCTCGAACGTCCCGGACCGCTCCACGCCGTCCAACGCCGTGAACCGCGAACGCGCCAGCGTCAGGCTTGCGAGCCCGTACACCGGAGAATCGGACAGCTTCTTCTGGACGAGCAATTCGATGCCGTAGGCACGCCCCTTCCCGCCACTCACGAGACGGTCCAGCCCGAACGAGGCAAAGTTGTCGTCCGACCCCTCGAAACCACCCCCCGTGTTGGCAAGCACCAGATACGGGCGGTCCACGCTTGCCGGGTAGTCAGCGTATCGTTTCAGGAAGCCTTCGACCCGGACCTTCAGGTCTGCCTGCAGGAGATGCTCCACGCCGAGAATGTACTGATCCACGGCGATCGGCTTGAGGTCGCGGTTCGCCGGATTGGAGACAAGCCAGATATAGGACGGACTCTGATAGTATCGTCCGATGCTCGCCGATGCCGAGGTGAGCGGAGTGATCTCGTAGCCGAGAGACCCCCGCGGTGCGAACGTCGCTTTCTGTTCGATGAGATCGAAATAGTCGAGGCGGCCGCCCAGCGTGAGGGTCAACCGGTCCAGCGGATGCCCGGAGGCCTGGACATACGACGACGCCTTCGTTGCACGGCTTGCGTAGTCATTCACCTGGACGTCGAGGGTATCACCGAACGTGGTGACATAGCCGGGGAGTGCCAGGTTCGAAGTGAAGTTGATATTCTTCACCGACGCCCCGGCGGACATCTCGATCGAGGAGGAGACCTTATACACGATATCGGCGCGCAGCCCGGTCTCGCCTTCCTTGGACCTGTTCATGAAGATCGGATTCAACAACGAATCACGTTGCAGGCCATCATAGGTGACAGAGGATCGGCTCAGTGTCAGCGATGCAAAGCCATGGGAGAACAGGTTGCGCCAGGAAAAGCCTGACGCATACTGCCGCTGATCGGTCCCGAGCACGCGTGAGTTCTTGAAACGGTCGTCCGCATCGCGGTCGAACCACGACACATCGTCGATCGCGCCGACGGCGAGGAACGTCACTTCATTGTGAGCGTCGATGGAATAGTTGGCCCGGCCGAGGAAATCCCAGTACTCCGGCACGAACGAGAATCCCGCCGCTTTGAAAATGAAATCCAGATAGCTCCGCCGCGCCGAGAAGAGGAACGTGCCGGAGGAGCCGACGGGTCCCTCGAGATTGAGACCGAACTGGGTCGCCGAGATCGTCGCCTTGCCTCCGAGGCGGTCCGAGCGGCCATCACGGAGCGTGATGTTGAGGACGGACGACAGGCGATCGCCGTAGCGCACCCCGAATCCGCCGGTGGAGAAGGAGGTCTCGCGCACGAAATCCAGGTTGATGAAGCTCAGCGGGCCGCCGCTCGAACCCTGGGTACCGAAGTGGTTGATGTTGGGGATCTCGATGTTGTCCACGGTGAAGAGGTTCTCCGATGGAGCGCCGCCGCGCACGACGAGGTCGTTGCGGCCGGACTGGACCTGCGCGACGCCGGGGAGGACGGAGATGGCGCGGATCACATCCTCAAAGCCGCCGGGTGAACGTCGGATCTCTTCATAGGACAGTTTCTGGATGCTCACCGGGGCGTCGGGCGATTTTTGAAAGTAGTTCGCACGGACCTCCACGCCTTCGAGTCCGATGGCGGACTCATGGAGCTCAAAGCGCAGGTCGAGCTTGCGTCCGGAGGCAACGACGACATCGCTGATGATCTCCGGCTCATAGCCGACGATGGAGGCCCGGACCTGGTAGGTACCGAACGGGATCCCGGTGATGGTGAACTTCCCTTCTTCATTCGAGGAGGCCCCGAGCGACGAACCGAGGATCTGGACTGCCGCAGAAGGGAGGGGTTCAAGGGTGGATTTATCAACCACGATCCCGGAGACAGCGCCGGTTTGGGCGGAAGCCTGGCCGGGGAAAAGGAATGCTGTGACAAGGAGAAGGAGTGTGAGTTTCATTGAAATGGTCGATTTTCGCTATTTTCGGTTAAATCGCACAAAACGAACTATCGCCATATTTAACCCCGAACAGCCGAATTTCGTTCCATGCTCATACAAAATTTAGTCCGATATGCGGCCACGGTTCCGCTTGATCTCGCCCCTCTTTTTCTTGGAACGGACACGCTCCTCTTTGGATCCACGGGAAGGCTTCGTGGCAACTCGCCTTTTCCGGGGAATGAGTGCCACGCGGATCGTCTCCGCGAGACGTGCCAATGCGGTCTCCCGGTTCTGCCACTGGCTCCGTGACTCCTGGACGACGATCTGCAGGACGCCATCATCATCCAACTTTGTGCGCAGCGCCGACCGGAGGCGATGTCGTTGCGCATCGCTGAATGCGGATGACGCGGCGAGATCGAACAGGAGCTCCACGCGGCTCTCCACCTTGTTCACATTCTGTCCGCCGGGCCCTCCGCTTCGCGCGAAGCGGAAGCGGATCTCCCGGGCGGGGATCACCACGCCCTCGCTGACCTCGAGACCGTCCACGTTCCTTGCTCTTCTGTTGTGTTCTGAGTATGTTGCAGTACAATGAACGGTATTTCCATCGCTCCCGCAAGTTCTCCCATGGCATCACACACGCAGACCTCCAACGGTTACACGATCGACCTTCAGCAGCGGACGGATATTGGCTGCGTATGGACCGTCCGGACCTACAAGAAGATCCTTGGATTCAAGCGCCTCATCAGCTCCGATTGGTTCCTGAACCGTGAGCAGGCGGACCTGTTCGCTCTGCAGCTTGCCACAGAACTCGAGCGCGGTACGGAGTTGATCAAGAAACGCCGCCCGGGATGGATCCTCCGCCGCCCGGCGCACTGACACACTTCCACTCCACCAACATAGGGAATACCGCATGGACTCTCCACGCGGACTCGGACTGCTGCGGAGCTACCCGCGCGTCTTCTGGCTCGCCAACATCATGGAACTGTTCGAGCGGGGGGCGTACTACGGGCTCAACTCGGTCCTCGCCATCTATCTCACCAACACCGTCGTTGAAGGCGGGCTCGGGTTCACCGAGCAGTCGGTCGGGTTCCTCCAGGGATTGATCTATGCCGCGACCTACATCATCCCGATCCTGGGCGGGGCGCTGGCCGACCGGTACGGATACCGCCGGATGCTCCTCGTTGCGTTCTCGTTCCTGTCCGCCGGATATTTCCTTGCGGGACAGATGTCAGGGTACGGCGCTGTCTTCGCCTCCCTGCTCCTCATGGCATCGGGTTCCGGACTCTTCAAGCCGATCATCTCGGGCACCATTGCACGGACCACGAACGAGCAGAACTCCGGCTTCGGATTCGGCATCTACTACTGGATGATCAATCTTGGCGCCTTCCTCGCACCATTGCTCGTCAGCTACCTCAAAGGATTCTCCTGGACATGGGTCTTCATGGCATCATCGCTCTATTGCGGCCTCATGCTGCTGCCCACCGTGTTCCTGTTCCGCGATCCGCCCCGTCCGGCGAACACGAGAACGATCCGCGAAGTGCTCACCGGCGCCGCCGAGGTACTCGGTGACGCGCGGTTCATGCTCATGATCTTCGTCTACTCGGGGTTCTGGATCCTGTACTTTCAGAATTTCGGTTCCGTGCTCTGGTTCCTCCGCGACTTCATCTCGCCGGCCCCGATCAATGAGTTCTTCGCTGGGATCGGGATCCCGCTCTCCTTCGATTCCGAACATGTCACGGTGATCAACGCCGGTACGATCATCCTCCTGCAGGTGCTCGTGAGCAGACTCGTGAAGAATGTCCCGCCGCTGCGTGCCATGGTGATCGGCATCGGCATCGGTGTCATGGGCTTCATCTGCCTCTCCTTCGCAACGAATGTCTGGATCTTCATCCTCGGCATCGCCGTCTTCTCCGTAGGCGAAATGACGGCGCATCCAAAGTACTACAGTTACGTGGGGCTCGTTGCACCGCAGGACCGGAAAGCCGTGTACATGGGGTACGCCTTCCTGTACGGCGTCGTGGGAAGCCTGATCGGATCCAATCTCGGCGGCATGATGTACGAGGCCATGCTCAAACCGCTCCTCGGCACCGCCGACCCGTCGGGCGACATCCGTCAGTTCTGGCTCATCTTTGCCGGACTCGGTTTCGTTGCCATGGCGGGGCTTATGCTGTACAACCGGACCTTTGCTACGGACACCCCTGAAACGCGGGCGCTGGCACGAAAGATCATGATCGGCCTCTATACGGCACTGTGCCTGATCGGCCTCTGGTTCCTGTATTCCGCGCTCTTCCGCAGCCCGTCCATCCCGTACAGGACGGTCGTCCAGGCTGCGATCATGATCCTTCTGGGCGCTGGTGGGATCACGATCTCATTCAGGAAAACTGCACGAGGAGGCTGATTTTCCGCACCTGGTGATGATCTCCTGCGCGGGGTGACACACGCGGGCTCAAATCCGGCGAAAATAAGCGGTCAACCATTGGCACCGGATTTGTCTAACGATTGCATCATCTCAGGGAGAACAGGGACGTATGAAAGGGCACACAATGAGGCACCAGTATCGATGGCTGCTGATCGCCGGGCTTTCGGCCTTGCTGATCGGAGGATGCAAGAAAGATGACGGGGCGGTAGGAACAGAGGATGCTGTGGTGCTCACGGCCGACGATGCCGCGGATACCTTCGCCAGCACCCTCGGCGGGAGCCAATCAACCGCGGGACTCACAGCGCAACTGGAAGAAGCCGCAACGATCGCCGGCGGTGGTTCCCTCGGGAAGGTTGATGCCTCAGCGGGCACGATGTGGGACACGACCATCACGCGCGTACGGGTAGGGACCTACAGTTATTCCTACTCGTTCAGGTATTCTGTCGTGCTGGCGAATGTGAACCGGCTGGACTTCGGATACACGATGAAGGGTATCTACGATACACCGCGGATGTCGTCCAACGACTCCGCCGCGGCATCATTCCAGGTGTCGAACCTGCTGACCGGCACCGCGTATAGCGTCACGGGCATCTACAACCGCTATGGCTCACAAGCGTCAAAGGTCCGGAACAAGGTGAGCTTCACGAGCACCATCACCGTGTCCACGACCGCGTTGCTGATCGACAAGAGCACGAAACGCGTCAGCGGCGGATCGGCGGCAGTGATCATCTACGGCCAGAGCAGTACCGGCAACATCTATTCGTTCAATGGTACTGTCACATTCCTCGGCAACCAGCAGGCAACGCTGGTGATCGGCAGCAAGAGCTACACCATCAACCTGGCAACGGGCGAGGCGACCGCGGCGTAGGGGCTCTTACCCGCGCAGCGCATCAAGCAGTCCACCCAGGTCATCAGCAGAAGTCACCGGAAGCCGGCAGGCGAAATCCTCACAGAGGTACGCCGCCGGCTTTCCGTCGATCAGAGGGAGATGCGCGGCGAAAGGCACCAGCCGGCCGAGTGCTTCCCTGTGGGCGTCGTCGACAAGGATCACCACGGTATCCGGCAGGAAGCGTGTCCAGTAGGCGCGCATCATTGCCCGGGTCTCGTCGTGGCCGGAGGGCCCGACGATCACCAATTGCGACCCCTTCCCTTCCATTCCCTGCAGCGTTGCGGTCATGAGCGGCATCACCGATGGCTGCTTCTCCAGCCACGGCTGGAAGGCCGTCGCAAATCCATCGGTGGCTCGCTCCCACTCGTCCCCCCCGGTGAGCGCCGCGAGGCGTACCAGGACCCGGGCAGCGACCGCATTCCCGGAAGGCTCCGCCCCATCGTGTCGTTCCTTCATCCGCACCAGCACGGAGCCGTCCGTACCATCCGTATCGAAGAACCCGCCACCCCGCTCATCGGCGAACTTCTTCAGTGCGGCCTTCCCAACCGCCACAGCATTCTCCAACCACGCGGGATCGCCCGTAGCGGCGTGCAGCTCGAGCAGTCCGTCGACGAGCCACATATGGTCGTCCAGATGGGCCGCGAACCGCGCTTCGCCATCACGCCAGCGGCGCAGGAGCGTGCCCGTGGCAGCATCATACAAACGGTCGAGGAGAAACGTCGCTGCGCGTTGCGCGGCAGTGATGTAGGCGGGTTGGTTGAGCACGGCCCCGGCACGCGCACAGGCGGCGATCATCATGCCGTTCCACGCCACGAGCACCTTGTCGTCACGCAACGGGCGCGGCCGTACCCCGCGGACCTGAAGAAGTGTCTGCCGTGCCCGCTGGAGACGCTGCACGTCATTCGGACCCTCCTCAGCTACTGACCGTCCTGCATCCTCATCGGACGCAGGACGGTAGGGGATGTTCAGGCCGGTGAATTCGTTGCCCGGATCGAACGGCACATTCCCTTCCGCCTCGATCCCATACCGTGACACGAACGGATGTGCATCGTCGCCGAGCACACGGAGGATCTCCTCCATCGACCAGAGGTAGAACGCGCCCTCACCGTGTTCCGCCGGATCGCCGGGCCTGGCGCTGTCGGCATCTTCCGCGGAGTAGAATTCCCCTTCCGGACCGGTGAGGTCGCGCAGAACGTAGCCGATCGTTTCATGCACGACGTCCGCCATGTGTGCCGAGCGCGTGATCTGATGGACCTCGAGGTAGGCAAGCGCGAGTTGCGCCTGATCGTAGAGCATCTTCTCGAAGTGGGGTACGCGCCAGGCGGCATCGACCGCGTAGCGGTGAAATCCGCCTCCGACGTGATCATACACGCCGCCCGCCGCCATCGCGTCGAGCGTTTCCGTCGCCATGGCACGTGCTTCCGTATCGCCGGTGCGGTAATGGTACCGCGTGAGAAAATGAACGACGGATGGCCGGGGGAATTTCGGCGCGCCGCCGAAGCCACCCTCGGCATGATCGAACATCCCCGCGAACTCTTCGAGGCAACGGGTTGCTGCTGCTGTAGGGTCCACAGCTGTGCCGCCATTCGCCTCCGCGACCTCTTGCAGATAGGTCACCACGGACGTGGCCGACGCTTCGATCGCCGGGCGCTCGGTGTTCCAGAGATCCGCGATCTTTCGCAGCACTTGCGGGAACCCCGCGCGGCCGTGGCGGCTCTCCGGCGGAAAGTACGTCCCTCCGTAGAACGGCGTGAGGTCAGGCGTCAGGAACATCGACATCGGCCACCCGCCATTGTGTCCCAGCGCATTCAGCGCGGCCATGTACAGACGGTCCACGTCCGGCCGCTCCTCGCGGTCCACTTTGATCGGGACGAACAGCGTGTTCAGCAGCCGTGCGATCTCCGGGTTCTCGAACGACTCGCGTTCCATGACGTGGCACCAGTGGCAGGTGGCATATCCGATCGAAAGGAAGATCGGGCGCTCCGTGGCCTTCGCCTGTGCAAACGCTTCTTCCCCCCACGGATACCAATCCACGGGGTTGTATGCGTGCTGGAGGAGATACGGGCTCTTCTCTGTGGCGAGGCGGTTGGGTGTACCGGAGGGGGCGGACATGGGAGGATGGCTTTCGGTATCGTTCGTCATGTACCCATAACAAAAAAGGGACCGGTTTCGGTCCCTCATTATCAGTTATCCATTATCCATGGATCATGGATAATTATTGTGGAGCTGAGGGGGATCGAACCCCTGACCTCGTGAATGCCATTCACGCGCTCTCCCAGCTGAGCTACAGCCCCATGGGAACATCAGTCGCACATTTGCACCGGAAGAGACGAAACAAAAGGAGCGGTCTCTTCGAAAGCACTTATAAAGATACACATCTGAAGGGAAAAATGCAACTGAAGATGCCCAATCCGGCTTGCTTTCAGCAACCCGCTTACGTATACTAAAAGAAAGGGAGCGCAGACAGACCTTATGAAAGACCTCGGCAAGGCGTTTTCCGCCTACTTCAAGGATCCCCGGTGGTTCACCAAATCCCTGATCGGCGTCCTCTGGATGTTCGCCTGCTTGCTCGGCGTGGGGATCTTCGTCCTGGCCGGGTATTTCATCCGGATCACCCAGCGGGTCATGCGGCGTGAAGAACCCACCCTCCCCGACTGGGACGACATCGGCGGCAAGATCGTGACCGGCTTCAAATTCTGCGTGGCCTATTTCGTGTACCTGATCCCCATTTTCATCCTCTTCCTCCCCGTGTTCATCATGGCCGTCGTGGCCGGCGCCACGGGTGATGAAGGCGATGCCATGCCCGTCTTCGTATCGATCTATATCTTCGCGATGACCCTCCTCATGATCCCGTACAGTCTCGCGATCAGCCTGTTCGCGCCCATCATCGCCTACCGCTTCGCGGAGCGGGAGAGCATCAGCGACGCGCTGAACGTCGGGGCGGTCATCCGCGAATTCCGCGGGAACTGGCAGAATGCGATCGTCGTGGCCATGATCACGCTCGGGATACAGTCGATCGCCTCGATCGGACTCTTCCTCCTGTTGGTCGGCATCTTCTTCACGATCTTCTACAGCTACGTGGTGTCGTCGTACCTGAGCGGGGTGTTGTACCTGTCCAAAGAATCGAAGGAGCAGATACTGTGATGAGGAGAGTCGTTCTTTGGTGTGCGGTTGCCGCGATGGCCCTCGCCTCCGGCTGCAAGGATGAGAACAACCCGATCGACGGCGATAGCCCGTCGAACATCATCTTCCCGATCTCCGGCGTGAGCTATGCGGTGCATGTGCAGCCGCTGTTCAACCAGACCTGCGCCCTCACCGGTTGCCACGGCGATGGTTCGCAGTCGAGCATCCTGCGCCTGACGAACTACGACAACCTGATGTACGGGGGTGCACTGGTGATCGTCCGCAACCAGCCCGATCAGAGCACGCTGGTCATGCGTATCGAAGGAAGGATCGGCGAACGGATGCCGTTGAACCGCAGAGCACTGAACCAGAACCAGATCAATGGGATCCGGGCCTGGATCGGTGAAGGGGCATTGAACAACTAGACCCTCCGGGCGTCTGCTCCCCAGAACAGCTTCGCCCGCAACACTTCGAAGTACGACCTATCCATCCGCTTCACCAGTCTCACGGGGAACGGTGCCTTACTGATCTCCACTTCCACCGGCGCGGTCAAGAGCCCCTCTTCCTGGCCGTCGGAGGAGAGCAACACTTCCGTGCTCATCGATTCCACGACGATGCGTATCCTGCTCGTATCCGGCACAAGGATCGGCCTGCCACTCAGGGTGTGCGGGGCGATGGGCGTGATGCCGATGACGTTACACGTCGGGATCACGATGGGGCCATTATTGGACAGGGCATAGCCCGTTGAGCCGGTCGGGGTCGAGACGATGAGACCATCGCCGCGGTAGGTCACCGCAAACGCGCCGTCGATGTGCGTGTGCACATCGATGAGGCGCGACGACCGCGCTTTGTCCACCACGATATCGTTCACGGCATGCGTCACGGCGCCCGGCACAGCCGGCACCCGTGCTTCGAGGACCAGCCGTTCCTGGATCACGTACCGCCCGGCAAGCAGGTCGTCCGTCACCGCCGGGAGCTCTTCCGGCGAGAGTTCCGCAAGGAACCCCAGCTTGCCGAGGTTCACGCCAAGGATCGGGGTCGCCCGCGCACCCACCGCGCGTGCCGCGGAGAGGATCGTGCCGTCACCGCCGAACGCGATGAGGAGTTCCCCCTCTTCGACACATTGC
Source organism: Ignavibacteriota bacterium (assembly GCA_016707525.1). Lineage (NCBI taxonomy): Bacteria > Pseudomonadati > Ignavibacteriota > Ignavibacteriota bacterium. The sequence goes on from JADJHP010000003.1 coordinate 248,877, forward strand.
TGCAACGAACGACGGTGTGCGCCGGCAATGCGGCGCCCCGCGGCATCCAGCAGGTCAGCGACCCGTTCGTCGATGACGAACGAAGCGGACGATCGTTCCAAACGCTCCAGGAGAACTCCCACCGCATCCGGAACACCCCGCTTGTCGAGGTTGCCGATGATGGCGAGTTTCATGATCTCGTTTCCTCTTCATATGCCTCACGGAGTTCCGCGAGCACCTGATCGATCAGGGCCTCTTCCTGCGAGGAGAGATTCCCCATCGTCTTCGACCGGAGCATCGCGATCAGGTCGACCGTGCTGGAGGCCGCAGCAAGGTCCCTGGCCACCACGTTGGTCGCCGGATTGACCGTTCTGCCGAGCTGTTGCATCCCGACCGAGTGCAGCATGATGATGAGCTGCGAGAACAACAGGCCGAATTTCTGTGCTTCGTCCATCAAGACCTCCCTTGCCCCCGTTCGCGTGTGAGTTCCCAGAGCTTGGCGTATTTCGTGAAGACATAGGCGGACGACAGCACCGCAAGAATGAACCCTTCCAACCCGTCCAGCATCCCGAGGCGGAGGATGTACATCTTGAAGAACTGGAAGGCCGGACGAACGGTCAGGTCCCCCATGCCGCTCTTCCTGCCCGCCGCCACCATATCCTGCGCCGCCAGCGTGGTGTAGGTGTTGAACTTCTGCATGTAGTGCGCAAGGTCCGGGTCCGTGAGATGCAGCAGGTCATGCTTCGTGTGCGCGACCGTCCCTTCGAGGCGCAACTGCTCGTGCACACGGGATTCGCTGAAGGTCCCTTTGCCACGGCGGAACAGGCGTGTGACGCGCCCCGGATACCAGCCGCTGTGCCGGATCCACCGGCCGAGAAAATACGCCCGGCGTGCGATCGAGTACCCATCGATCCCGGCCGGATCATCGCGCAGGATCTGCTGGATCTCGGCCGCCAGTTCCGGGGTCACCCGCTCATCCGCATCCAGCCACAGGATCCACTCCCCCGTCGCCTTCTCCAGGGCGAAGTTGCGGGCGGCGCCATACCCCCTCCATTCGATCTCATGCACGCGCGCAGAGAAAGCCCGGGCGCGGTCGATGGTATCGTCCGTGCTTCCGGAATCGATCACGAGGATCTCATCCGCCCAGCGGACGCTCTCCAGACACGGCCCGATATTCCGGGCCTCGTTGAGGGTGAGTGTGATGACCGTGACCCTGCTCATCAGGCCTCTCCTCCTGTCCCTGCACCCGGCCCGGTACCGTTCAACCGTCCGGCAACAAGAGAAAGCGCCACCGAGATCCAGAAGAGGATCACCACTTCCTGGTCACCGAAACTCCATTCCGTCAGGCCCATCACGTGAAATCCGACGAACACACCAAGGGCACCCAGGGCGATCGAACCGCGGAACCAGTCGCTCCGGGCTTCACGATAGATCTTCCATTCCGTGATGCCGATCCGGACGAACAGAGCGTACAGCGCGATGAACCCGACAGCCCCGAGCGTCACGAGCACCTGCAGCGGTACATTGTGCAGATGGCCATGGTGTTCCGGGTTACGGACCGTGGTATACTGGTCGTAGAGTTCGCGCAGGTCGATGTCTCCCACCCCCACGACAGGATAGTGCTGGAAGATCGTCCACCCCGTCTGCCACAGGGCAATGCGCGTGGCATTCTCGGGGTGTGCCGGATCCACGATACTGGCCAGCCGCTGTTGGACGTACGGCGGCGCGAACAGGATGATGAGGACCACGATCAGCACCAGAGGAATCAGGAGCCAGCGGTTGCGCACAACGGCCATGAACAATGCCCCCGCGATCACTGCGAGATACGCACCGCGGGTCACGGTGGCATACAGGGCGATACCCAGGGGGACGAGGGCGGCAAGGCTGATCATGCGTATCTTGCGGGGCGTCCCCGGAAAGATGGCAAAGGGAAGGACCATCAGGAGCGTGATCATCATCAGCTCCGATGTTGTCATATAGAACTGGAAGATCCCCAGACGGACAACATCTTCGAAGAGGAGCTTCCCGAGTCCAATGAGCGCCACGAGCGTCGCACTCCCCGTGAGCACTACGAAAAACCGGCGGAGGTCCCGTACGGACGTGATATTGGCAACAATGGCGTAAACGATCGCGATAAGCAGCAACCGCTTCGAAAAAAGGAGCGACTGCGGGCGGTTCACCGAGAACGCCGTCGACACAAGTTCGGCAAGGACATAGGCGAGGAAGAACAGATCGTACGGCGTTGCCGGGGCCAACCAGCGGCGCTCGCCGATCATCACGCCGGCCCACGACAGCGCAAGCAGGCCGAGGGACAGCGAGTTCACCGCGATCGAGAAGTAGCAGGACGCGGCGAAGATGAGCAGGGAGCCGGTGACCATGTACCGGAGAACGCGCATCGTTAGATCCTGAATTGCATATCGAACAGCTTCTTGTACAATCCGTCCTTTTTCTTGACGAGATCGGCGTGGCGCCCGCTTTCGACGATCCGCCCGGCCTCGACCACAATGATGCGGTCGGCATGCTGCACCGTGGACAGGCGGTGCGCGATGACGATCGATGTGCGTCCGCTCATGAGGCGTTCGATCGCCTCCTGGACGAGGATCTCCGACTCGGTGTCGAGCGCCGAGGTCGCCTCGTCAAGGATAAGGATCGGCGGGTTCTTCAGAATGGCACGGGCCAGCGCCAGCCTCTGACGTTCGCCCCCGGAGATCTTCACGCCGCGCTCGCCGATGCGCGATTCGTAGCCGTTCGGCATCTGGCTGATGAATGCATGGGCATTGGCGGCCTTCGCCGCGGCAATGATCCGCTCCAGCGGACAATCATCCAGCCCGTACGCGATGTTGTTTCGCACCGTATCATTGAACAGGATCGTCTCCTGGGTCACGATGCCGATATGCTCGCGCAGCGCACTGACCTGGATCTGGCGCAGGTCGATCCCGTCGATCTCGATCCCGCCTGCGATGGGGTCGTAGAAGCGGGGGACAAGGTCCACGATCGTGGACTTCCCCGCGCCGCTGGGACCGACGATCGCCACGACCTCACCCTTCTTGATCGTGAACGAGATGTCCGCAAGGACCGGATCGCCTTCGACATAGTGGAATGCGACCTTCTTGAACTCGATGGCATCCCTGAAGCCGTCCAGCTGCACCGGTACGGGGGGATCCTTGATGCCCGGCTCGGTGTCCAGGATCTCGAATACGCGCTTCCCTGCCGCCGTGGCTTCCTGGATGCGGTTATTCACCCCGCTGAGTTCCTTGATCGGCGGCATGAGCTGGAAGATGGCGAAGAGAAAACCGAGAAACTCACTGGCCTTCAGAGCCTCATGCTGGAGCACCTGCATACCGCCGTACCAGATGATCACGGCACCGGCCGCGGCGCTGAGAAATTCTGTGCTGGGCGATGCCAGGTTGCGGATGCGGGTGACCCGCAGGATCGTGTCGAGGTACCCCTGCCCTTCCGCGGCGAACTTCCGGTTCTCGAACCCTTCCATCCCGAATGCCTTCACCACCTTCACGCCCGAGATGGTCTCATGAAGCACGGAGGTAAGATCGGCGATGCGTTCCTGGACCAGCCCCGACTCCCGATGCACCCGCTTGCCAATGCCGGCGATGACGGCCACGGCGAGCGGGAACACGACGAACGCGATGAGCGTCAACTTCCAGCTGATGAGCAGCGTGATGGTCAGGTAGACCATGATGAGCATCGGTTCCTTGATCAGCGTCTGGAACGTCGCGGAGATGCCCGTATTGATCACCGGCACATCGTTCATGATGCGTGAGATCAGATTGCCGGTCCGTTCGTTCGAGAAGTACGCGAGCGGCAGCGCGTGAATATGCCGGTACAGCTCATTCCGGAGGTCGCGGATCAATCCCTGCTCCACCGCCATCATCAGATTGGATTGCAGGTAACTGAAGACGTTCCGGAAGAGGAACGCCACGACCACCACGATACAGATGTTGAACAGCGACTCGGCAGGGGTATCGCGAAAGACCATCTGCTGGAATCCATGCGCGATCCAGTCCTTCATGTTCGTCAACCATCCCGGGATCAGCGAAACCGCCGGAGCCGCCACGGACGGCGCCGCCTTCACGGCCGCATCCGGCTTGAAGAACAGGGTCTCCAGCAGGGGGATGATGAGGTAGATGGACATGCCGCTGAAGATCGAGAACATGATCGAGCATGCCATGGAGGCGGCCAGTTTGTACCAGTACGGCCGGAGGTACCGGAGGACCCGGCGATAGATCATCATGCGTTTTTCTTCTTGAGAACGTTGAGTTCAGCATTGGTCGTCGGCGGCAGAAGCCCGCTGCCGTCCCGCTGGCGCATCCGGTATTCCCAGAGCTTCGCATAGAGCAGCATCGCGTAATTCGCATCCAGCAGCGCCAGGACGAAGCCGTGAAAGCCGTCCTTATATCCCTTCCGTGAGAGGAACATGCGGAGGAAGTGCGAGAGCGGACTCAGGAGCACCTTGTGCCAGGGCACTTCGACCTGCGCATTGTCCTTCAACTTGTTGGACACGTGCAGGGAGGTGTACTCGTTCATCTTCTCCACGTATGCGTAGATCGTCTCATACGTGTGATGGTAGAGATACCCCTTCAACGCACCCTTCTTCCCCTTCGTGTTGAACCCGCCATGGATCTCCTGGTGCTCGGGATAATAGCTGTCCCGCCGGAAGAACCGGAACTGCACATCCGGGAACCACCCGCCGTGTTCGATCCATTGCCCGAATGCCTTCGGCTTGCGGATGAACGTGTACCCGGCGCAGTCCGTCCCGTGCCGCAGCACCTGTTCCACCTCGGCACGCAGCTCGGGCGAGATCTCCTCGTCGGCATCGATGACGAAGATCCAGTCACCCGTTGCGTAGCCGATCCCCCGCTCCACCTGCTTGCTGGTGCCGGGATACTCGTGCTGGTAGATCTTCGTGGTGTACTTCTTCGTCAGCTCGAGGGTCCTGTCCGTGCTGAACGAATCCACCACAACGATCTCGTCCGCCCAGCTCATGGACCCCAGGCACCGATCGATGTTGCGCTCCTCATTGTAGGTCACGAGGACGACCGAGAGTCGTTCCATGGGATCACCGCACCACGATGTTGACGAGTTTATTCTTCACGATGATGACACGCACCACCTGTTTCCCTTCGATGTTCCGCTTCACGACATCGTCCGCCAGGGCAGCCGCCTGCAGGGCGGCATCGTCCATTGCGACCGCGGCCTCCATCTTGGAACGGACCTTTCCGTTCACCTGGAGCACGATCTCCACGGTGGTGGTGGCGATCTTTGCGGGATCGAACACCGGCCAGGGCTCGTGGGAGAGGCTGGAGGTGTGACCGAACCGCGACCAGAGTTCTTCGGCCAGGTGCGGGGCGAACGGCGCGACCAGCAGGATGAACTGATCCAGCATGGCACGGGGGCGTTGCTCTTCCTTCATCATGTCGTTCACGAAGATCATCAACTGCGAGATCGCCGTGTTGAACCGGAGCCCCTCGATATCCTCGCCCACCTTGCGAATGGTCGTGTGGAACACGCGCTCGAGCTCGGGGGACGGCTGGACCTGTGTGATCCGGGCATCGATCGCATCCTCGTCATCGACGAACAGACGCCACACACGGTTGAGGAAGCGGAACACCCCTTCCACGCCGTTGGTGCTCCAGGGCTTCATCTCCTCCAGCGGCCCCATGAACATCTCGAACAGGCGCATGGCATCGGCGCCGTACCGGAGCACCACGTCATCCGGATTCACGACGTTGCCGCGCGACTTCGACATCTTGCGGTTATCCTCACCGAGGATGATCCCCTGGTGGCGGAGCTTCATGAACGGCTCCGCGGTGCTCACGTGGCCGAGATCGTACAGTACCTTGTGCCAGAAACGCGCATACATCAGGTGCAGGACCGCGTGCTCGGACCCGCCGACGTAGAGGTCCACGGGCATCCAGTACTTTTCCAGTTCCGGGTCACAGAATACCGTGTCATTCTCCGGATCGATGAACCGGAGGTAGTACCAGCACGACCCTGCCCATTGAGGCATGGTGTTCGTCTCACGGCGGCCTTCGAGGCCGGTCTCCGTGTCGACCACCTGCACCCAATCGGTCGCAAGCGCCAGAGGCGACTCGGTGGTCCCGCTGGGCTGGAACTTCTTCAGATCGGGGAGCAACAGCGGCAGTGCGCTCTCGGGCACGGCCTTCATCGACCCATCGGACAGATGGATGATGGGGATCGGTTCGCCCCAGTAGCGCTGGCGCGAGAAGAGCCAGTCGCGGAGCTTGAACTGCACCACCCCCTTGCCGATACCCGTCTGGACGAGCCACGAGATCATCTTCGACTTGGCTTCGGCCGTCCCGAGTCCATTCAAGGAGATCTCGGCGTTGGCGGAATTCACGGCATTCCCGTCTGCGGTGTGCGATCCCGTCTGCACATCGGCCCCGCCGGTCACGACCTCGATGATCGGCAGCGCGTACTTCTTCGCGAAGGCATGATCGCGCTCGTCGTGTGCCGGTACCGCCATGATGGCGCCGGTGCCGTACCCCATGAGGACATAGTCCGCGATCCAGACAGGGATCTGCGTGCGCGTCGCGGGGTTGGTCACGAACCCGCCGGTGAACACGCCGGTCTTGTCCTGTTCGATGTCGCGGTCACGCTCGCTCTTCCGTTTCGCCTGCTCGCGATACCCTTCTACCGCAGCCTTCTGTGCAGCCGTGGTCAGACGGTCCACGAGCGGGTGCTCGGGCGCAAGGACCATATACGTCGCCCCGAAGATGGTATCGGGGCGCGTCGTGAACACGCGCATGGAACCTTCCACACCAACGAGTGGGAAGTCCACCTCCGCACCTTCCGACCTGCCGATCCAATTGCGCTGTTGTTCCAGAGTGCTGGAGGGCCAGTCGAGCGTGCCGGCATCGCGCAACAGGCGGTCGGCATACGCGGTGATGCGCATCATCCATTGCTTCATGGGGCGCCGTTCGACCGTATACCCCTTCTCCACCCATTCGTCCACTTCTTCATTGGCGAGCACGGTACCGAGCCCTTCACACCAGTTCACCGGGATCTCGGCCACGTAGGCCAGCCGGTAGCGCGACAGCACGTCCTGCTGCTCTTTCCGCGACATCCCGTTCCACCGGGCGGCCGTGAAAGGCTCCTCGGCCGGCAGAACAGCGGAACCGTTCTTCGCGAGCGCTGCTTCGAGTTCGCTGATCGGCCGGGCGGCATCCTTCTGCGGATCGTACCATGAGTTGTAGATCGTGAGGAAGATCCACTGCGTCCACTTGTAATAGCCTGGCGCCGTCGTGTCCACTTCGCGGTCCCAATCGTAGCTCAAACCGAGCATTTTGATCTGCCGGCGAAAGGTATCGATGTTCCTCTCGGTGGTGATGCGCGGATGGATGTTCGTCTGCATCGCGTAACGCTCGGCAGGCAGGCCGAAGGCATCCCAGCCCATGGGATGCATCACATGGAAGCCGCGCATCCGTTTGTAGCGGGTGAAGATATCAGTGGCGGTATACCCTTCGGGGTGGCCAACATGCAGGCCCGCACCGGAGGGATAGGGGTACATGTCGAGGACGAACAGCTTGGGCTTCGTGGAGAGGGGTTCCGTGCGGAACGTCTTGTGATCGTCCCAGTACTGCTGCCACTTCTTTTCAATCGTGCTGAACGGGTAAGGCACCGTGATCTTCCTTTTCGCTTGTCGGTTGCTGGGGATCATTGCTGTTCTTGTACTGCAGGTACAATGCCGCCGTGGCATTGCTGCCGAGCCGGAGGCGTTGGCGGATCTCCTCCGCGGTCGCCCCCTCCTGTGCCATCAGGAGGGCCGCGGTGTGGCGTAGCGAGAACGGGGAGATCCGGCGTACCGTTCCCCCCTTCACTCCTGCCGCAGTGAGTCCGAGGTTCACCCTGTCGCGTATCCCCCGTGTCGTCATGCGCTGTCCGCGCGTACGGTTTCCTTCACTGGCAAAGAGCGGGTCCTGCGGCGAGGTACGGCCGCGCGCCGCCAGATACCGGAACAACGACTCGCGGACATCGGCGGGAAGGATGACCGCCTCGTCCTTGCTCGTCCTTCCCTTTCCCTGCACCATCAGTCGCGATGTTTCGCCTTCCGCATGGAGGTCCGCACAGTCCGCCCGCACCAGCTCGATCTCCGACAGAGCGCAACGGAGCATGAGCAGGATCATGGCCTGGTCGCGTGCCCCGCGCAGTCCGGCCGGGACAACGGCGGACATGACCGCCCGGATGTCCTCGGGGGTGAGATAGTCGCGAGAATGCGATGTAGGCCGGCTGTTCCCCCCGACAAACTTCCCGGGGTTCTCTTTCAGGACGCCGCGGTGCACGAGATGATCACAAAAACGGCGGAACGCGGTGAGATAGGTGGAGACGCTGACCGCGGAGAGCTTCTTGCGGACTTCGAGGTGACGCTTGTACTTGCGGACATCGGCGATGCGGAACCGGAAACTCCCGTCGGCCGGGAACCACCGGACGAACTCCCGCAATGCCCGTGAATAGGTGCCGCGGGTCTCGGGGGTCGCTTTCCGGAGGCTCGTCACAAAGCCATCAAAATGGCGCTCCAGCGCTTTGCGCGAGAGGCGGACGGGATGGATGACGGGATCGTCGGACATGGCCGGAGTTGTTCGTGTGCAATAACAGAAATTACGATAAATTCAGCGGAATTGCAATGAGGGGGGAAAGGAGAAGCGAACGAGAGAAAAGAAGAAGATCAGGTAGGCACGACCCGCATGACCATCATCGTGATATCGTCCGACTGCGGAGCGCCATGAGCGTGCGCGATGATGTCCTGATGGATGATGTCGATCAAACCCTGCGCCCCCCACCCTGCGGCCTTACGGATCACCGCTTCGAGGCGCTCCTCACCGTACTCCTCGCTGGCGGCATTCATCGCCTCGCTCACGCCGTCTGTGAAGAGGACCAGCACATCTCCCTCGGTCAACTCGGCGCTCCCCTCCTCATACGGCATCGTCGTCTCCATCACCCCCAGGATCATGCCACCCTTGTCCAGGCGGTCGACCGAACCGTCGGCGTGCAGGAGATACGGATGATTGTGCCCGGCATTCACATACGTGAAGACACGACGCGCATGATCAAGGCACCCCCAGAAGAACGTGACAAATCTGCTCCCGCCTGTATTCGGGCACATGAGATTGTTCACCCGGGCCGTGAGATCGGTCAGAGGCAGATCCAACGGCACCAGCGCACGGATCGTTGCCTGAATGTTCGCCATCAGCAGCGACGCGGGCGTTCCTTTCCCGGACACATCGCCGATAGCGAGGATCAACCGGTGGTCGTCCAGCGGGATCGCATCATAGTAGTCGCCGCCCACCTGCTTCGACGAAAAATTCGCCGCGGCCAGCTCGAAACCCGGCAATGCCGGGAGGATGCTGGGCAACAGCCCTTTCTGGATCTCACGGGCGATCGCAAGCTCATCCTCCATCTTCTGTTTCTCGATGGCCTGCTGGAAGAGGCGTGCGTTCTCGAGCGCAATGATCGCGAGGCTGCTCAGTGCCGACAGGAACTCGAAATCCGCGGGTGTGAACGGTTCACGGTTCAACTTCTCGCCGAGCAGGAGGACACCGCGCGTTTGGCCCTGAAGCTCCATGGGCACGGCGACCTTCAACCGGAGCGCGAGCAACACCGGCCGCGGATCGATCGCGCCGGTCACGATCATGTCTTCGATATGCACGCCGGCGTGGATCCTTGTCAATCCGGCGAGCAGTTCCGGTTGGGGTGTGGCGCCATCGATGCGGGACGCCGCGATGCGCATGTCACTCCCCTCCTTCAGGCAGATCAGGTACCTGTTCACGCCGACCTGTCCGAGGAGAGAGAACACGAGCAGGCGGACCAGTTTTTCGGGATCGAGCACTGCCCCGAATTCCTTGCCGACCTCAAAGAGAGTGTTCAGCTCCTGGATCTTGCGGTCCAGTTTCCTGTTCACGAGGCCGAGTTCCTCGATCATGTGACACTTCTCGATCGCTGTGGCCGAGATGCTGGCAAGCGAGCGGAGATACGTCTCTTCCTGCTTCTTGAGTCCGCGGTCACCCTGCCGGGCGCTGAACGCGAGGATGCCGATCGGCCTCTTCGACGCCATGAGCGGGATCAGGATGCTGAGCTCGTGCTCCGCAAAGTAGGAGGTCCAGGGATGGCGCTTCTCGCTCATGCGTCCGACATGGGCAACGGTCGATGGCAGCGTCTTGATCATGAGCTCGTTCCCCTCGAGTCCGGCCGGCAGCCCCTTGGTCATCTCCACGCGGTAGCGGCCCTCATCGTGCGCCAGGGCCACAAGCGCGCGGGTGGAGAGCAATTTCCCCATCAGCGTGAGCAGGATATGGCCGAGGATGAACCGGAGGTCGAGAGAAGCGTTGATGACGGTGCTGAACTCGAAGAGCGCGGAGTGCTCGAAGTGGCTCTCGTACGAAGAGGAAGGGGATGACGGCGGCATATCAGCGCGCGAGATACTTGGTCAGGCGGACTTCATTGCGTTTGCCGGGATCGATCTCGTATTCCACCTTGTCCATGAGGCGCTTCATGAGGTACACCCCCAGGCCGCCTTTGCGGAAATGCGAGAAATAATCTTTCATGTCGGGTGCATGGACGTCCGAGGGATCGAACCCGACCCCCGTATCGCGGATCGCCACTTCGAACGCCGTATTGTGCGGGCGGACGGTCACGGCGATGTCGCAGTCGGGTGCGAACTGGTACGCGTGTTTGATGACGTTCGTACACGCCTCGTCCACGGCGAGGGCGATCTTGTTCACATCGTCGTCCGCGAAACCGAATTCGCGGGCCGCTTCGGAAACAAAATCCCGGACGGCGATCAGTCGCTCCGTCCGGCTCTCAATATGGAGGGTCCGGGACTTCACTTCTGTGTCAGGGCATTGCCGAACTTGTTATAGGCATCCTGCTCATCGGGGGTAATCTCGTAGAGCAAGGGGAACCCGAGCAGGTCGAAGACGTTGTACACCTTGGTCGACATGTTCGAGAGTTTGATGTCGCCTTTGTTCTTCCTGACGTCCTCAATGTACGCCATGAAGACGCCGAGGCCGGCGCTGCTGATATAGGAGAGGTCCTTGCAGTTCACGATGATATTGAACCGCTGGTTCTTCAGCAGTCCCTGAAAGGCCTCTTCAAGTTTCGGAGCGGTGTGTGCGTCCAGGTACCCCTTCAGATCGAGCACCTGGATGGTCTCACGTTCCCGCTGCGCTATAGTGAATTCACTCATACTGCGTCCTCCCGTAGACAGATCGCGGATCATGACTGTGCCACCGGGCCAAGCCACCGGACGACGACAAGGGTCAGATCGTCATGTGGCGCGCCGTGGTCGATGAAGGCATCCACCGCCAGGAGGATATCATCCTTGACCCTGGCAGCCGGTCGTCCATCCGCACAGCCAGCCGCTGCACGTAACCGTTCGTAGCCGAATTCCTCTCCGTTGCGGTGAGCCTCGGTGACCCCATCCGTGTACAGCACACAGAGGTCACCCGGGCGCAGCCGGACGGTATGCTCCTCGATCGAGCCGGCGAAGATCGAATTCTCCGCCAGCCCGAGCCCCATGCCATCGGGCCTGAGATACACACCACGTTCCTCCCCGCAATGCAACAGGGGGCAATGTCCTGCGCGGGCGATCTGGAAGCATCCGGTGCGTACATCAAGGATACCATAAATTAAACTAACGAACGAGTGTTTGTCAATAGATTCCATCAATACGGTATTCGCCCGGAGCATGAATTCCCGGGGCGATTTATAGAGGGGGCTCAGGGACTGGAAGATCCCTTTGACCTCGGACATATAGAACGCCGCGGGGACACCCTTCCCCGAGACATCTCCCACGATGATCCCGAGCTCATGGTCCGAAAGGACCACATAATCGTAGTAATCCCCGCCGACCTCGAACGCGGGGGTGGACAGGGCATCCAGATCGATCCCGGGGATACGGGGCAACCGCTGCGGGAGCAGCTTCCGCTGCATATCCTGGGCCAGGGTCATTTCCTGCACCAGGCGTTCGCGCTCGATGGAGGTCCTGATGAGCCGTGAATTCTCGATCGCAATGGTCGCCTGGTCCGCGAAGGTCGAGATCAGTTCCACATCATCCTTGACGAAGCCGAATGACCCCGCCTTGGTCGCATACAGGAACCCGATCAGGCCCGTATGCGAGACCAGCGGGACGATGACGAGGGATCCGGGGTGGCCCGCATCCGCTGCAGCAGCCGCGAAGCGGGGGTCGCGCGCGACCTCATCCACCACGATCGGCTTGCGCTCCCGCCCGGCCGCCGTGCGGAGATAATGCAAGCCCGTCCCCTGCAGCTCCTCGATCTCTCCGCGCGTGATGTTCTTCATCCCGACAACCTGCCCGCCGGCGAAACCATCCACTCCCGCCATCACCGGATCCTGCTGGGCAGGAGGCAGGAGTTCGATCCACGCACTCCGGGCGCCCACCATCTGCAGGGTCATGCTCGTGACGGTCTCCATCAACTCATTGAAATCGAAGACCTGCGTCACGAGCTTGCTGAGCGTATGGATCGATGTAAGCTCCGACCTCTTCCGGTCGAATGCTTCGGCGGTCGGAAGGTGGAAGAGCGTACTGATGAATGCCATCCCGCCGTAGATCGCGCCCGTCACAAGCGAGAGCAGGACGAACTCCTGGAGCGGGTGGGAGTAGTACAACAATCCGCGCTCAAACGAGGCGTTCTCTTTGATGAGGACAGCAACGACCGAGAACATGACGAAGAGGAAGAACGTCAGGGTGAGCACGAGGAGCTTTTCGCGCTTGGTCAGATAGACGATCCACGGAAGACGGAAAGCATTGACGAGCGCGAAGCAGACCGCCAGGCCGTAGAGGACCCCGGTGACCACGCTGGAGTCGAGCGGGCGGATGAGCGCAGAGGATGCCGCGGTCCCGAGGACCAGGAGCATGAAGACAAAGAAATTCCTGCGGCCCCGCTTCGTTCTCGATGCCAGCACAAGATCCCGCAGGATCTGGAAATTCACGATCGAGAAGATGCCGGCGAACAGGCCAAACAGCGACGCCATGAAGAGTGAGGGGTAATCCAACGGCAGCAGCCCCAGGTCCTTTGCATCAAAGCCGTCGCCGGGAAGGAGCCCGAGAAGAAGCATGACCACCAGGAAGACACCGAGAGAGATCAGCTGGATGCCGAGCCAGCGGACAGGGCGGATGGAGGCGCGTTCCGGGAACAGCGGACGGAGTGCCATGAAGATGAGGATGAAAGCCCCCACCGCGGCGAGCTCGCGCAACGCCAGCAGTCCGCCCATCTGCAACTCCACGTTCTTGCGGAAGATATCCGCCGAGAACTTCAGAAGAAGCAGAACGAAGGCGCCAACAACAAAGAGGACCCGCCGGAACTTCATGGTTGCTTACACTCGTATGTGAAGCCACGTCCCGCGACGATACTTCGCGTAGACCAACAGGCTATAGGCGATGATATATGCCGGCAGGGCCAGCCAGGCACCCACCAGTCCCGCACCCAGAACAACCCCGAGAACATACGACGCCGGGAGGAAGATCACCCAGTGCGTCAGTACTTCCACCCACATCACGTAGACGGTGGCACCTGCAGCCTGGAGCGCGTGGGCAAGCACGATCCCCGATGCATAGAACATCTGTGCGGCACCTGCGATCTGCAGCACCGGACGCGCGATCGCGGTCACTTCGGGATCGTTGGTGATGATGCTGATCACCGCTTCGGGGATCAGGATGAACAGCAGGCCGAGCAGGATCGTGAAGTAGGTGGCGAGACGGGCCGCCTCGAGGCCGTACCGGTGCGCCAGCGTGTACTCGTGATTTCCCAGGCTCTGACCGACCAGGGTCTGCGCTCCCATGCCGAAACCGAAGCAGGGGAGGAACGACATGAACAGGGCGGAGATCACCACCTGTGTCGCGGCCTGTTCCGTCGTCCCGATATACCCGGCGATCGCAGCAAAGACAAGGAATCCGAGAAGGATCAGGATATTCTGGAACGACACCGGGAGCGAGATACGGACGATCTGGTTCAGGACATCGCCCCGGAGGCTGAACTTGGAGTAGTACTTGTAGGTTTTTCGGTATTCCGGCAGAAAAGTTGCACCGATAAAGAACAACCAACCCACAACATTCGAGAGCGCGACCGCCAGACCGGCTCCCGTCAACCCCATTGCAGCGATCCCGAATCCGCCGAAGATCAGGATATAATTGAAGACGATATTCGACACGTTGATGATGATGGCGGAGTACAGGAAGACCTTGGTATGCCCTATCCCATTGAAGAATCCGCGATAGGAGACCACGAACAGGAAGAACCCGATCCCGATGAACCGCCACTGCATGTACCCGGTCCCCGCCTTCGCGACATCGGGATTCGCCGCGAAGAAATCGATGAAATCGTAGGCGAACATGTAGCCCGGCAGGCCGACAAGGAGTCCGATGAACAACGAGAGGAGGAGCGAGTTGTTGAGCACGTCCCCTGCCCCGACATGCTGACGGGAACCGGAACGGCGTGCGACGAGGACGTGTGTGCCTGTGGCGAGACTGGAGAACGCGCTGGTGATGGCCCACGCGGCGAGCGAAGCGAGGGCCATGGCGGCAAGGACGATATTGGCCCCGGTGAGCCGGCCGACCATGGCCGTTTCGGTCACGGTAACGACCATCTGCATCGACAGGCCAGCGACCGCCGGAGTCGAGATCTTGAGAACGGTGCGGGTAAGCGCCCTGTCAGGGAGAAGCCCCATGCACTCCTTCCGTTGGCCCCGCCTCTCGCCGGGAGCGAGGGGTTACAGCGACAACTGGGCGATGAACCTGTCTGCTTCGCGACCGTAGGTGGTCGTCGGGTAACTCTTCTTGATGCGCTTCAGGATGTCGACGGCACGTTCTTTGTCGCCCGCCAACGCGAAATTCCGTGCGGCGTTGTTCAAATTCTCGGCGGCCGTGCCTTCCGTGACATCTTCACCCGCGGCCTTCTCGAAATACCGGGCCGCATCGGCGAACTGTCCGAGGGCCTCGTGGGATGCTGCGATGCCGGCAAGGCGCGACGACTCGACCAGTGCCTCGGACGCATCGCACGACTCGAATGCTTCAAGCGCTTCCGCGTACTTGCCGAGCTGGAAGTAGGCATCGGCAAGATAGAACCCCGCCAGATCGCCACCCCTGGTGCCGCTGTGGTTGTCCACGATCTCTTTGAGGCCACGGATGTTCTGTGCCGGCACGCCGTCGATCGCCTGCTGGTACTGTCCGGCATCATACACCGCATGGACCGCAGCCAACTGTGTCAGCGCCTGCTCGTTGCTGTCCGCACGGTTCTTGAGAAAGATCACCAGGGCAACGATCACAACGACGAACGCCGTGATCCCGATGCTGATCTGCTTCTTGTACTGGTCGTAGAAGCCCGTGACCTGCATGTAGGTGGTGAGGAGCGAATCCTGTTTCAGTTCGCGCTTCGAGATCTTCTTCTTCGGTTTGAGCATACGATCCTATCGTAACGGATTGCAGATGGGGAAAAACCTGTGCGCCTGTCGGGAGTCGAACCCGAAACCTTTGGCTCCGGAGGCCAACACTCTATCCAATTGAGCTACAGGCGCATGGGGCGTGCATGCTGCTGCACCGCCGTTCGCATATGCCGGAATGGCTGTGCACATCAATGTACGAAATCGCCCTCCCAATTGCAAGAATTCGGGCACAAAACAGCAGGATTCAGGCGGTAAGAACATCCCGGACCGCAGCAGCCACCTGGTCGAGCTCGACATGGCCAATGGTCAACGGGGGAAGGAGACGCACGACCGTAGGCCCTGCCGGCATGGCAAGCACACCGGCGGTCTGCAACTTCTCAATGAACGGTTTGGCCTTTTCGCGCAGGTCGATCCCCACCATGAGGCCGAGCCGGCGCACCTCGCGGACCCGCGGGGATGCGATGCGGCCGAGCTGCACCCCGAGATACTCCCCCTTCTGCGCCGCGGCATCGACCAGGCCCGTCTCCAGTATGAATTCCAGGGTCGCACGAGCAGCCGCACAGCATACCGGATTCCCGCCAAAGGTCGTCCCATGCAGCCCCGGCGTTACCGTTATGTGGCCCGAACATAACACCGCCCCCATCGGCAACCCGCCCGCCATGGACTTGGCCAGACAGACCATGTCCGGCTCCAGCCCGGCGTGCTCGAACGCAAACATTCTCCCCGTCCGGCCGAACCCTGTCTGCACTTCGTCCACGATCAGCAACGCACCATGCTCACGGCACACCCGCTGAACGGTCGCAAGAAATTCCTGTGTCCCGATGTGCACTCCCCCTTCACCCTGGACCACCTCCAGGATCACCGCGGCGGTCGCGTCGGTGACGGCTGTGGCGATCGCGGCAGGATCATTGTACGGAACGAACGTTACGCCCGTTGGGAGCGGGCCAACGTTCTCACGGTACACCGGATTATGCGTGGTACTCAGCGCCCCAAGGGTCCGGCCGTGGAATGCACGGAAAGTGCTCACAACCTCCGTCCGTCCGCTCGCATGGCGTGCGAATTTGATCGCCGCTTCGACCGCCTCTGCGCCCGAATTGCACAGGAACGCGCGCTCGAGGGGAGAAGGAGCGATGCCGAGGAGGAGATCGAGATATGACGCACGTACATCGTTGAAGAACACATTGCTGCACGCCGTGAATTGCAGTGCCTGGGTGGCCACGGCAGCGGCCACACGCGGATTCGCATGCCCGATGTTCGCCGAACCATGCCCTGCCACACAATCAATGTATCGGTTCCCCCTGTCGTCCCACACCACGGCGTTCTCTCCGCGCACCAGCGTCAGGCCACGACGCGCATACACCCCGAGTGAACAACGCTCCTCAGCGATGGCTGTACTCATGCGATGGTCGTCCCCCTCCCCGCGAGGGCATCGGCCAGCGGATGCGCTGTCCGGCCATCCGCCAGGATGACCCGGGTTGGATACTCTTCCATGATCCTGTTGATCGCGTGCAATTTACGTTTGATGCGCCCCGTGGACCGCTCTTCCCATTGCTTCACGTCGGAACGGGACATGGCGGGTATGACCGATCCCGGGTCTGCCGGATCCGCGAGAAAGCCGGGTGCTTCGAGCAGGCTCACGACGGTGGAGGCATGGAGTTCCCGGTGCAGTACGGCGGTGATGTCATCGTTGTCTGCACTGATCGCAATGCCCTGCTCGTCGCAGATCGGAACGGTCAGGACCGGCGTGTAGCCGTTCTCCAGGAGAAGCTTCACCAGAGCGCCATTGATCCCTTGCGGCTTGCCGGAGAGATCGCGGCGAAGCAGGATCTTTTCGCCCTGGCGGACCTGGATCCCGGGGTTGCGCTTCCCCTGGATCAACCGCCCATCGAGGCCGGTCAGACCGAGCGCAGCGACCTTCCGCCGCTGCAACGCTTCGACGATGCGCTTGTTCCGGAGGCCGGCATATACCATGAGCATAACGTCCATCGTCGACTCTGTAGCGAGGACACTGTCGTATCCCCGCACGGACGTCACGACCTCACGGGCAATGCCAAGCCGGTCAGCGAGATCATCCCGCCATGCATTCGCACCATGAACGATGACCGCGGGCCCGGTCGTGCCGGCCAGGTCATCGGCGATCCCTTCGATGTTGATGCCGGCGCCACCGCCGATCTTCAGAAGAAGCATGGAACTATCTCCACATGGTCCTGTTGCATCGGGGCCCAGCGAGGATCCCCGTCGTCATACGGAGCAGAACAGATCGCCAGAGCATCGTCTGTCCGATGGTGATGCAATGTGAAATACGCAGCCTCCCCGGCGAACAATGAATGCACGATCACGGCCGTGCGGTCAGCAATGATGAAGTTGCATGCCCGGATATTCGTTGTCCTGCTCTTGAGTATCCCGAGGGCATGGGAGACCGCCTCAGGAGTGTGGGAAGCGGCCGGCCGGCGGAGGAACCGGAAGAGCCGCTCCGCGCCGGTCCGCCCGTCCACAGGCAGGCGGACCCCCTGAAGCTCGCCGTTGAAGATGAACGCCTGCTGGCCGTCGATGAACGGCATATTGTTCTCCACCACGATCCCCTCGTCGCGGAAAGCACTCCGCGCGTGCGCCAGAAGGACTCGCACGTCGCCGACGGGGCGCGACCCATCATCCCAGATGGGTGTGACGGAGCGATAGCGCTCCCACTCCCCATCGCGCAGTACGCTGTACCCCCAACCGTGGCCCTGATACTCGGGGCTGGACGTGCACACGCGGGTGAAGGCGTCCAGATGGTAGCGCACGTCGATCGGCGTGCGCGCGATGACCGCGAGCAATCGGCACATGGTCACACCGGATGAAGGCCGGTGAATTCCAATCCGGCGGTCTCCGGAAACCCGTGCATGAGGTTCATGCACTGGACCGCCTGGCCGCCGCTCCCCTTCACCAGATTGTCGATGGCTGCCAGGACCACCACCCGCCCGGTGTCCATATCCACATCAAACCCAATATCACAATAGTTCGTCCCCCAGAGAAGTTTTGGCTCGGGATACCGGTGTATGCCGTCTTTCATCTTGACCAGCCGTATGAACGGCTCTTTGCCGTACGCCGCACGATAGATCTTCCAGAGATCGATCTCCTCCAGACGGCGTGACGGAAAGACATGGGCGGTCACGAGCAATCCGCGGACGATATCCACCGCCGTCGCGGAAAAATGCAGATGATCGTCCGGCGCAAGGCCGAGTTCCTGGCGCAATTCCGCCTGGTGCCGATGGCCCGTTGGCTTATACGACCGGATCACTCCGGCACGCTCCGGATGATGCGATGCAGCGGACGGCACGCCACCGCCTTCGCTGGAGCTCACCTTCACATCCACCACCGTTCGTCCCGGTTGCACCAGGCCCGCGGCGTAGAGCGGGCGCAGGCCGAGGATCGACGCTGTGGCGTTGCATCCCGCCGTGGCCACATAACGCGCACTGACGATCTCCGCCCGATGGAGTTCCGGGATGCCATAGACGAACTCCTGAAGGAGCGCAGGCGCAGGGTGCGGGCCACCGTACCACTTCTCGTACGCCGCGGGATCCTTCAAGCGGAAATCCGCGCTCAGATCGATGATCCGCGGGGCGAGCTGCGCGAACGTGTCGAACTGCCGGGCAGTCGTTCCGTGAGGGAGGCACAGGAACAGGACGTCACATGCCGAAAGTGTGGAGAGCGACGTGAACCGCAGTTCCGTCCGTCCGCGCAGGTTCGGGTGTGCCAGCACCACCGGCTTCCCCGCAAGGCGTTCCGATGTCGCCTGGAGAACATCGACGGAGGGATGACCGAGGAGGATGCGGAGGAGTTCGCCGCCGGTGTATCCCGAGGCGCCGACGACCGCTGTGCGGACCCTATCCATGCTGTTCCCTTCCCACCTTCACCACATGCTCGGCGATCAGGCGCGGGATATCCACACCGGTCGGGGCGATGCTGTTCTTAAACTCCATCGTGTAGTTGATCTCGTTGATCTGATACCCTGACCCGGTCTCAAAGATATCGAGCGCCACGACGTCCCCGCCAACGGCACGTGCACCGCGTACCGAGAGATCGGCGAGTGCCGCATCGACCGGACACTCCGTCGCCATGCCGCCGCGGGCCGTATTCGTTATCCAGTGCGGTGATGTGCGGTAGATCGCCGCCACACACCGGTCCCCGATGACGAAGCTGCGGATATCGCGTCCCTGTTTCTCGACATACTTCTGGATGTAGAAGATCGAGTGGTGGTAGCTGCCGAGGGTGGTCTTGTGTTCCAGCAACGCTTCTGCGGCGTCACGGTCGTTGACCTTCGCGAGCAACCTTCCCCACGAACCGACAGCGGGCTTGAGAACGACCGGGTATCCCATCTCTTCGATCGCCGCAAGGGCCGACTCTTCCGTAAAGGCGACGCGGACCTCCGGTTGCGGGAGCTTGTTCTCCGCAAGGACGATCGACGTCAGCAACTTGTCGCCGCAGGTCCACGCCGCGTGCGACGAATTCACGCACCGGACACCCTGACTCTCGAAGATCCTCAATGCGTGGAGTGCGCGGGAATGATTGATGCACCGTTCGATCACGACGTCATAGGGCCGGTCACCCGCGCCAAGGGTGAAGCGGATATCCCTGTCGTCGATGGGGATCACGTCCACATCCTGCCAGGCCTGGAACGCATCCAGCAGCAATTTCTCGTCCTTCCGGAGGACGGAATGCAGGAATCCGATACGGATCATGGGATCGACTCCATCGCGGCAACGGGGGTGGGATGTCGGAGGGCATTGACCAATAACGACAATTCATGGAGGTCCACCGTGCGCCCGGTCTGACCGATCTGCTTCACCCGGTGCAGGAGCACGCGCTCGAGGTCATCATCCACCTGTTCACCGATCTCGGTGAGGCAGGCGCGGATCGAGGAAAGTCCGGACATGTGGTCCAGAGCGATCTCCGACCGGCGACCGACCAGCTCCGGTGGCAGACTCTGGTAGTGCCTGGGGTCGCGCACAGCCGCCTGGGTATGGATACCGGCGCAATGCTTGAAGGCGTTCGCGCCCATCACCGGGAGTGTTGCGGGGATGGGGACCCCTGCGAACCTGCTGACGAGTTCATACAATTCCGGCAGGAGCGCGAGGTTCCAGTGCGGCCCTTCATGGTAGTCGAACCGCAAGACCGTGAGAAGCGTGGCCAGATCCACGATGCCTGCGCGTTCGCCAAGGCCGAGCACCGATGCGTCGATGATCGTCGCTCCCCCCCGGTACGCATCGAGTGCATTTGCCAGCGCAAGGCCCCGGTCGTTGTGGCAATGAACGGCGATCCGCGGATGGAGATCCTTCGCGGCAAGGCCTTCGCGGAGGTTACGGACATAGTCGTACATGTTCCGGGGGGTTCCCGGGATCATGTACCCGGTCGTGTCCGCGATGCTGATGATATCCGCACCGGCCTCGACCGCAGCAGCGGCGGCCCGGAGGACGTTCGCAAACGGACTCCGGACGGCATCCTCGGGTGTATAGCGGATGAGGAGATCGCTGTTGCGCTGACGTGCATAGCGGATCGTGGCACAGATCTGGTCGATGGCGTCGCCGAGGGTCCGCCTGTTCCCCTCCAGCCGTTCATCCGAGACGCAGTAGAATACGCCGAGGAACGACACGCCGCATTCGAGTGCCAGTTCAACATCGGTCTCGAGGGAACGCGCATGAGCGCCGATCCGCGGGCGCAGGCCGCGGTGGGCCAGCTGCCGGACGGCATCGCGGATCTGTTCGGTCACGGCCGGGTGGCCGGCCTCGACGATATCGACGCCGATGCGTGACAGGAGGTCCGCAACGGCGAGCTTGATATGCGTATCGAAATAGACCCCCGGCGTCTGTTCCCCCTCACGCAGGGTGGTATCGAGAATGGTGATCATCATTCACCCCAGTCTTCTTGTTCCTGGGGGGCTTCGGCAAGCTGCAGGGGATCGAGCGACCGCACCTCGAGCATGCACGAGCAGGAATCACACACCACGAGTTCCGAGACGATGGTGGCACCCTGCAGGTGCACCTCGGCATCGCACACGGGACAGACGGGGACAGTGGCCATGGTACACTCCTTTGCTGTGAATGCACCAGGATACGGCCCGGGGAGCGGAGAGTCAAAAAAACGCTCTGCCTTTGACTATTTTATGACACAATGTTATATTTAAGACATGCGTACGATCGCTGCAGCCGTTGAACAGGTGGTCCACGAATCCCCGGTGCTGGAAGAATGTCTCGCCGCCGGACTCCTGAATCTCTCCGCCGTCGCCCGTACCATCCGTCCGCGCGTGGAAAAGGAATGCATGAAGAAGGCCGGGACCGCCGCGCTGGTGATGGCGCTCCGGCGCCTTGCGCCACACCTCCGCCACCGTGCGGGCGATCCGCGCGGGATCCTCCGGCTGGTGCGCGACCTGACCGTGCGTTCGAACATCACGGAGTTCACATTCCGGAATTCCGACACCATCCTGCAGTGCCAGGTGCGGCTCATCGACCGGGTGAGAAAGCAGGGCGACCACTTCATCACCTGCACGCAGGGCGTTCATGAGATGACGGTGATGGTGCAGGAAGACCTGGAGGGAATGGTGGAGAAGGTCTTCCACGGAGAGAAGCGGGTGTCGCGTGTGCGGAACCTCGCTGCACTCGGAATCCACCTGACACCCAAAGTGGTGGAGGTCCCGGGTGTGTACTACGCGATACTCAAGCAGCTGACCTGGGCGGGGATCAACGTCGTCGAAGTGGTCTCAACGATGACGGAGCTCACACTTCTCCTGGAAAAGAAGAATGTCGAGAAGGCCTTTCTCGTCCTGAGGCAACATCTGTGGCCCTGACCGGCCCTCACGGCCTCAGCCATTCTCTTCCGGCGCCGGGGTGACGCCGAGGACCGCGCTGACAAGGCCGACCATATCCGACTTGTCGTACGGTTTCGCAAGGAAATGGGCCATCCCTGCAGACTCAAAGCGGGAACGGTCCACGGAATTGGTATACCCCGTCACCGCTGCGATCGGTACATCCTCAAATCCTGGAAACTTCCTCAGTTCCTCCACGACTTCGACGCCGTCCATTCCTGCCCCCAGGTGGATATCCATGAGCACGAAGGAGAAATGCCGTTCGCGCGCGATGTTGAGGGCACGCGGCCCGTCGGGAGCATGCACCACGTCGCAGAGCCCTTCAAGGAACTGGCGCGCAACGATCGCGTTCAGAAAATTGTCTTCCACCAGCAACACCGTGGGGCGCAGAGCCACCGGCCGCGGCTGGCCGACCAGTGCGGAAGGGGTGCTGGACGCACGCATGCCGGCAACGGGTGTCGGAGCGCACGGGAACATCATTGTGAACGAAGACCCCTTCCCCTCGTCGCTCTCGACCGTCAGCACTCCCCCCAGCGCTTTCACGATCCGTCCAGCAAGCGTCAACCCGAGCCCGGCGCCCTCATAGTCCCGCGTCATCCCGGCGCTCGCCTGCCGGAACGCTTCGAAGATCACACCCTGGTGGTGATGCGCGATCCCGATCCCGGTATCGCTCACGCTGATGGCAACGGACTCGCTCCCCTCTGTCAGCGCACTCTTCACTTCTATCCGGATCGAGCCGGCAGGCGTGAACTTGATGCCGTTCTCGATGAGATATCCCAATGCCCGGCGGAACAGATCCGCATCGAGCGCGGCGTAGACCGTCCGCACCGAACAGACCACCGAGTATGACAGGCCCTTGGCTTCGGCATCGCCGGCGAACGAACGCGCGGTGCTTTCGACCAACTCATCCACGGGCTGCACGGGAAGGCGTGGGGCGAGCGTACCGGCTTCGAGTTCGGAGAGCAGGAGAATGGAATCCAATGTGGCCATGAGGCGTCTGCCCGATGCCAGGATGTTCCCCGCCATCTCCCGCTGCGCCGGCTCACGGCTCCCCGAGGCAAGGAGTCTTGCGAACCCGAGGATCCCCTGCATGGGGGTCCGCAATTCGTGGCTCATATTCTCGAGCAGCACACGCTGGAATACTCCGGCTTCTTCCGCCCGCTCTTTGGCAGCGATCAATGCCTGCTCCGTGCGTTTGCGTTCGCTGATGTCGCGTATGATCGCATGGATGAACCTTCCCCCTTCCACCGTCAGTCGACGGGCGCTTACCTCGGCGGGGAATGTCGACCCATCAGCCCGTCGGTGAACGGCCTCAAACAGCACACCGTGGTGTTCATCGGCGTCGGTGTCGAGTTCCTTGCGGATCCGGGCCGTCTCTTCCGGGTCCTCAGGCCAGAACCCGAGGGCACCGACATTCATGCCGGAGAGCTTTTCTCGTTCATAGCCGTATGCAGACTCACCCCGGTTGTTGACCTCGCGGACCTTGCCGTTGTCGTCGAACAGCAGGACGATATCGTTCGCATACCGTGTCAGAAGATCGTAGTGGCGGACCAGCGCCTGCCGTTCGATCTCCCGCTCGTATTCGTTCCGGTAGTGGTCTGCTTCCTTCTTGCGCAGGAACAGGGCGAGGGTGACCGCCCCGACAAGGACGAGGAGGGTGATCAGGGCGACAACGAATCTCGTATACTCATTAACCGGGGCAAAGACCTCATCGTCATCCACCTGCGCCTGGAGATACCAGGTGGTCTCGGGAACTGGCCGCAGCACCGCCAGAACGGACGCCCCGCCGAACGTGGTGCCATGCAACAGGCCATTCTGCCCGCGTAACCCTTGCGCTGCGGGAAGTGTGGACGATGCGAGAGGGACGCGCAATCCCAGCGGATGCACCGCCGTATCGCGCACTTCCGTGAGGAACACGATCTCCGCTCCTTCGGGGCGGATCAGGGCGAGCTGGCCGCTTGCGCTCGGGATGGGCCACGACCGCAGGATCGGGAACAGGACACGATGAGGATCGATGCTGAGGACCACGGACGCGACCAGAGGAGCGCCGGGCCGGGGTTCAGCGAAGATCGGGACGACCACATCGAGCACGGGTTCATGGCCGTCGTGTGCCACAAGATCGGAGAACAGGAGCGTCCGCTCCGCCGCCGCGCGCTTGATCAGTGACGAGGCAAAGGGAGCGGGCCCTGCGCTGGAATCCGGGACGGACATCAGGACACGCCCGTCCCGGTCGAAGGCGACGATGCGGCCATACTGCCCATTTCTGAACATCGAGGCCATCCAGCCGAACATCTCTTTACGCGCCAGCGGCGGGGCGTTCCCGGCGGCCAGCAGCAAGGCGTTCCGGTGGATCTGGGGATTGTTCGCAACGAAGCTTGCGTCCGAGATGCGTTCACGCCGCCAGGAACTCACTTGTTCAAGCTTGAGGTCGGCGATGGAGGCCAGTTCTGACGTGGTCTGGCGTTCCGCATCCGCGCGGTGGTCTATCACCGCCATCCCTCCCATCACAGCGAGCGCCGCGCTGGCAGCGACGAAGGCCGCAATGACCGGGAACGTCAGGAACTTCGGACGCTGGGAGACCATGAAACGTACTCCTCCGGAAACTCTGTGTGGGATGCGAACCGGGTTCCGGCCGCGGTATGGCTTTACGCCCCGATCACCAGGGTCGGCACGACCTCCCGGAGCCGCGCCTCACTGACCGCACCGGCCCGCAGAAGGCGCGGTTGAGCGGTTGTCACATCAAGCACCGTTGACGGTTCCGACGGCGGAAGAACGCCTGCATCCAGGACCAGATCGATGCCGAGCGGGATCACCTGCCTGATCTCACTGACCGTGTGCAACGTGGGCATTCCTGAAAGATTGGCGCTCGTCGAGGTCAGTGGGCAGCCCGCGAGTGCGAGAAGGCGGAGGCATACCGGGCTGGAGGGGATGCGGACGCCGATCGTCCCGGTGCCGCGCGAGAGGAGGTCGGGGACCCGTGTGGAAGCCTTGAAGACGAGCGTCAGAGGGCCAGGCCAGAACGCATCCATGCAGCGCTCTGCAAGCGGCGTGATGCCATCCACGACGGAGGCAAGCTGATCGCGCGATCCCACGATCACCAGGATGGGTTTCTGATCGGTCCGGCGCTTCAACGCACGCACCTTGGCGATCGCCGTCCCGTCCCAGGCATTCGCACCGATGCCATACACGGTCTCGGTCGGATACACGATCACCCCACCCGCCTGGATCACTTCTGCCGCGAGGACGAGCGGCCTATCGGCGGGATGTTCACGGTCGACTGCCAGCGTGAGTGCCATTCAGCGTTCCTCCCTATGGGCGTGAAGCAGATCGAGGGCGGCCCGGAGGATAGTGTCCGGATCCAGGCGTTCCATGCAATCAAAGGTCCCGATGGGACAGCGGTCGCCGCCATGGATCGCACAGGGGCGGCAGGACAATCCCTCTACACCGAACGTGCGGTCGATCGGGCCAAGCGGCCCGAATCCGAATGCGGGGACGGTCGCCCCGAAGATCGCGAATGTCGTCGTTCCCACAGCCCCCGCGATGTGCAGCGGGGAGCTGTCATTGGTGACGACGAGCCTGCATCTGCGCAGGAGTTCGGCCGACTGCCTGAGCGTGAGCTCGCCCGCCATGTTCTTTGCCGTCTCGCCCTCTGTGCACGCTGCCGCGATCTCGCCGCAGAGGGATCGATCTTCCTTCCCCCCGATCAGGACGACCTGGCAGCCTGCGCGGCTCAGCCCCATGGCGAGGGATGCGAAATGCCGTGCGGGCCAACGCTTGGTGAACCAGACCGACCCGGGAGCCAGCGCGACCAGCGGTGCAGCACCGGTGGCTCCACCGGTCCGCCCCAGCGCGCGATCCACGACAACCGCATCGTCGGACGAAAGCGGGAGTACCGGACGCCGCGCCCCGCGGGGGTCAACCCCCACCGGACCGAGGAGTGCGAGATTCCTGTCCACCTCATGGGCCGCAGGATCATATGGCACGCGGTCCGTGAAGAGCATGGCCGCCGCGCTTGTGGTGAATCCAACACGGCGGGGGATGCCTGCGAACCAGACCGCCAGTGCGCTGCGCAGCGAACGATGCGGCACGATGGCCGTCGCCGCATGCAAGGCCCTCATCCGCCGGACAAGGGTGAAGAACCCACCCACTCCGCGGTCCGTCCCCTTCTTGTCATACACGATCACTTCGTCGATGGACGGGTGACCATGCAGCAGGGACCCGGCGGCAGGGATGGCCACCACCCCGATCCATGCGTCGGGATATGCCGCGCGCAACGCTTGTGTGACCGGAAGCGTCAGCACAAGGTCCCCGATGAATGCCGTGTGAAAGACGAGGAATCGCCGGGCCCCGTTCATGGGAGCTCCGCATGCACCGCCGATGCAGTCATGCGCGCTTCATACTCAGGGGTATGTTTCCAACGCTTATGCATCCAGAGCCAGTGGTCCGGCCGTTCTCTGATGTGGCGTTCCAGCACCGCGGCATGCCGTGCGGTAAGCTCAACGATCTGCGCCTCGCGGTCACCCGTCAGCCCTGTGGTATCGATGCGTTCGAACACCGCATCGTACTCCCCGTCCTCACGTCGCATCAGCAGCACGAGGACGATCGGAGCGTGTGCGCGGAGCGCGAATGCTGCCGCACCCCGGTGGGTCGCAGAGGGTCGCCCGAAGAACGGGATGAAGACGGATTCGCGGGGGCCGCTCTGATCACCAAGGATGATGATCACCTTCCCTTCGCCGAGTGCCCGGAGTACCTCCCGCACGGATGGACCCATGGGCACGGTCATCACGCCGAAGCGGCGGCGGCGCTCGTCGATCATTGCATCGATGCGTTCATTCCGCTGACGTTGCGCGATCGCGACAAAAGGTTCGGGGATATGCAGTTTGAGCCCGGTGAGGAGGAACTCCCACGAACCGAAGTGGGCGGACATGAGGATGGTGCCATGCCCGCCTGCGAGAGCTTCCCTGAGCACCTCGATGTTGCGCGGATGGATCCGGGCCCGGAGAACATCGGCGGATTGCCCTCCCGCCCACAGCATTTCCAGTATCGCCCGACCGTAGTTGCGATAGGCGCCACGGGCTATGGCATCCAACTCCTCCTGGGGCTTCCCGGGAAAAGCGTGGCGCAGATTGTCCATCGTGACCGTCCGGCGGTATCCGGTCACGTACATCACCGCCAGGCCGAGGAGCGATCCCATGGCGCCAACCCACCGGTACGGCGCGTGGCTCACGAGCACTGCCAGCGCACGGAAGCCCAGATATTCAATGTAGGATGTCATTGGTGTCCGGGCCCCCGGGGACCGACCGTTAGCGGGACACTCCCACGCGGTCCCAGTTCTCGTCGTGCAATTCATCCCGGTGCGTGGAATGGACGAGTTCATAGTCGCCGGCGGCGTTCCGGAGCACGAACACAAAGATGACGCCGCCCTGGATGTTGTTGTACGACCAGACCTCATAGGGACGCATCTCGGTCTCATTGGGATGACGATCCACATCGTCCGGCTGTCCGTACAGGATCATCACCCGCCCGCGGTCGGTCTTGAATCCGTCGCGCCCCAGGACGCGGAAGTTCGTGTTCGTATACGCGACGCGCGACAGGTACTCTTCGCGGACGCCGGCGCCGCGCTGGCGCCAGAAATCGGACATGAACCTGCGTTTGGCATCGACGCCTTTCAGGTCGGCCCACTGCGATTTCTCATCATCCATCACCACGTACCTGCACCACTGGAATTCGCGATCGACCTCCGCTTCATCCATCGACATGTATTGGGGCATGGGCAGCGTGGACGC
Organism: Ignavibacteriota bacterium; assembly: GCA_016707525.1. Taxonomy (NCBI): domain Bacteria; kingdom Pseudomonadati; phylum Ignavibacteriota; species Ignavibacteriota bacterium. The sequence continues at coordinate 276,915 of JADJHP010000003.1, forward strand.
GGTGCGGAGGAGCGAGGAATCGATCCCGAGGGTCTCATTGTAGACATACAGCTTCCTGCTCGACGAACTCGAAGGCTTGCCGTCACGGTCGAGCAATGACACGATCATGGAATACGTTCCGGTGCGGAGATTCTTGACGGGGACATTGTCCACGATCACACTGGACTCCCCGGCACGGCGCCGCGGGCGGTCACGCGAGATGATCTCTTTCCCGACCGCATCCAGAACGCTCGTCCGGATCACGAACTGGCCCGTATCCTGCCCGGTGGTGAGGTTATAGGCTTCAAGATAGTAGTTGCAGCGTTGATCTTCGCTGAACATCCCTCCCACATTCGGCACCACGTCCAGGGTGTTCTTGTAAAAGACGCCACCCGGATTTCCCTGGCGTATGACGGATGCGAACTCCAGATCGCTCAGTGCGGGGGCGGCGGTCGTGAAGACCCGGATAGGCAGGCGGACCGTGATGCTATCGCGACGATCCGGAGCGAAGCGGTCGCGCACGAGGATACGGAGGATGTAGTCGCCCGCCGCGAGTTCCAACCGATGGAGCCCCACGAGGTTCATCCCGCGGGAGAATGACGATGTATCAGGCACGCGATGAGGAGTGATCCAACCGTCATTGGAAATGAGCGAGTCGCGCTGGTAGACCAGGATGTTCACTGCGCCGCCTGCTGCGAGGCCGGCGGAATCGGGCCGGTATGTAAGGGCGCGCTCGGGGAATGCATACGCGATCTCTACAAGGACGTGTTCATCATCGCCTCCACGGAAGCGGTAAATGTCGGCGCTGACGCTCACGGGGACGATAGGTTTCACCACCTGCGATGTGGCTGCAACTTGCAGCACGGCCAGAAGTGCGAGGACGGATCCGGCACGGACGATGGACTTCATGGGAGCTCCTGCTTCAGGGATGGTACGACAGAGTGTTATTCACCAAGTACTTTGACGACGAGCCGCTTGCGCCGCATGCCGTCAAATTCCGCATAATACACCTGCTGCCACGGACCGAGGTCCAGCGCCCCGTTCGTGACAGGGACAACAACCTCATGATGGACCAGCAGACTCTTCAGATGCGCATCACCATTCGTCTCCCCCGTCCGATGGTGCCGGTAGTCATCGCGATACGGCGCCAGATGCTCCAGCCATTCATCAATATCCTTGATCAGCCCGTCCTCCGCGTCATTGACATACACCCCCGCGGTGATGTGCATGGCCGAAACGAGCACCATACCTTCACGGATACCGCTGGCGGTGACGATCTCCTGGACCTTCAGGGTGATATTGATGTAGTCGCGTTTGGTGCGGGTAGTGAACCAGAGGTATTCGGTCGCTGCTTTCATGGCTGGTCCAGTATCGCCTTCAGCTTGCGTATGGCATCCTGGGCCTGGAACGGCTTCGGGATGAAATCATCAGCCCCTGCGCGCATCACCATCTCACGGACCTTATCGCCGGACATGCCGCTGGTGCCAACGATCTTGACTGCGGGGTTCAATTTGCGGGCCTGATTGATCAGGTCCATCCCACCCACTTTCGGGAGATTCAGGTCCGTGATCACCATCCGGATCGAACCGGCATGCGTGGACAGGATATCCAGCCCCTTCTGCCCGTCCGCGGCCTGCAACACGGTGAATCCTTCCATCTCCAGAATGAGCGCGAACAGATTCCGAAGTTCCGCCTCATCCTCCACGATCAGGATCGATGCGCCGGCTGACGATGCCATTCCCGCTCCTTCCGATGGTTCGACCTCTTTAATATAGCCACCCACTGGCTGAACTGCAACCCTCGGTTTGGAAGAGCAATCACCCTTTCGTATATTCTTCCATGGGACGCCTCGATCTGATCCTCCTTCTCGCCTTCGGAACCATTGCCACCCTGGCACTGGGATCGACGATCTGGTGCTGGCGCAATGCCCTCCGGCAGGCCCGGAGGACGGACGGCGAACTCCCCATGTTCTTCTGGGCGCTGGGCATGTTCGCATCGCTCATCATCTCCGGATTGAGCGTGGCGTACATTCTCATCCCCATCCTGTTCTGACGCGGATCTCAAGCGCGCGGATGCCGGCGCATCCGGTTCTGCGCGCGCACGAAGTACCTATGCCCACATACAATACCTATCTGCCCATCGGCGACTTCGCGGTCAGAAGTTTCGTCCTTGACGATGCCGCTGCCATCGCCCGCCATGCCAACAACCGGAACGTGTGGGTGAACCTGCGCGACCTCTTTCCCTTCCCCTACAACACCGCCCATGCACAGGCCTGGATCCGCGAGGTGATGCTCGACCGCCCCGAGACCGCGTTCGCCATCGCTTCGGCGGAGGAAGCCATTGGCGGGATCGGACTTCACCGACAGGGGGATTTCATGCGGCGCAGCGCAGAGCTCGGCTATTGGCTCGGCGAGGAGTACTGGGGACGGGGCATCACGAGTGACGCCGTGCGGGTCGTGACCGCGTGGGGATTCACACACCTCGATATCGACCGCATCTTCGCCCAGGTGTTCGCATGGAACCCGGCGTCAGCCCGCGTTCTCGAAAAAGCCGGCTTCACATTCGAGGGCAGGCTGCGCGGCGCGGTGTACAAGGACGGCAGAACGACCGACCTCCTCAGCTACAGCCTGCTCCGGTCCGATCCACAGGCCTGAGCGCACCCTCAACGGGCTGTCTGCGTCCCGAAATCATCGACGTTCTTCGACACCAATCCCACGCTCAGTCCGGCAACGATCATCGAACCCCCTCCCAGGACCACTGCATGCATCGGATCGTCGCCCAACAAGCCTGTCATCAGCACGCCGAGCCCGGCGGATGCAAGGATCTGGGGAAGGACGATGAAGAAGTTGAAGACCCCCATGTAGAAGCCCATCTTTTCCGGAGGGATCGCATTCGACAGCATGGCATAGGGCATCGACAGGATGCTCGCCCATGCAACGCCGACCAGCACCATCGAACCGAGCAGCAGATACTGATCCTGGAAGACGGCGGCGGAGATCAAGCCCAGCCCTCCGGCGAGGAGGCAGATCCGGTGGATCGAGCGCGGGGAGAACCGGCGGACCAATGCCAGCAACACGAAGGCGAACACGAACGCCGTGCCGTTGTACACCGAGAAGCAGACACCTCCCCACTCGTTGCCGGCCTGATATGCCGGGGATCCCGGAGTTCCACCGAAGACCACCGTTGCAACCGCGGGTACAAAGTAGATCCACATGCAGAACATCGCGAACCAGGTGAAGAACTGCACCACGGCAAGTTGCTTCATGGCGGTCGGCATGGAAGTGATGCCGCGGAAGATCTCGATGAAGGCCCTTCCCGCACCGGAGGAGGCCGCATTCTGTCTTCTGAACTCCCCGATATCCTCGGGCGGGTATTCCTTCGTACGGACGACCGTGAAGAGGACAGCCGCGATGAAGACCGCCGACCCGCAATAGAACGCCAGCTGGACCGTTCGGGGGATCGCATTCCCCGTAACGGTATCGGCGACACCGAACCAGTTCGTCAGCATGTAGGGCAATGCCGACGAGAGGACAGCACCCAGCCCGATCAGCAGGCTCTGCATGGCGAAACCGGTCTTCCGCTGATCCTGCGGGAGCATGTCCCCGACAAATGCGCGGAACGGTTCCATGGTGATATTGATGCTGGCATCCAGGATCCAGAGGAGTCCCGCTGCCATCCACACGGCAGAGGCATTCGGCATAGCGATGAGTGCAAGCGTCGAGAGGACTGCGCCCACAAGGAAGTACGGACGGCGCCGCCCCAATCTCCCCCACGTCCTGTCGCTGGCGTAGCCGACGATCGGCTGCACGATCAATCCCGTGAGTGGAGCGGCGATCCACAGCCAGGCGATCTCCTTCTGTGACGCGCCGAGGTACTCGTAGATGGCGCTCATGTTCGCCATCTGCAGCCCCCACCCGAATTGGATGCCGAAGAATCCAACACTCATATTCCAGATCTGCCAGAACGATAACCGCGGCTTGTCCATGACGTGTGCCCTGATGGTGGTGGGAGGCGTCACCCTTTCACGCTGCCGAGCGTCAGGCCGGAAACAAGCCAACGGCTGAGCGACAGGAAAAGGACGACGACCGGGATGGTCACAATGACCGAAGCGGCGCCATAGAGCCCCCACTCCGATCCCATATTCGATTCAAAGGATTTGAGGCCCAGCGGCAGCGTCCACAGCTCGGTATCCTGCAGGATCTGCGCGGCAACCACGTACTCCGTCCATGATGCCATGAACGAGAACAGCGCGGTGATCACCAGCGCCGGTGCCGCCAGCGGCAGGATGATGCGGAAAAAGATCTGGCTCTGCGAGGCCCCGTCGATGCGTCCGGCCTCCTCGAGGCTCGGCGGGATCGTATCATAATACCCCTTCATCTGCCAGATACAGAAGGGCAGGGCCGTCGCGGAGTACATCACCACGATGCCGATATAGGTGTTGATCAGCTGCAACTGCACAAGCATGATGTACATCGGCAACAACAGCATCGTTGCGGGGAACATCTGCGTCACGAGAAGGCTGAGCAGGTCGGACTTCTTCCCGATGAACGAATACCGGGAGAAGGCATACCCGGCCATCGACGCCAAGGCAACGCCGGTGGCGGTGACCACGACCGCGACCAGCGTACTATTGAGGAGCCACGTGAAGAAGGGTCGCTCGGTGAAGAGGTCGACGTAGTTCTTGAAGGACGCCTGATCGGGGATCAGTTCCAGCGACGTCGACAGCAGACGATCGGCCGGCCGGAGCGAGATATTCACGATCTGCCAGACGGGATACAGCGCGATGATCGAGAAGACGATCAGGACCGCATAGCTGGCGGCGACACGGACCATGGTGGTGGATCTGCTGCGTACCATGCAGTACTCCTCAGGAATACACGTTGTCGGTTGCTTTGGATCGGCGCATGAAGGTCAGACTGAACACCAGGAGGATGACAAAGATCACCATCGACACGGCAGCGCCGTAGCCATACCGGTAGAAATTGAATGCCGCCTTGTACACGAAGGACACGAGCAGGTGTGTCTGGTCCGACGGCTCACCGGCGTTGCTCACCAGCCACACGATGTTCAGGTTGTTGAACGTCCAGATGGTACCGAGGGTGATGGCCGGCACCATGACCGGACGGATGAGCGGCACGGTGATGTGCCAGAGTTTGTGATACCACCGCGCCCCGTCGATGTCCGCCGCTTCGTACAGATCATGGGGAATGCTCTGCAGCGCCCCCAGGGCGATCACCATCATGAACGGGAACCCGAGCCAGACGTTCGTCACGATCACCGCAATGAATGCCTCCAGCGGCTGCCGGAGCCACTGCACACCTTCGATGCCGAGCCATTGCGTGAGCATCAGATTGATGGAACCGTACTCGTAGTTGAACATCCCCCGCCAGGTGAGCGCAACGATCAATTGTGGCACCGCCCAGGGGAGCACCAGGATCGCCCGGAACAACCACTTCCCTTTGATCTCCTTCTGGTTGAGCACGAGGGCAAGGAAGACGCCGATCACCACGTGACAGACGACGTTCACCACGGTCCAGATGATCGTCTTGCCGAAGACCATATAGAAGTCGGGTTGCGACGGTTCGGTGAACACCTTCACGTACTGTCCGAACCCGATGATCTGCCAGTCGCGGATGTGGCGCAGGCTCATGTTCGACAGCGACAGGATGACATTATAGAAGAAGGGATAGATGACGACGCCGAAGAGGATCAGGAACGTCGGCGCGACGAGGAAGAACAGGTACACCCGGTGTCGTGTGCGAGGGGAGAGGTTCATGATGTGCCTATTCGTTCATTTCTTTGATCCGCCGGAGCGCCATCGCCTGCATCTCGGCCGCTGCCTGTTCCGCACTCACCCTGCCGGCCAGCACGGCCTGATACCCGGGACGCATGGCATCCCAGATCGCCCGCACCTCGGGCACCACTGGCATCGTCCGGCCGTGAGCGATCTGGAGGGCCGAGTTGCGAAGGATCTCATTTCCCTGCACGAACTCTCCCTGCTGCACCGCCATGTGCGTGGGCATAGTGAAGAGCTCCTTGGTGGATTCGAGCTGGTTCTCCGGATTCATCAGGTACCGGATCAACTCGATCACCCAGCGCCGTTTCTCCGCGGAGATGTTGCCATTGATCGAGAAGCCTTTCGGCGAGACCATCGGCTCGCACCAGAGCCCGGTCGATGTTATCCGGGGCAGCGGCGCCACGCCGATATCGAGGCCGGCATTCCGGTATCCTGCCCATGACCAGTCACCGTTGATGATCATCCCGGCGTTCCCATCCTTGAAGAGGATGTCCGCCACATTGTAATCGGCTTCATTCGGAATGATGTGATATTCGTCGCGGAGCCGTTTCACGAACCCCAACCCGTCGATCGTCCCGCGGCTGTTGAGCGTGGGATTCCCGGCGTCATCCATGATCCAACCGCCATGACCGGTCATGAACGGGATGAAGAAGAATGGCTCGGTGTAATTCCACGTGAGCCCGTACCGGTCCGTCTTGCCATCCCCATTGAGATCCGCGGTGATCCGCTTGCCGATCTCCACGAGTTCCACATCGGTGGTTGGCGGAACGGGAACGAGCTTCTTGTTGTACACGAGGGTAAGGTGATTCCCGAGTTTGTCTGCGACCTGGTAGAGGTGGCCCCTGTACCAGGTCAGCCCGCGGGAGTCATACTGCGCGAGCCACTCCTTCTCAAAGATGTCTTCCAGCGGCAGAATGATCTTCATGATCTCAAACGGCCCGACCTGGTCGGATGGACCGTAGACGATCTCGGGACCCTGCCCGGCCAGAGCGGCGATGATGAATCCGGACCGCAGCTCTTCGGTCTCTTTGAACAGCTGCTCCACGCGCACCTCCGGATGCAACTGCATGAACCGGTCGAGTTGCCGTTGCAGGATCAGCCGCACATCGATGCGGTCCTGATGCCACATCGTGATCCGGATCTTCCCATCATCGCGGCGGTGGCATCCCGTCCACGGGGTGGCCACCATGGCAGCAAGGAGAGCCACGACGGCGAACACCAGGGTCTGGCGAACATGGTTCATGGCGGTCAATGCCCTCCCGGAGGAACGGCGGGCCGCTCTCCGCGTTCATCGCGCACAAAGGTCCAGAGGAAGGTGGAAGCCGCAAGGGCTGTTCCGCTGATCACGAAGATTATCGTCTTGTCGCCCGCGGCCTGGATCACGGAACCCAGCACCAGGCTGACGAGCAGCTGGGGGATCACCACGGATAGATTGAACAGCCCCATAAAGAACCCCATGCGGCCGGTCTCCACTTTCTCTGACATGATCGCGAACGGCAGCGAGACCACCGAACCCCAGCCGATCCCGACGACCGCCATGAGGAGATAGAGCATCAGCGGGGTGTCTCCGACAGCGACGATCCCGAAGTAGCCGGCCGCCATGATGGCCATGGCGATGGTATGGACGCGCACGCGGCCGATCCTGCGCGCGAGCGGTTCGAGCACAGGCGCCGGGAGAAGGAACCCGATCGTATTGAGCACGGCAAAGGCGATAGGAATGATCCGCCCCGTTTCCTCCGCCGCCAGTGCGGCATCGAGAGGCAGCGGCATCTTCTGTTGAATGAACGCGATGATGTACACGAACATCGTCTGCACGCCGATCCACGCGAAGGCATGCGCGAAGAAGAGCTCAAAGAGCTGCCCCCACTGCGTGCGGCGGACGGCCACCGTGCCCTCGCCTGCCGACGCGACACCTGCCAGCGCACGGGGCTCTTCGATGAAGAACACGGGGATCAGGGAGAACGCGAGCACCAGACCCACACCGGCATAGATGAGCATGAAGTTGCCCGCCGCGGCTCCGATCACATACGCAAGGACGCCAAAGAACCCGCTGATCGTCTGCATCCACGTGTAGCCACGCGTCCGCGCGGCGCCTTCAGGCGTCACGTCGGCGATGATCGAGCGCGTCGGGTTGAAGCTGATATTGATCGCGAGGTCAAGCGTGAGCGCCACGGCAGTCGCCACCACAAGCAGATTCCCGATGCCGAGGGCCCCGTCGATCTCGCCGATATTCGGCAATGCCAGCAGCATCAGTGCTGCCAGGGTACCGCCGATGACGATGAACGGCCTCCGCCGCCCTCCCCAGAACCAGACCCGGTCACTGATCAGGCCGATCACCACCTGTCCGACGATCCCCGCGAGCGGACCCGCCGCCCACACGATCCCCACCTGGTGGATGTCCAGATGATACCGCGTGGTGAGCAGCCAGCTGAGCGCCGAGATCTGCACGGAGAGGGCGAAGCCCATGGCCGTGGATGGAAGACTGACGAGTGCGTAGAAGCTCCGTGCAAGCCGGCGCTGGATATCGTTCATGGTCGTACTGCTCCTAGAATTCGAAGATGAGGCATTCGCCCGGATCGAGTTGCACTTTGAGCCACCCTTCCTGCAACTTCATTTTTTTCCCGGTCAGGAGATCCGTGAGCGTCTTCCGCGTCGTGTCCGGCCGCGTGGACGTCATCTGCGGATGGCCGTAGTCCATATTGCCCACGACGGCGATGCGCGTGCGGCCCTTCTCCGCCGACCGGGCGAACGCCAGGATCTGGCTATTGTGCTCTTCCACCATCCGGAACGATGCCGGCCTGGGATCAGCGATGAGAGCGGCATACTTCTTCCTGATGGACAGGACCTTCGCGATCAGATGGGTGAACTCGTCCTTGCTCTGCCAGTCGTAGCCGTACTCACTGAACAGCGGGAGTGTTTCCGAAGGGAGATGCTTGAGATCTTCCGATGTGAAATCCAGCCCCGTGTTGATCGGGAATTTCTCCGCCAGTTCAAACCCCGAGTGAATGAACGGGATCGCGGGCAGGAACGCGTTCACACAGATGGTCCACCGGGCATACGGCAGGCCGCCGGGGCGGGCAGCAGCGCGCGGTGTGTTGTGGTTCTCGGGTGTCGCAAAGAACGGGATGGGAAAACCTTCATGCGCCAGCCTCTCCACCAATCGCCGGATGCGGTCCTGATGGGCCTGATCCACCCAGAGGAATCCGAACACCGCATTGTACCCTTCCTCCCGGCTCCGCTGGGTGATCGAGAAGTTCTCGTCCCAGAAAGCGAAATCGGGGTTCATGGAGCGGGCCTTGGCGACCAGTTCCTCTTTGAGCGCCATCGGCAAGGCATGCCCCATGTCGATCATGACGCCATCGATGCCGAACTCACGCTGGTAGTACGGGATGATCCCGACGATGCGGTCCCACAGCGGACGGTTCACGAATTCCGGCTGAGTAAGACGCGTGTCATACATGCGGATCGTATTGTAGCCGATATAATTGAACTCCGGATGCGTGTACATCCGCAGGTAGGTGACGTCGCCCCATGGAGGCTGGTTATCATCCGGCGGCCAGTCGGCAAATGCACCCGGGATACGCACCCGTGTGCCGTCCTCGAGCGTGCCGATGTATCGCCCATCTTCCTTGTTCACATTCTCCGGCTTCGGCGGCGCCGTGAAGAAGTCGCGGTAGACCTGATGCGGCGGAAGGAGATCGCCCAGATGTCCGCTGTTCACATCGTGATGGATCCTGTGAAGCTCATCGCGGGAGAACAACGGACTGCCGTACGTATGCTCATCCGTCTCACCCGGGGCCCTCGGGGGGACGGCATCCTTGATCCAGTACATCCACTCCGGATGCTCCTTCACCCAATCCCCATCCTTCGCCGAAGTGCGGAACACGAATTCCACCACCACGCGCAGCCCGAGGCGATGGGCGGCTTCCACGAACGCACGGAACTCCACCTTCACGTCCAGTCCGAGCGACGGTTCACTGAGCGTCTCGTCCAGCTCATACGGGTTCCTGATCGCGTACGGTGAACCCAGCGTCCCTTTGTTGCCATCATGGCCGATGGACGTGATGGGCAGGACATGCACCGTCGTGGCGCCGAGGCGCTTCATGTACGGCAGCATCGCCATCGCCTTGAGGAACGTGCCTGTTTCACGCAATCCTTCCGGACTGACGGGGAGATCCAGCGTGCCATTCCCGTTGTGGTCATAGGCCGTGGCCGTGCGTATGAACAGATTATAGATCACCGCATCTCTGGACCATTCGCCACCGCTCGCCGGGCCCGGCTTCGGCGCGCGGGCGGCCTTGAGCTTTTTCACGACGCCCAGATAGTAGGCATAGGGTTGCACACGGACGGCCTTCGGTTTGCCACGGCCGGAGCTCCAGATGGACGGCACGCTGTAGTTGTATTTGCGCAGCCGTGTCTCCTTCATCTTTCGCTTCAGGGCATCGGCGACAAGATCCAGGGCTTTCGGAGGTGTGTAGGTCTTCATGGTCGGCTTACTGTCCAAATGTGTCACGTATGATACTGGGATTAGAACTCTCTTCGATGACCACAGTGCGGTTGCGCTGTGCGGATTCGTCGCCGGGCATCCACTGGCCCGAGGACCCGCTGTTCGTGTACTTGTAGGCGACACGCGTGCCCGCAGGAAGCGTGATGCGGATCGTCCAGATCCCGTCTCCCGCATGTTCGTCACCTTCGTGACCGTCGTCCCGCATTGCAATGACGTTCGGCTGCCATGCGCCGAGAGCCGGGAGTTCACCGACGATGTAGATCGCCGACGTGACCCGCTCATGCGAAGCATCGCACATGAACAGCACCTCGCGCTCCGGCACATCGCCTTTTGCCATGGCACCTTTGCCCGTGGTCGCTCCTGTCGGTCCGCCTCCGGCCGTTCCACCAGCCGTGAGGATGGGGGCAAACGTACGCTCCGGGAACGTGCCGCCGGCACGAGAACCGAACCGATAGATGTTCCTCAGGTGTGCCAGGAATCCCTGATCGAACGGCGTATCACCGGCCGGAGCGGTTTGATCGCCGCCATACCACCAGAACCAATCGGACCCTTCTGCCGCATACATCTCTTCCCATGCCATCCAGGCGTACCATGCCTTCGTGTTCACCCGCGGAGCAGGAGTGCGCGGATCGGGCCGGGGCACGCCGGCATTCGCAAGATCCTTGCGTGCGATCCCGAGATACTCCCACGCCGCATTCTCTTCCGGTTCGCCCACCCAGGTATCGTAGTTGCCGTTGATCCACGATCCCGGCCAGAGCCATTCCATCGAGGGAAGCTTGTGCACAGGGTGCGGTTGCACTCCCCGGGTGATATTGCCGTTGAGATACTCACTCATCGTCACCGGTACAACCTGCTTGCTCTTCGCGAGCACACTCAGTTTCCGATACAGCGCATGGAGGAAGGCCTTCCCGTCCTGGTCCTTCGCATACCATTCCCAGGCGTTCTCTCCATCCAGGATCACCGTCACAAGCGCATCCGGAGAACCCTTCGGTGGCGCCATCTCGAGGAGGCTCCGCACGAAATCCTCGGCGGCCTCTTCGCCTTCCATCGACTGGTATTTGAACCCGATACGGTCCGAGAGTTCTGTATCGCGGAACACGAGCGCCATCCCCTGCCGGCCCGCAGGGAAGCGATACGGTGTGGTGTTCGGCTTGCCGGCCGGTCGCGAATTGCGCAACACTTTCACGTCGCTTGCGGTCCAGAGAATGCCGTGATCGCGGAGGATCTTCAGCACCGGCTGGGCAACGGAGCCCTCACCCGGCCACATCCCGGTAGGGTCAGCGCCGAAAATGGAACGATACATACGAACAGCCTTGACCACCTGTGCATCGGCATCTTCCGGATAGGAGTACCGCGTGGGAAGGGCATCGTTGGGCTGGCATGTGCGTGCAAGATCCGAATCGTAGATCAGCGGAAGTATCGGATGATAGAACGGCGTCGTGATGATATCGATCTGCCCCGTATGCTTCACGGGATCGTAGCGCAGGGCGCGGTGTGCCGGGATCACCGCGGCAAGCACTTTGTACGTCTCGACGACGATCCTGCGGCAATCATCATCCGTCACCGGCCCACGCAATCGGAACTGGCCTGCCGGGCGCTCTTCAATGTACGCGCTCAGATCGCAGACGCTCCCGCCGGGCAGAAGCACAGGACCCCGCAGAAAATCAGGGTCGAAATTCGCCAGATAGAACCAGAACGTGATCGCACGGAGATCATCCACGGTGAGTTGTGGCCCTCCTGCCTTCGCCGCATGAGCCCGGTCGCGCAGGTCCCGGTATTCCGGGAAGCGCTCCATCATCACCTCGCTCACGCCGAGCGCACTCCACGGATCCTGATAGACGATCTTCTGCTGCTCTGCCGTGTAGGCCGCCGCCGGGGTCAACGCGAGGTCGATCCAGGGATCGGTCTTCCCTTTCCAACGCTTCCAGAAACCGGCGACATCGATGGTGCCCTTCCGGACGTCCACGGAGGGGCCGATGCGGTTCAGATAATATTCACGGAGCTGATGCAGCAGCGACGTGGTGAGATTGAAGGTGCAATGCACGTCCGGATAGCCGCGCAGCATGGCGGCCATATCATAATAGTCTTTCGTCCCGTGGGTGCGGACCCATGGGCCGGCAAGCTGATCGGTCGCGGGATCGGCATAGAGGGGCTGATGCTGGTGCCAGATGATGTTCACGAAGAGCGTCTGCCGGTCAGCCCGGACGGGATACACATCCCCGCGGTTGCCATTCGAACCCGGCGCCGCACCGATGAGCAGGACCTTGCCGTCCTCCGCAACATAGAACGCGGAATTCTGTGCCGTACGGTTGTAGTTGTCGATCGTGACGGGATTGGTGGGGTCCAGGAGGTAGCGCTCGTCGTCGACGAGAAATTTATAGTTCTGCATCCCTGGCCGGAGTCTCACCACGGCGACCCACGCGCCGCCCTCCCGGGCCATTCTCAACTCATCCTTGCTCCACCCGTTGAAATCCCCCACGACGGAGACGGAGCGTTCATTCCCCGCCGGAAGGTGAAAGCGCACCCCACCCTCCACGGCGCTCGGCTGGGCGCACGCAACGGACGCCCAGAGGATGAGACACGACGCGGCCAGAAGCCCGGGCAGAAGGCGGCCTGCGCTCTTCGGATGACAACGCGCGGATCTTGAATGGCGAATGGTCATGAACGCCTCACTTGATGAACAGCATGCTGCGTGTTGCCGACTGTACCGATCGCGCGCCCCGCGCGATCACGCGAACGTAATAGACCCCCGATGCCGGCACACCGGTCCCTGCCGTTGCGTCCCAGATCACCCGGTGTGCGCCGGCCTCTTTCATCCCATCAACGAGACGTGCACACTCTCTGCCGAGGACATCATACACCACGACGGACACTTCTGCCGCCACGGGGAGATCGTACGACACGACGGTGGAAGGATTGAACGGATTGGGGAAATTCGGATACACCGCGAACTCCCCGGGGACGGCGTCACGGATCCTGACCTCCGTCACCGGGTGAAGGACCTTCAGCGTATCCGGAGTCATCGAAACGGTGAAGACTTTGCTGCCGAACGGCGGCAGGATCACCGGCACAGCGTTGAGGCCCGAAGGGGTCGTGAGGATGGTCGTGTCGGCCATCAGATCATTCAGATAGATCGTGGAGCCGGGCTTCAGATCGTCCGGGAAGCGCACCGCGACCCCGTTGGTCACGCCCAGAACGGTACTCTGCTCCGTCGGCGCCATGTTCACGACCGTCAGTCCGTTCTGCCCGCTGTACGGACGGCTGAACGCATACACCATGTCGTTCGACGATGCCACGCGAACGAAGACGGATGCATCGGCGGCATTCACCGCGCCGTTCCCGTCGGTATCGAGTTTCGGTGCCGTGAATGCAGGAAATTGACCCCGAAGGGTCGCGAGACGTTGATAGTGCGGCGAAAGCACACCCCTGCCCTGGTACTGCCAGTCGATGATGCTCCGCGCCCGTGCTTCCTTGGCCCCACCGATCCCGTATCCCCATCCCACTTCCTGGCCGTTCCAGAGCATCGGCAAGCCGGGTGCAGTGAAGAGCACGGTGGCCATCGGCATGGTCCGACGGAAGGTCGTGGGTGCATCCAGGGCGAATGCCCCGGAGTAGAAATACACGATGCGGTCCTCGTCCTGCGATTCCATGAACCGCATATACAGCGCGTGCTCACCGGGAAAGAATCCGCTGTTATCGATCGCTGCGTGCAGGGCGTTGATGGAATTCGCCGTCCATCCGAACGCGCGGATCTGATCGAAGTACAACTTGAAATCGTACGCGGCATCGACGCCACCATGAACGTCGCCGATCACATTGTCTGCGTAGATCACCTCGGTGCCCGATCCTGTGCCATCATCCTCCGCGAGCAGGAGGATATCAGGCTTGATACGTTTGAGCGCAGTACGGACCGGGTTCCCCATCGCGGCTTCGCCATACCGGCGGTGCGGGCCCCAGTAGACGTCGAACCGGTACCCATCGACATCGAATTCCTTCACCCAGTACGACAACATGCGGATCATCTCGCTGCGCAGATCGGGATCGCTCCAGTTCAGGTTCAGCAATTGCTCGCTGAATCCGGAATAGTACGTGAAGCCATCGGCATCGTACGACTGGCCGAGCCCATTCGTGTTGTGGGAGATGATCGTGTGCTCATACCACGGCCAGGAGGGTGCATCTTCGCCGAAGGCCCGCGCATCCACTGCCCACGGATGCGACCGGCTGCTGTGATTCGGGGTGATATCCAGGATCACCTTAAGGCCGAGGGCATGGGCCTGCGCCATAAAGGCACGGAAGTCCTCGTTCGTGCCGTACTCGGGGGCGACCGCATAGAAATCCGTGATATTGTATCCCGGCCCGGTCCAGTTGTTGATCGGGAATGCGTTCTTCATCACCGGCATCAGCCAGATCACCGAGAATCCGAGGTCCCTGACCCGCTCGAGGTGTGCGGCCGCGGCCGCGAGCGTCCCTTGTTGCGAGAGGGCTTTGGGAAACATGAAATAGATGCGGCCCTTCGCGGCCCAGGCAGGGTTCGATGCGATCGTCGGCGTCACTACCGTCAGTTCGGGCGTGACCGTGAACAAGGACCGGATCGTATCACGGAGCCCCTCCTGGTCCGCCACGATCAATCCGAAATAGTACTCACCGGGGGCCGCGGGCACGGGAATGCTCACACTGCTCCCGGTCTGTCCGCCGAGGCCCAGTGGTGTTGCGGGATCATCCCGCCAGACATATGCTGCGATCGGCAGGCCCTCCGGGTCGGTACTCGTCCCGGCATTCAGGGTGATGGTGCCACCGGCAGCGACGATGCTTAACCGGGCGATCGGAGAGCGCGACACGGGCCTGGTGATGACGATGGGGTCCGAAACGATTCGTGTTCCGGCGGAATCTGCGATGGCCGTGAAGTGATTGTCCCCGCCCTCCAGTGTATCACTGATCACCCAGCGTCCACCAGCAGCAACTCCTGTAGTGGTATCAACGCCATTGCGTACGATGCGTACGACGACGGCGTTCGTATCCTGCACAAGTCCACGCACTGCCAGAACGGGCTTCACCGTGGAAAACCCGCCACGCGTCGTGATCTGTAAGAAGCCCGCGCTGGTCGTGAAATGCACGGTATCAGCGGACGTCCCTGCACGAAGGATCGCGGTGTGCTCGCCGTTGCGCAACGGCAAGGGAGGAGTGAAAGTGAAACGTTGCGTCCCCTGATCGTACGCCGAACCGATCCCCGTAAAGGTCTCATCATCGATCGTGAGCGACACTGTGGACGTATCCACGGTTGCACCGACACGCGGGAAGAGGTATGCCGAGATCGCGGGTGTAGGGGTGGTCTGCACGGCCATCCGCTGGTTCGGGATGAACTGGTAGATGGTCGGATGCCGCACATACACGTACGAGTTGCCGTTGTCGTTCGCGTTCTGATGATGGTTCAGAGGATCGTTCGGCCACGGTGATGCACCCGTGTAATAGAATTTGTACTGCCACGCCCCGGGAATGCCGGAGGCGGGAGGCGACGGATTTCCCCCTTCGCGGAGACGCACGGTCTTCGTCCATATGTTGTCGCCGATGGCCGCCATCGGCGCCGCCGTGTTGTTCCATCCGTTGAACTCGCCCGGAACCGACACCCCGGCCTTACCGGCAACCACATACCGGAATGTGACATCAACGCTGTCCTGCGCCCTGGCGCCGGCGGCAACAAGCCCGGCGACGACCAACATCAGCCCAGCCTTCTTCATGATGGTCATTCCTTCACCTCCAGAAACACCCTGCCGGACCGGGCGGGGACGGTGATCTCCAGGCATCCCTCACTGGTCGGACATGGGACACCGGACAGTGGCCACACTTCGGAACAGCGCATGCCATGCTCTTTGTACGAGGGGATCCGGACCGTGGAAGGTCCGTCGCCATCGTTCATCACCACCACCCCTCTCACCCCGAGCCCCGTTCGTGCGTAGGCATACACGCGACGGGCGTCGTCGACGACCAATGTTTGAAAGTCCCCCCTGCTCCAGACCGGATGGGACCGGCGGAGTGCGATCACACTCCGGAGATAGCGGAACGCCGTACTGTCCTGCTCCGTGCGATCCCAGACCATCGTCCCGCGGCACCCGGGATCCTTCCCGCCCTTCATCCCAAATTCATCGCCGTAATAGACCATCGGCGCGCCGGGATACGTGAACTGGAGGAGGGTCGCAAGACGGACCGCTGCCGAATCGCCGCCGGCTGCGGTAAGGATCCGTTCCGTATCATGGCTCCCGAGGAGGTTCAGCAGCGCATGATTCACACCGGGACTGTAGTCGCCGCGCTGTGACGCCAGCGCTGAATCCATCGAGGCAAGCGTCGTAGTGCGGGACACCAGGCCATTCAGCACGGCGGTCCGGAACCGGTAGTTCATCGTCGCATCGAACTCGTTGCCATTCAGCCACGCCGCCGCATTATCCCACACCTCGGCGCAGAGATAGGCATCGGGATTGATCGATTTCACCACGGCGCGCCAGGCCACCCAGAAGTCGTGCGGGATCTCATTCGCAACGTCGAGCCGCCACCCATCGATGCCGAAGCTCATCCATTTGCGTGTGACGCCATAGATGTATGACCGCACGGAAGGGTCGGAGGTCATCAGCTTCGGCAGGGTGCCGTAGCCCCACCAGCATTCATAGTTCGGCGTTTCGGGGGGAGCGATCGGGAAACTGACCACGTTGTACCACGAGCGGTACACGGACCGTTCTCCCCGCTTGCGGAGGTCTGCAAACGCGAAGAAATCCACCGAGGTGTGATTGAAGACCCCGTCGAGGATCACGCGGATCCCCCGCACATGACACTCATCCACGAGCACACGGAACGTCGCATCGTCTCCGAACGACGGGTCGATCCTCATGTAATCCGTCGTGTTGTACTTGTGATTGCTCGGGGAGGCGAAGAGGGGGTTCAGGTAGATCGCCGTGATGCCCAGGCCCTGAAGATGGTTCAGGTGTTCGGTGATGCCTGCCAGATCCCCCCCGAAGAAGTTGTCGTTGCGCGGCTGGCCTCCCCATGGTTGCACACCGCGGGGGTCGTTGGACGGGTCGCCGTTGGCGAAGCGTTCCGGAAAGATCTGATAGAAGACCGCATCGCCGACCCACGCGGGCACGTGCGGCTGGGCGATCCCCGGTACCGGAAGGAGGACGCACACCAGACCGATCGCGGCCATGTGGCACAGCACGAGACCCCTCCCCCACCCTGTCCTGCCTTTTCTTTCCACAGCGAACCTTGTATATTGAATGAATCCAGACATCATGAGCGTGCGTACATCTATGACGAATCAACGGCGGCGGTTGTACTTCGGGATCATGGTCGCGTTCCCAGTCCTCCTCTTCGGCTTCATCGAGGGCGGCCTGCGCATCATGGGATACGGCCCGGATCTCTCGCTCTTCACGACGGAGAACCTCAACGGCCGGGAGTACCACATCATGAACCCCGGCGTGAAGCACCGCTACTTCACACGGGTCTCTTTCCTGCCGTCCACTTCGCCGGACTACTTTCTCGTCCCGAAACCCCCCGGCACCTACCGCATCTTCTGTCTCGGGGGATCGACGACCGTCGGCTTTCCCTATTGGTACAATGCCGCGTTCTCATCGTTCCTCCGGGACCGTCTCCGTGCCCTCTTTCCCGAGAAGAGCATCGAGGTCATCAACCTCGGGATGACGGCAACGAACAGTTTCACGGCCCGGGACATGGCGCATGAGGTGCTCGACTATGAACCCGATCTGATCGTCGTGTACGATGGCCACAATGAATTCTACGGGGCGCTCGGTGTCGCTTCCCGCGAATCCATGGGAGGCTCCCGCTGGCTCGCGAACCTCTCCCTGCGCCTCATCCACCTGCGGACCTTCCTGGCAATGCGCGACGGCTATGCCATGCTCGGGAAACTGTTCGCCGGCGATGACCCTGCATCACGCGGGACCATGATGGAAAAACTGGCCCGCGGACGATACATCCCGTACGGCAGCGACCTCTATCGTGACGGCCTCGATGCATTCCGCGCAAACATGGCGGACATCCGCGACCTCTGCACATCCCGGGGCGTGCCGGTCATCTTCGGCACGCAGGTCTCGAACCTTCGCGGCCTGCCGCCGTTCATCTCTACGGACGCGTCCGCCCTGGCTCCGCAAGAACAGTTGACATTCCATGCATCGTTCAATGCCGGCCAGTCGGCGATGATGAACGGAGCCTTCACGTCAGCATTGAACTCGTTCCGTGAGGCGCTCCAACTTCTCCCGTATCATGCCGAAGCACACTACCGTGAGGCGCGGTGCCTCGATACGCTCGGGCGCCACACCGAAGCACAGGCGGCCTACCGTCTCGCCCGCGATCACGACGAGCTGCGCTTCCGTACGAGTTCCGATTTCAATGAAGCGATCCTTGCCATGGACGACGGAAGCCTGGCCACCGCGGTCGACATGGAACGGATCTTCGCCGCACATTCCCGTGACAGCCTCATCGGATACGGGCTCATCCTCGAACACCTGCATCCCTCCTCCTACGGCCAGTTCCTCCTGGCGCGGGGCTATGCGGAGGCCATGCGCTCCCGCGGGTACCTCGCCCATACAGACGAATGGGCACGCCGCGACACGATCACGGATACTGCGATCTGGCGCGATCGCCGCGTCACCCCGCTCGATGACCGACTCGCGGAACGACGGACCGAGGTCCTCGTCACTGCCTGGCCGTTCCAGGAAGAGGAAGGCCTCGTCAGTGCGATCGCAAAGACCGACACCCTCGGGCTCATCGCGGACCGTGCGACACGCGGCGAGATCCACTGGCTGCAGGCCCATGAAGGAGCGGTCGAATACTATGGCTCCCGCGGCGATGCCGACGGGCTTGAGCGTGAATACCGGACGATCATCGACCAGTTCCCGGTCGTGAACGTCCTGCCCTACCTTCAACTTGCCAGGGTCTACCTGGAGACCGGCAGGATCCCCGAAATGGAGTCCCTGCTGCGGAGGTCGCTCACCATCAAACCCACATTGCTTGCGTACCGTGCCCTGGGCGATATCGCGCTCCGGACCAAACGGCCAGAAGAAGCGGAGAAGATGTACAGCGCCATGTTCACGTTCGTCCTGCCCCCTCCCGAGCAGGTGGAGAACGGATACCTTCTCGCGCTTGCGCACCGCCAGGCCGGACATACCGATCTCGCGCTGAAGCGCCTCGCCGAAGTGCTGCGGCTCAAGCCGGACCATGCACCCGCCATCGCACTGATGGCGGAGATCAACGGAAAGTGAAAGAACAGTACTCAGCGTCCCATCTGCTGGACCGCGGCACGCAGCCTGAGTGCATCAGGGTAGCCTGGCACGAGTTGCAGTGCTTCCTCCACGGCCCGGGCCGCGGCAGCCCGATCGTTCCTGTTGAACGCGGCCGCACCCAGGCCGTACAGGGCATTCGCTTTCATCCGCAGGTCCTCTGCGGATGATCCCGCCCTTCGGACCACGTCCTGCAAATGACCCACCCCCTCGTCGGATCGCCCGGCATTGACCTGGAGGAGGCCGAGATCCAACCGGGCGCGAAGATAGTCCGGATTGGACCTCAACGACACCTTCAGATACCCGACCGCTTCGTCGCCCCTCCCCATCGTATTCAGCAGGCTCCCTGCCAGGTAGTTCGTATAGAAACTGTATGGGTATTCCTCGAGCATGGCCCGGTATGTCGTGAGGGCCTCCTGATACCGTCCTGTCCGCCAGAAGATCGTCGCCGACCGGTAACACGCATCGTTCCACGCCAGCTTCCGCGCATGCGTGTCACGGACAAGATCGCGCATCGCGGGATCCGCGGCAGCAAGGACGAGCGGCGCCCTCTCGTAGCGCTCGAACGGCCACCGGCCGGTGAGGTGCTGGATCGAGACGTCACCGTACGCAAGATCAAGCCAGCAGATGTGCAGCGCGTCCATTGCGAACGGCACAGGCGACATCGTGGCGGGGGCATCGTTCACCAGCCCGCTCTGCGTGAGTGCGTCGAGGAAGCCCGAGGCGATGCAATAGTATCCGGCGGGGGTCGGATGCAGATGCTCCCAGAACAACGAGTCGCCGGCGATCCCATCCGACGATGCCTGTTGCAGCAGGGTATCCGCGGAGATGCACGGCACGCCGCGGCGCGCTGCGACGTCGTGGATGATCGTATTGACCGCTCCTGGCGCCCGGAACTTGAGCAGGTCATTGTCGCGCGCCATCCGCAGCAGCGGTGCTGCTTCGGCCGGCCGCCCGAGTGCGCGCAGCGCAACGCCCTTCCAGTACAGCGGAACCGGGTGATCGGTCGCTTCCGCTCCGAGAGCATCCACAGCGTTGACCATCTCCGCATACCTTCGCGCCGCCGCATCGGCCCGCATCTGTGCATCGAATGCCGCGGCATTCCTGCTGGCGACCATAGTGTCGCCGACGAACGGCGGGAACATGGTGTTCGATGCGATATCGCTCACGATCACGGGGACGCCGGCTTCCGCGAACGTCGTGAAGATCGCGTCGAGATTGTCTCCGAAATGCTCCAGCACCCTGTCGCTTTCCGCCGAACGGAGGGAAACACGCTGTCCACCCGAGACCTGCTGCATGAGGTTGACAGCTGCCCCCTGCCCGGCCCTGCCGGATGCGAACCATGACTCCAGCATCTGCACCAGGCGGAGCTGTCGGGCGCGGTACTTCAGCGGCGTCAGGAACGGCAGGAGCTTTTCAGGATACGATGCGCCGATCCCATCAGGGCCATAGTATTCATTATGCCCCATGTAGATCAGCACGAGATCCGGCCGGAACGCAAGCAACGCCGGCGCAAGATCCCGCACAACGTTACTGTTGATCGCCGACGCGCCGAAATTGATGATCTCCCACTCCTTCGCGGGATACCGGTGCCGCACTTGCCTCCGCAGGATCCCCGGGATGTTCGCGTTCATGTCGTACGGCGTACCGAACATCGATGAACTGCCGAGACAGATCACCCGGAAGGTCTCCGGCAGTTTCTCCTTGCGGAACAGGATGGTCTTGAATTCAGGCACCAGGGGGCTGCCCGCGGCGAAATAGCGGCGCAAAGAGGCCCGGTTGGTCTGATACCAGGTGGTCCCGTCGAATTGCACCTCGGTCACAAGGCCATCATCCGCCGGCGGACCGGTCGCCCGAAGGAGATATTCCGCCGCCACGATGAGCAGCAGGATCACGAGCGTGGGCACCAGACTGAACACCAGGCGCTTCCACCGTGACATCGTCCGGACCGGGTCCTTCGTGCTCACGGGAGGATCACCTCTTTCGGTGGTTCCTCATTCAGCCAGTCGATCTGCGGCTGCACAAAGGGTACATCGAACATGCGCCCGCCGAATCCGAGAAGCCGGTACGCGAGCATCGGTATGGGCGTGACGCTCACCATCTTCAACCTGTCCTGGTACACCTCGAATCCATAGCTGGCCGCGCTCCGGGCGAGGAACCGGGTGATGCTGCGGCGTGTCTTCATGCGGTGCACCTCATCGCGTGCCGCCGTAAGGCGTGCCGCACCCGTGGTGTCCGCCGCATCCCTGCCGTTCCTTCGTTCAAGCAGTTGCATGTAGACATATCCGGAGGAATCGCGGAACGGGCCGTAGTACTGTCCGGGTTCAAGGCGTGACGCGAGGAACCCCAGCGGCGGACGGTCCGTGACGGGGAAGAATCCCGTATCCCCCTGCCGGTCGTCCGCACCGGATGCCGCGATGGCCTCTTCGAAACTCCGCCCCTGCTCCATCATCCTGAATGCGCCCTGCATCTCCTCGATGCTGTTCGTCCGGAGGACGCGCACCCGGACTTCCGGGACCTTCACCGTGGCATCGGTACTCTTGAGGTAGGCATAGACCTCCGCCTCGGTGATCTCGACCCTGTCGCTGATCTTCCGTTCGACCATCCCGGCGAGATAATGATCCTTCCACGGGGCAAGCCGGCGGACGACCTCGGGATGACGATCGAGCCCACGTGCCAGCCCTTCCTGTGCGAGGAGTTCCTGATGGGCCCATTCACGGAAGACGGTATACAACCGCGCAGCGGTCCCGCGAACGGAATCGCCATTCATCGTAAAGCCACGTTGCACCAACCGGTCGAGTGCCTCAGCAACCGTCCATATCCTGTCGCCCGCGAGGATCAGCGTGTCCGCGGTCCGGCCCGCAAGCCGCGTCAGAGCGATGTCGCGCATCGCCGGAGAGAACGCCATCGAGGGCGGCGTATAGAGTTCGCGGAAGATGCGGGCGATCGTATCCGCAACGATCCGGAAGGTTGCTGGCGGCGAGGAGGCGTGACGGGATGCGAGCAGCCCGGCCACGAACTCTGCTTCCCGGACACGTTCTTTCCTGACGCGGAGCGTTGATGCGACGCGTTCCCGCAGCGTCGCCGCCGGCAATGCGAGGACGGCCGGGTCAGGTACCACAGAGATCAAGCGGAGAATGTAGCATCCGTCCCCGGCACGCACGACCGGGGAGAGGCTGGTGCGATCGAGCGCATAGGCGGCCTGCTCGATCGCTTCATCGGCATCGCCCCAATGGACGGTCGCCGTATCTTTCATGGCGCGCATCGTCGGATCCAGCGTGAGCCGGTCGAGATCCACGGAAGTGCGGAGCTGTCCCCGGATGAAGCGGGCATCGTCTTCACGTTCAAAGAAGAGAAAACGCACGAGCCGGCGCTCACGGGAACGTAGGACTCCCTGCCGTATCTCTGCCGGAGCGATCTGCACGCGCGCGCGGACCTCCTGCCTGTACAGTTCGTCACGGACCAGGAGGTGGGTAAGATCGGCGAGCGCGGAACGGTACAACGCCGTGGTATCAAGGGAGCGTG